>CAYWDZ010000148.1:0-7847 GCA_964456255.1 uncultured Steroidobacteraceae bacterium | reverse complement strand
AGCTCGCGGATGCGCTGCAGGTTGTTGGTCACCTCCTGCAGGGCGCCTTCGGCGGTCTGGGCCAGTGAAATGCCGTCGTTGGCGTTGCGCACGGCCTGGTTCAGGCCGTTGATCTGCGTGGTCATGCGGGTCGAGATCGCCAGACCCGCGGCGTCGTCCTTGGCGCTGTTGATGCGCATGCCCGAAGACAGGCGCTGCAGTGAGGTAGCCAGCGCGCTGCCGGATGTCGACAGATTGCGCTGCGCGTTCAGCGACATCACGTTGGTGTTGATGACAAGTGCCATGTAAATGCTCCTGTAGAAGACTCAGTATGGTTGCGACATTCCCGGCAATTTCCGGCCGGCGGTGCCCTGGTCGGTTACCGCGGCCAGTGCGCTCTACGGGAGGGTTAACGGCAGGAGTCGGCGCGACTTGAAGGCGTGGTTCGCATCCGTGCGGCGCAATCGGGACCTGTGTCACAAGGCCGCCACCGCAGCGGCGCGCGATTGGACTTAACGCAGGTAATCGAACAGCGAGAGCTGACCGATGCGCGTGTAGGCGGCCTGTGCGGCCTGCAGACCCACCATCTGCTGGTTGAGCCGGCTGATGGCTTCGGCGTAGTCCAGATCCTTCAGGCCGGAGATCGAGCTGCTGAGCTGCTCATCCAGGTCATCGCGCAGGATCGCGGCCGAATCGAGCACGCCCAGGCGCGCTCCGACCTCGGTCCTGAGGTCGATCGCATGGTTGATGCCGTTGTCGAGCTGCGCCAGCGCCTGGTTCAGGCTGGTCGACAGGCGTGCCGACTTCTCGGGCGTCGCAGAGCCCTGCTCCAGGGCCGCGATGAGGCCATCCACCGTCGTGAACAGGTCCTGGGCCCCGGCCGGCCGGACCGTGAAGGAATCACCGACTGCAGGCTGACCGGCCAGCGTGAACTGGATGCCGTTGAAGGCAATCGCGCCGCCGTTCTGGTAGCTGCCGGTCGCAAGGACGGCGGGCGGCACCGCCACGTCCGCATCGTCGGTAACGGACCAGATGTCGGCGACGCCATCACCATCCGGATCGCTGAACGTCACCGTGTAGTTGCCCGCAACCCAGGCCGTGGCGTCCAGCACCTGCTGCACACCGACCACACCGGTGCCGGCATGCGCGCCCAGACCAACAGTGAAGGTGCCATTGCCCTCGGAGACATCCATGAACAGGCGCTGCCCGGGAATGCCATCGGCAACCGTCTGCGTCGGGCTGACCTGCAGCACGCGCACGCCCTGGTCGCCGGCATACGCGATGCCGCTGCCACCATTGGCAAACGGCTGTGTGCCTGTGGAATAGCCGGCGAACAGATACTCGCCATTGGAGTCCTTGCGATTGGCGATGCCGAGCAGCTCCTGCGCGCGCGCGCGCAGTTCCGTCGCCAGCGAATGCAACGAGGTGTCGTCGAGTGCGCCGTTGTTGGCCTGCAGCGCCAGTTCGCGGATCCTCTGCAGCAGCGTGTCGAGGTCGGCCAGGGCAGTCTCGCCCAGGTTCAGGCGGTCTGCGGCAATACCGGCGTTGCGGCCGAACTGCGCCAGTTCGGATTGCGAGCGCTCCAGCCCCAGGATGCGTGTGGCCGCAACCGGATCGTCGGCCGGGGACTGGATGCGCTGGCCGGTGGCCACCTGGTTCTGCGTGCGGGCGAGCTGCACCTGCCGCCGGAGCATCTGTTCGATGGCCTGGGTGTGCTGCCCGGCCGTGGACAGGCGATGGATGGTCATCGGCTCACCGACCCGAGAATGGTGTCGAAGATGGTCTGCGTCACGCGAATGGTCTGTGCCACCGCCTGGTAGGCCTGCTGGTAACGCAGCAGGTTGGCTGCTTCCTCGTCCAGATTCACGCCCGCCACGCCATCCAGCGCCGCGACGCTGTCGTCGTAGATGATCTTGTGGGCATCGAGGCTGGCATTGACGCCGTTGGTGGTCACGCCGATGGTGCTGACGATGCGGCTCGCCGCGGCATCGAGGGACTCGGTACCGTTGCCGAGTACGCCCTGCGACAGCACAGCCGCCAGTTTCAGCGCATTGCGGTTGTCACCCACGCCACCGACATTGCTGCTGATGGTGAAGGAGTCGCCCGTGGCGGCGGTGCCATCGATCTGCACGCGCCAGCCGTTGACGTCGATATTGCCGCCCGGCGCATACGCCCCGGAGGCAATCACGGCGTTCGAGGAATCCAGCGCCTGCCAGGCGCCCGGCCCGGTGAACTGGATGGTCACGGCGCTGCGCAGCGCCGGATTGGCGGCATCCAGCACCTCGCCCGCGGAAATCGTGGCCGTGCCGGTATTCGCAGATGCGGCCGCGCTGCGGATCGGGGCCGCCGCGGCCACGCGCGAGGGATCCCTGACCAGCACCGCAAGGCCATCGATGGCGCCGCCGGACGGCCGCACCATGAACTGGTCGCCGACCACAGGGGCACCGCTCACGGCGACGGAAATCCCGTCGAATTCCAGCGCACCGCCGCCACCCACGGTGTAGGCCACGGCCTCGCCGGTGGCGACGCGTTTCACGTTCCAGGTACCGCCGTCGTAGCGCAATGCATAGTCATCCGCAGTCAGGGCACCGACGTCCGTGCGCGTGGCGGTGAGCACCGCGCTGCCACCATTCGCGCGGCTGCGCAGGATGTCGACATTGCCCACCGCGAAGAAATCACCGCCCAGGTCACCGTACAGGTCCTGGCCCGCGCGATGCTGCTGGTTGGTCGCGGCACCGAGGGCCACGGCAATGCGGCCCAGCTCGTTGCGCGCCGGGTCGAGCATGTCGCGGCGGAAATCCAGCACCCCGCCCACGCTGCCGCCGGTCAGGGAAGCTGCGATGTCGATGGTGCCCACGGGCGCCTTGAGCGCCACGGTCAGCCGGCCGGGCAGGAATTCATCGGGCTGGGCCACCAGTTCGGAGGCAACGGCGCCCAGCACCAGCGACTGACCCGTGCCGATGAACACGTTGACCGAGCCATCGTCCTGTTTGACGACGCTGATATCCACGCGCGCCGCGAGGTCGCCCAGCTGCTTGTCGCGCGCGTCCAGCAAATCGTTCGGCGAGCTGCCGGAGCCGACCGCGCGCGCAATCTGCTGGTTGAGTTCCGCGACGTTGCGCGCGATGGTGTTGATCGAGGAGACCTCGACCCGCAGCTGCTCGTTGATCTGGGTATCCAGGTCGTCGAGCCGGGATTCATAGGACTGCAAGCGGCTGACGAGGCCATTGGCCTCGGACAACAGCACCTGCCGGGCCGAAATCGAGGATGGCGTGCTGGACACGCCCTGCAGTGCATTGGTGAACTTCTGCAGCGTGGCCGACAGGCCGGTCTGGCTGTCGGCGAACAGGTTGTTCAGGTCGCCGGCCTTGCCGGCATAGGCGTCCAGGCTCGCATAGGCACTGGAGGCACGGCGCATCTGCAGGGCCAGCAGCGCATCCGTAGTGCGCGTGATGCCGGTGATGGCCACACCAGTGCCGGTGATGAGGCCGGCGGCTCCGGAGGGCGCCTGGGTGACCAGGTCCACGCGTTGCCGGCTGAAGCCCGGGGTGTTCGCATTGGCGATGTTGTGGCTCGTGGTGTCCAGTGCGGTCTGGAACGCCCTGAGACCAGACAACGCGACGTTGAGCATGTCAGCCACTTGGTGAATCCTCTCAGACCGCGTGCGTGCTGGTTATCGGCAGGAAATTGCCACTCTTGAGCCGCGCGGCGACCGCGGTCAGCTTCTCGACATATGCGGGATCCGTGGCATAGCCGCCGCGCTGCAGGCCGCGGGCAAACGCCGCCACATCATTGCCGGTGCCCACTGCCCCGGCATAGCGCGGGTTGTCCTTGATGAGCCTGACATAGTCCTGCATCGCCTCAGCGGGCGAACCGTAGGCACGGAACTTCGCGCTCACCTGCTGCATGTGTCCGTCGGCAAATTCATTCGTGCGGGACTGTACCGCTGGGCCGGACCAGCCAGTCCCGGCCTTGATGCCGAACAGATTGAAGCTCTGCTGACCATTGGCACCGGTGGGCATGGATCGACCCCAGCCGGTTTCCAGCGCCGCGTGCGCGAGGATCGCATCGGGATCCACGCCCAGTTCCTTCGCTGCAGCCGTTGCGGCCGGACGCAGCGCGCTGACGAAATCCTGGTGCTCCGGCGCCGGGGCCGGGGCAGCGTCTGTCGCCGTGGTTGTGGAGGCTTGCGCTGGCGCGCCGCCCATGAGCTGGCGCACCAGCATGTCCGCGAGGCCCAGTCCCTTGCCACTCGAGAGCTGCACGGCCATCTGCTGGTCGAACATGTCCTGGTAGAAGTCGGCCTGGTCGCTGCCGAACAGCGGGTCGCCCATCGAGGCCGAACGCATGCTCTTGAGCATCATGTTGGTGAACAGGCTTTCGAACTGGCGCGCGACTTCACGCAGCGCCTCTGGCGACTGCGTGCCGGCCTGCCGCTTCAGCCCGTCGAGGCTGGCCGGGTCGGCGTAGAACGAAGTGTCCAGTGGTGCGATGGCCATGGCTAGATGACGATCAGCTCCGCGCGCAGCGCACCGGCCGCCTTCAGCGCTTCGAGGATCGCGAGCAGGTCACTGGGCGCCGCGCCCACCTGGTTCACCGCACGCACGATGTCGTTGAGGCTCACGCCGGCTTCGAACATGAACATTCGGGCCTGGTCTTCCCCCGCATTGATCTCGCTGCGGGGCGTGACCACGGTATCGCCACGCGACAAGGGCTCCGGCTGGCTCACGTCCAGCCGCTCGCTGATGGTGACCTGCAGCGACCCGTGCGCCACGGCGGCGGGCGACACGCGCACGCGCGAATTGATGACCACCGTGCCGGACTTGGAATTGATGATGACGCGCGCCGGCGCCTCACCCGGCTCGACTTCCATCGCCTCGAGCTCGGACAGATAGGCGATGCGCTGGTTGGAGTCCACCGGCGCGCGCACCTTGACCGATACCGCATCCAGCGCCTGCGCGGTTTCCGCGCCCAGCAACTCGTTGATGCCCGCGGCCAGACGCGCCGAGGTGGTGAAGTCGGGCGTGTGCAGGTTCAGCACCACGAAGGGCTGCTCCGTGAAATTGTTCGGCACCTCCCGCTCCACGGTGGCGCCATTGGGCACGTGGCCGCTGGAAGGCACGTTCACCGACAACTTCGAGCCGTCTGTTCCTTTGACGCCGAAACCGCTGACCACCATGCTGCCCTGCGCGATGCCGTACACCTGGCCATCGACGCCGCGCAGCGGTGTCATCAGCAAGGTGCCACCACGCAGCGAGGCCGCGTTGCCGATGGAGGAGACTGTCACGTCGATGGTCTGGCCGGCCTTGGAAAACGCCGGCAGGTCTGCGGTCACGACCACCGCGGCAACGTTCTTCAGCTGCGGGTTCACGTTGGAAGGCACCGTCACGCCGAAGTTGGCCAGCATGCTCTTGATGCTCTGCACGGTGAAGGGCGCCTGGCTGGTCTGGTCGCCGGTGCCATCCAGGCCAACGACGAGCCCGTAGCCCACCAGCTGGTTGCCGCGCACGCCCGACACCGCTGCCAGGTCCTTGATGCGCTCGGCATGCGCAAGCGGTGACAGCAGCACCATCGCCAGTGCGGCGGCAGCGAACAGTTCCGGAAGGTGACGGTTTTTCATAGCGGGTTGAATATCGAATTGAAGAAGCGGGACAGGAGGCCGGGACGATTCGCGTCGGCCAGCGCGCCGCGCTGACCGTAGGCGATGGTCGCGTCGGCCACCTTGTAGGAAGCAATCGTGTTGTCGGGCTGGATGTCGATCGGGCGGATCACGCCCTGGATGCGCACGTATTCGCGCCCCTGGTTGATCTCGATCCACTTCTGGCCGCGCACGACCAGGTTGCCGTTGGAGAGCCGCCTGGCGACAGTGACCGTGACATTGCCCTGCAATTTGTTGGACAGCGCGCTGTCGCCAGACCCATCGAAGGTGCGGCTGTTGTCGAGCCCGGCCGAGATTTCGTGGCCACCGATGGCCAGCGGCGTGCCGCCGAACACCGGTGCCGAAAGATCCGCCGAGGTGCTCTTGGAGGTCGTGGTGCTGGAACTCTTCTGCGCCGCCGTGCTCTCGATCAAGTTGATCGTCACGGTGTCGCCGACCCGATGTGCCACGGCGTTCTCGAACAGCGGCACGTCGTTGCCGTTCTGGAAGATGGCGCCATTGGCCGTCTGTTCGCGCGGATAGTCCTCCGGCCAGGTGGCCGCGAACTCGTCCTCATGATGCCTTGGCAGCATCGCGCAGCCGGAGAGCAGCAGCGACGCCACGCTCGCCAGAATCAAGGTGTTCTTCACAGGTTGTTGCTCACGTATTGCAGCATCTGGTCCGTGGTGGAGATGGCCTTGGAGTTCATCTCGTAGGCGCGCTGGGTCTCGATCATGTTCACCAGCTCCTCGACCACGTTCACGTTGGAACCTTCGAGGTAACCCTGCCGCAGGGTCCCGAGGCCGTTCAGGCCCGGATTGCCGGTCTGTGCCGGGCCGCTCGCGGCGGATTCCACCAGCAGGTTGTCACCGCGCGGTTCGAGGCCCGCCGGGTTCACGAAATCGGTGAGCTGCAGCGTGCCGACCTGCGTCGTGCCCGTCTGGCCCGGCAGCTGCGCGTTGATGACGCCATCGACGCCGATGCTCAGGCTCTGCGCACCCTGGGGAATCGAGATGCCCGGCTGGATCTTGTAGCCGCTGGAGGTGACGAGCTCCCCTTCGGGACTCATCTTGAACGAGCCATCGCGCGTGTAGGAGAGGCTGCCATCCGGCATCAGCACCTGGAAGAAGCCGCGGCCACTGATGGCCACGTCCAGCACGTTGCCCGTGTTGGTGATCTGCCCCTGCGTGTAGTTCTTTTCGGTGGCCACCACGCGCACACCGGTGCCGATGTTCAGGCCCGTGGGCGACACGGTGTCCTGCGAGGTGGAGGCACCGACCTGCCCCCGGTTCTGGTAGAGCAGGTCCTCGAAGACCACGCGGTCCTTCTTGAAGCCGGTGGTGTTCACGTTGGCCAGATTGTGCGAAATGGTGGTCATGCGCGTGTTCTGCGCATCCAGTCCGGTCTTGGCGGCCCACAGTGCGGAATCCATTGAATGTCTCCCCGGTTTACCTGAGTGAGAGCAGCCGCGCGGAGGCGGTGCCATTGTCTTCGGCGGACTTCATGGCCCGCACCTGCATGTCGAAACGCCGCTGCAGCTCGATCATGTTGACCATGGCATCGGCGATGTTCACGTTGCTGGTCTCCAGCACCTTCCACGCGATCCGCGTGGAGGCGTCGACCTCGGCATCACTGCCGTCCTTCATGCGCAGCAATCCGTCCGGATCCTTCTGCAGATCCCCGCTGGCCGGATTCACCAGCTTGATGCGCCCCACGTCGGCGCGCGTCTCGGGCCCCTGACCCAGCGGCACGATGGAAATCGTGCCGTCTTCGCCGATGCGCAGCGATGCATACGGCGGCACCGAGATCGGCCCGCCATCGCCAAGCACCGGCAGATTGGTACTGGTCAGCAACTGTCCGGTCGTGTCCAGGTGCAGGTCGCCGGCACGCGTGTAGGCCTCCCGGCCGTCGGGTCCCTGCACGGCGATGAAGCCTCTGCCCTGCACGGCCACGTCCAGCTCCCCGCCGGTGGGGATCAATGCGCCCTGCGTATCGTCGTAGCCCGTGGTTGCAACGGTCGCGTACACACGCGAGTGGTAGCCATCGCCATCCACGTGCCTGGCCTGGAATGCCGACAGGTCGGCGCGAAAGCCGGTGGTCGACGCGTTGGCCAGGTTGTGGTTGTTGGCGGCCTGTGCCCGCATGGTTTCGCGGGCACCGGTCATCGCAACGTAGAGCATGCGATCCATGTGGGTTACCTGATGTTGATGACCGTCTGGGTGATCGAATC
>CAYWDZ010000147.1:0-7883 GCA_964456255.1 uncultured Steroidobacteraceae bacterium | reverse complement strand
CTTGCTCTTGCCGAAGGACATGGCGCCGCGGCCACCGGCCGCGCCCTGCATCTGGCGCAGCATGTAGACGAACACCAGGATCAGCAGCAGCGGCCCGGCCAGGTTCAGCAGCAACGTCGTCAGGAAATGCTGCTGCTCCGGAGGCTCGCCGGTGATATCCACACCGGCCTCGCGCAGTGCGCTGATCAGGTCGGTGTTGTCGGTCTCGGGGTTGTAGATGCGGAACTGGGCACCATCCGTCCGGGTGCCAACGATCAGATCGCCCTTGAGAACGACCTTGGCGACGCGACCGCCCTTCACGTCGTCCAGAAACGCCGAATAGCTGGGGGGTGTGGCCGGAGTGGTCGGCTGCACGAACTTGCTGAACACGAAAATCATGGCCGCCACGACCACGAGCCAGATCAGCACTTTGCCAGTCATGTCATTCACTTACGGCCTCTTTCCCGGTCATAACCCACCACCGGGTATCGCCGGTCACGCTACACCATCCAGGGCCCACTCGCCAGCAACTGCGGCCGGAATACGGGTTCCCCGAGGAGTACTTAATGCGGCTCGTCCGCCGGGGATCAAGGGCTGTCGAGCAGACGGGCCTCGACATTGATGCCGTTGACGCCCTGCACCTCGTACAGGAGCTCGACCGGCCTGTCCGACGACTCGTGGTCACGGATTTCCTGCACACGCGTCCGGTCTGCGGCAATCTCGGCCGCCTCCATCAGTCCGGTATCGCGCGTACCTGCAATGACCAGATGCCGCTGGCCACCTGGGCCGGCAAATTGCGCCAGATAGGCATAGTCGTTGTAACGCATGCCTGAAGCATGAGCCTCGCCCGCCTCGCTGGTGTGGATCTCTCCCGTCTTCGAGTCGATCAGTTCATCGTAGGAACTGCCGATCGAATACCGGGCCGACTCGAACACCATGTCCTCCAGCATGCCCAGAGCGGACAGGTAACCCAGATAGACCACGTGCGTGGACTTCAGCGTGGCCGGATCCAGCTCCGATGCGAGCGTCAGCATCAACGGCTTGCCGGAGGAGATCAGCACCGGCAGCACTTCCCGCAATGCCTGCGCACTGGAGGTCGGCAGATAACCCAGGTTCAGGTCCGCATAGTGGGATGCGCGCGAAGGGTCCGCGATGAATCCCTGTTCGAGCTCGCGCCGGGAGTTGATGCTGAAATCGCGCACCAGACGCTCGATCTGGCCGTCATCGCCCCGCTCACCAAAGATGTAGTAGTCGCCCAGCACCAGCTGGACCGGCAGCTTGTCGGCCAGAATCGGCGCCCAGAGTGGCGATGCACGCTGCTCGGCCATGTCCAGGCTGGCGCGCGGCGCGCGCAACACCATACCCAGTGCCACGGCCGCAACCGCCAGCGCGGCAATCGTCACTGCTGCCGCAATGCGCTCCCGTCCCGTCACCGGCAGCAGCCTTCGCCAGCCGCGCGGTTGGTCATCCACCGACTGCATCTCGCGCAGGGCCAGTCGATACTCGCCACGTGGAATCGTCAGCCGCTGCGGCTCACCGATGCCGCGGTAGAACTCCTCGAGTCGGCGCCGCAGCTTGTGGGCCGTGACCCGCACGGTGGCGTCCTGCGCTACATCGACCCCGGCCCCCCGCTCGAAGCAATCGACCGCAATCTCGACTTCCTTGGGCACGCGCCCGGTGGCACTGCAGTCCACCAGGAAATCGAACATGCGCTGCAGATGCGTGCCCCGCCCCAGCGTGCCGCTGGCACGGACCCGCTCGACTTCATCGAGAAACTCCGTGGGGGTGTTGCTGCCGGACGATTCGTTCACCGCCGCAAGTCTAGGCAATGTCGGGCCCCACGGGCACCGAAAGCGCAACGCCCCGGCCTGCCGCGGACTTAGAATCGCGACCCCATGGACCTTACCGAAAAGCAGCGCCGGCACCTGAAGGGGCTCGCGCATCCCCTCAAGCCGGTGATTCTGATGGGCAATTCCGGGCTCACACCCGCCGTCATCAGCGAGACCGACCGAGCCCTGGGCCACCACGAACTGATCAAGGTGCGCCTGCCGGGCCTTGATCGTGCCGAGAGGGACGCCGCCCTGGCGGACCTTGCCAGGCATACGGGCAGCACGATGGTGACGCGCATTGGACATGTCGCCGTGCTGTACCGGCCGCATCCGGAGCTTCCTCGCATCACCTTGCCGGCCTGAGCGCCGCCAGCGCGCCTGCACGGGGTCGGTAACGTGCGGGTTAACCGTTCCCAACCGTATTTCCCGTGACACCGGCTCCCACTGCCCGTCAGATCCGAAGCCCACTGCAACAGTGGAATCGATCAGAAGGGTGCAATGAGAACGACTGGATGGGTGGTGGCCGCCTTTTCGCTGGCCGCAGGACTGAACGCATGGGCTGCCGATACCGCTGACGGGAACAGCACCGGCAACGCATCACAGCAACTGGACGAAGTGGTGGTCTTCGGGCGCGCCGAGCAGCAGATCGGCACGGCCGACGCAGCCAGCGAAGGCACCGTGGGCGGCGCGGACCTGTCGGTGCGGCCGATGTTGCGGGTTGCCGAACTGCTCGAGGCCGTACCGGGCATGATCGCTGCCCAGCACTCGGGCAGCGGCAAGGCCAACCAGTACTTCCTGCGTGGCTTCAACCTCGACCACGGCACCGACTTCACCACCTACATCGACGGAATGCCGTGGAATCTGCGCAGCCATGGACATGGCCAGGGCTACCTCGACGTCAACGGCCTGATCCCCGAGGTGGTCGACCGCATCGACTATCGCAAGGGACCGTACCGCGCCGATGTCGGGGATTTCGCGCTGGCCGGCTCTTCGTTCATGACGACCATTGATCGTCTGGATGCACCATTCGTGTCTGCCGAGACTGGCCAGTACGGCTGGCGCAGATTTGCAGCTGGCGGCAGCACCGGCCTTGGCTCCGGAGAACTGACCGGATTGCTGCAGCTGAAGACCTACGACGGGCCGTGGCAAAGACCCGAGGACCTGAAGCACGGTTCCATGTGGGCCAAGTACCTGCGGCATGTTGGTGACGGCATGCTGCGCGTCACACTCTCCGGGTATCACGGAACCTGGCATCCGACCGAACAGAGCCCGGAGATCGCGGTTGGAACCCCCGCATGCCCGAACCGTTTCTGTTCCCTGGACCAGACGGCCAAAGGCCAGACCGATCGCTGGATCCTGACGGCCAACTACGAAACCACGCAGTGGAATGCGACGGCGTATGCCCAGCGCTACGACTGGCACATGCTGTCCGATCCCACCTACGACGCGCAGATCCGCCAGTTCGATCATCGCTGGACCATCGGCGGCCGGGCCCAGCGTGAGTTCCGCGTCGTGCCAACGTTCAAGATCACTGCGGGGACGGAACTGCGCTACGACGACGGCAGCCGCATCGGAGTGGACAACACCGACGCCGCAGTATTTGTGTCCAACCAGGCCAACAATGCGATTCGCGAAGGCTCGGCTGCCGTGTATTCCGAGGCCACCTGGTACGCCACCGACACGCTGCGCTTCAATACCGGCCTGCGCGCGGACTACTACGACTTCAAGGCTGCTGCGAACGCGAGCGCGGGCGTCGACACCCGCGTGGGAAGTGACCACGACAGCATGGTTTCG
The DNA here is from genome assembly GCA_964456255.1 of uncultured Steroidobacteraceae bacterium. GTDB lineage: Bacteria > Pseudomonadota > Gammaproteobacteria > Steroidobacterales > Steroidobacteraceae > ZC4RG30. The sequence continues at coordinate 4,281 of CAYWDZ010000147.1, read as the reverse complement.
CCCAAGGCCGGCCTGGCCTGGTCAGTGATGCCGGCGCTCGAGCTGTACGCCAACTGGGGGCGCGGATTTCATTCCAATGACGCGCGCGGCGTCGTGTACCGCGATCCTGATCCGATGGCGCTGCCGGTGCCGGGCCTGGTGAAGGGCACCGGCAAGGAAGGCGGCATCCGCTTCGAGCGCAGCCGCTGGAACGTGACGGCCACCTACTGGTGGCTGGACGTATCCAGCGAGCTGATCTTCGTGGGTGATTCCAATGCCGTCGAGCCCAAGTCAGGCGGCAAGCGCCGCGGGCTGGAACTGGTTGCCTTCTGGAAGCCCTTCGATTGGCTCGGGATCGACGCGGTCTACACGCTCAGCCACGCGCGCTACAAGGAAATTCAGGACGACCCGCCCACTGCCATCGATGCCGACGGCAACGAGACCCCCAGTGGCCTGCAGGGATACTTCGTGGAAGGGGCTGTGGAGAGCGCGGGCGAGCTGGGAATCTCCGCGGTTCACGGCCGATGGGAGGTCAGCGGTCGCCTGCGTTATCTGGGCCCCTACCCGCTGGTACCGAGCGGCACAAGGCGCGCGGCGTCCGAGAGCATGTTCAACATGCGTCTGGCGTACAAGTTCGGCTCGGCCCAGCTCTACGGCGAACTGCTGAACGTGCTGAACGACCGGGGCAATGACGTGCGCTACTACTATCCGACCTTCGTTCCGGGCATCACCGCGCCTGGCGAACAGCTGGCGACCTATCTGTCCCGCACCGAGGAACCCCGTACCCTTAGGGTCGGCATCAAGTACTCGTTCTAGACACCCTGCGAGCCGGGGAAGCCTCCCCGGCCAGGTCCACCCGCGCCTCCCCCGCAAATTTGGCTTGCAATCCTTTTCTTGTCCCGCTACCTTGTCTACACAAGGTAGCTTAATGAATACATCCCCCACAGAGCTCAGCGAGAAATTCGCCCCGATTCGCAAGGGATTGCTGGAATTTGCCGTGCTGCGTGTCGTCGCCGCGGAGCAGCTGTACGTGGCCGAGATGCTGCAGCGGCTGGCAGACACCGAGTTCGCCACTCAGGAAGGCACGCTGTATCCCCTGCTCTCGCGCTTGCGGCGCGAGGGACTGGTGGACTACGAATGGCAGGAGTCTGACGCGGGCCCGCCCCGCAAGTACTACCGCCTCACCGAAGCCGGGCGGCATGCCCTGGAAGAACTGCAGACCTACTGGAATCACCTCAACGAAACCCTCACCCGACTGGGGCCGTGATATGCGCAAAGTCACCACGATCAACCTGAACCACAATGCCTACCAGATCGACGAAGACGGCTACGAGGCGTTGCGCCAGTACCTGGAGAATTCCGAGCGCGCGCTGGGCGGTAATCCGGACAAGGCCGAAATCATGGCCGACCTCGAGCAGGCCATCGCGGACAAGATCCGCGTCGCCCTCGGCCAGTACAAGACTGTGGTGAGCGCGGCAGAGATCGAACGCATCCTGAAGGAGATGGGACCGGTGGTCGGCACCAGCGAGGGCGCGAATCAGACCGCGGACGGCCACGTCTCTTCCGGCGCCGGCGCGCAGACCGGCCCACGCCCCCGCCGCCTCTATCGCATCGAAGAAGGCAAGCAGTGGGCAGGCGTCTGCACCGGCCTTGCGGCCTATGCGGGTGTCGATGTGACCTGGGTGCGTGTGGCCTTCATCCTGCTGACCATCTTCACCACGGGCTTCTTCCTGCTCATCTACATCGTGCTGGCCTTCGCAGCACCCATGGCCACTACTCCGGAGGAAATTTCCGCCGCATACGGGCAGCCGTTCAATGCCCAGGAGCTGGTGGACCGGGTCAAGAACAAGCACGAGGAATTTCGCGCCGAACGTCGATCCAGACGGCGCGGCAAGCGCCATGGCCAGTGGTTTGCGGCAGAACCCCCGCCGGCATCCGCCGTGCCCCGACAGCCGCCGGGCCCCGCCGCGCGGGTCGCTGGCGGGGTGATGCTGCCAGTGTTCACGGCGCTCTCGGCCGGCTGGTTCGCGCTGATGGCCGTGGCCGCCATCATGGTCTGGCACACCCTGGGCGAGCCTGGTTTCAACTGGCAGTACGACCACCAGCACGTGCATCTGCCGCGCTGGATCGCGCTCGTGGCCGTACTGGCCATCTATGCACTGCTGGCACTGCCCATCGGTGCGGGGCGAAAGACCGCCCTGTACTACGCCAACGGCGGTCGCGCCCACGGCTGGGCTGACGCCTGGTCAGGCCTGCTGTGGATTGCGCTGGTCGTGGTGGTGCTGATTGCGGGATGGGCGGCACTGCCACAACTGCAGGAGTTTCTGCGGGAAATATTCGGCTGGCCCGCGCCAGCCTGGGTCATGCACTGGACTTGAGCGAAGAGGAAAACAACATGCGCAAGGTCATCACGGGCAGCCTCAACGGCAATGCCTACCAGTTCGAGGAAGGCGCGTTCAACGCGATCAAGTCTTATCTGGATGCGGCGGCGGCGGGCTCCCGAGGCAACGCCGACCACAAGGAGTTGCTGTCGGACCTCGAGCAGTCGATCGCCGACAAGTGCGACCTGCATCTGGGCAAGCACAAGAACGTCATTTCGGATGATGAAGGCGCGCAGATCCTGCGCGACATGGGTCCGGTGCAGTACGGGCAATCAGGTCCTGATGCCGGCAGCGCCTTTGCGGAGCAGCGTCCGTCGGCAGGTACCGCACGCGCACCACAGAAGCGGCGTCTGTACCGCATACCGGCCCAGGGCATGCTGGGCGGCGTCTGTGCCGGCCTCGCGGCCTACTTCGACATCGACGTGGTGTGGATCAGGCTGTTCTACGTGCTGCTGACGCTGTGCACCGGAATCTGGTTCTTCGTCTGGCTGGTGCAGGTGATCATCACGCCCAAGGCGATCACTGACGAGGAGATTGCCGCCGCCGAGGGCCTGCGGGAAGCGTATGGCCGCTAGACGTAGCGGACGGCGATGATCTCGTAGTTGCGCTTGCCGCCCGGGGCGGCGACTTCCACCGAGTCGCCCTCGGACTTGCCCACCAGCGCCCGTGCAATCGGCGAGCCCACCGAGATGCGACCAGCCTTGATGCTCGCCTCGTCCTCGCCAACGATCTGGTAGGTCACCTTGCTGCCGGTGTCCTCGTCCTCGAGGTCCACCGTCGCACCGAAGATCACCTTGCCGGTATTGGGCATCCGGGTGACATCGATGATCTCGGCATTCGACAGCTTCGCCTCAAGTTCCTGGATCCGCCCTTCGATGAATCCCTGCTGTTCACGGGCAGCGTGATACTCGGCGTTCTCGGACAAATCGCCGTGGCTGCGCGCCTCGGCAATGGCCTTGATCACGCCGGGACGATCCTCGCTCTTGAGCTTGCGCAGCTCCGTGCGCATCGCCTCGGCGCCGTTCAGCGTGATCGGCACGCGCTTCACGACTCCAGCTCCCGATGCAGGTCCTGCAGACGATTGACGTCCACATCATCCAGGTGATCCAGCGCCTCGCAGGTCGCCAGCCCCGCGGCCAGCGTCGTGAAGTAGGTGACCCGGCGGCTGACCGCTTCGCGCCGGATCGCCATCGAATCACGCGTGGCCTGCCGCCCTTCGGTCGTGTTCACGATCAGCGCGACCTCGTCGTTCTTGATGAGATCAACAATGTGCGGCCGGCCTTCGCGCACCTTGTTCACGCGGCGCACGGTCAGGCCCGCCGCTTCGATGGCCTTGGCGGTGCCATCGGTGGCCACCAGCTCGAAGCCGCGCTCGGTAAGCTTGCGCGCCATGGTCACGGCGCCGGGCTTGTCGCGTTCACGCACGCTGATCAGTGCGCTGCCACGCGTCGGCAACGCGATGCCCGATGCACTCTGCGACTTGGCGTAGGCCTCGCCGAAAGTGCGCCCGGTACCCATGACCTCGCCAGTGGACTTCATCTCCGGACCGAGGATCGGATCGGATTCCGGGAACTTCGCGAACGGGAATACCGCCTCCTTGACGGAGTAGAAGTCCGGCACGATCTCCTTGGTGGCGCCGAGCTCGGCCAGCGTGCGCCCGGCCATCACCAGCGCGCCGATCTTGGCAATCGGACGGCCCGTGGCCTTCGACACGAAGGGTGCGGTCCGTGAAGCGCGCGGATTCACTTCCAGCACATACACCACACCGTTCTGGATGGCGTACTGCACATTCATCAGGCCGATCACATGGAGGCCAAGCGCCAGCTTGCGCGTCTGGTCCCTGAGCTGCTGCTGCAGCTCGAACGACAGGCTGTTGGGCGGCAGCGAGCAGCTTGAATCGCCCGAATGCACGCCGGCCTGC
>CAYWDZ010000146.1:0-7925 GCA_964456255.1 uncultured Steroidobacteraceae bacterium | reverse complement strand
TGCAGGTGGTGTCGCGCAGCCTCGACGAATGGTTCGACACCAAGGTCGAGGAGGGGGGCAACAACCTGGTCAACGTCGTGATCAGCATCGACGAGGGGGATCGCGCCAAGATCCGGCAGATCAGCATCGTCGGCAACACGAAGTTCAAGGAGAAGGACATCCTGGAGTCCTTCGAGCTCAAGACCCCGCGCTGGAACAACTTCTGGAAGGACGCCACGCGTTATTCGCGCGAATCCATGTCGGGCGATCTGGAGAAGCTCACGTCCTACTATCAGGATCGCGGCTATGCGGATTTCCAGATCGAATCCGCCCAGGTGACCATCTCGCCCGACAAGGACGACATGTTCATCACCGTGAGCGTCCATGAAGGCGACATCTACAGGATTTCCGACGTCAAGATCGCGGGCAATACCATCGTGCCTCTGCCGGAGCTGCAGCGCCTGGTCCTGGTGCAGAAGGGCCAGATCTACTCCCAGCAGGCGATTTCCGCGACGCAGAAGCTGATCGAATCCCGCCTGGGAGACGAGGGCTATGCCTTCGTCAAGGTGACTCCGTCGTCGAAGCTCGACGAGGAGAACAAGGAAGTGTCGATGACCTTCCTCGTCGACCCGGGGCAGCGTGTGTATGTCCGGCACATCATTTTCGAGGGCATCGAGCGCACACAGGATGTGGTGCTGCGGCGTGAGATCCGTCAGCTGGAAGGCGGCTGGGTTTCGAATTACAACCTGGAACGCTCCAAGGAACGCATCCAGGGATTGCGCTACATCGAGAGCGTTGAATACGAGAAGGAGCGGGTCGAGGGGTCGGATGATCTGGTGGATGTGACCTACACCATCAAGGAGGGGCCGAGTGCGACGCTGACTGGCGGTCTTGGCTACTCGGGCGCCCAATCGATCATCGTCACGGGCAGTTACGCGGACGCCAACTTCCTGGGATCGGGCAATCGTGTCTCTTTCGACGTCAACACCGGCCGCTATGCGCGCCAGGCCAGCTTCTCGCACAGCAATGATTACATCGGGATCGAAAACATCTCGCGGACGATGAGCATGAGCTATTCGGACGTCTCGCAGTTCGTGTCGGCGTCCTCCGACTTCTCCTCGAAGAGCGTCGCGGCCGCGCTGCGGTTCGGCTACCCGATCAGCGAATACTCCGGGCTGCAATTCGGTCTGAACGCAACGCATTCGGAGCTGATCACCACTTCCAGCGGCAGCGCCCAGCAGGCGCAGACGTGGGTGCAGCAGAATGGCAAGCCCTACAGCCACAGCGCCGTGGACGGCTTTGGCAATCTCTACGAATATTTCGGCAGCCGGTTCACGGTCTACGAGCTGACCGCTGGTTGGTACCGCCAGACCTACAACCGCGGACTGTTCCCGACGCGCGGGCAGCGCCAGTCCCTTTCCATGTCCTCCAGTATCCCCGGCAGTGCCGTTGAATACTGGATGGCGGAGTACCAGTTCTCCCAGTACATCCCGATCTGGCGTGGTCTGACGGGTAATGTCACGGTGAATGCCTCGTATGGCGCGGCGTTTGGCAAGACCACGACACTGCCCCCGTACCGGCTGTCCTATGCCGGTGGTCCGGATACCGTCCGTGGATACCAGGAGAGCCGCCTGGGGCCGAAGGACAATTTCGGCAACCCTTATGGCGGCAACATGAAGACGGTCCTGCGCAGTGAGCTGCTGTTCCCGATGCCCGCAAAGTTCCAGAGCAGCGCCCGGGTGAGCCTTTTCTACGACATTGGCAACGTTTTCTCGACAGAAGGGACCGAGTTTCTGGGCCGCAACCTGCAGACGCCGGTGACCTACAAGTTCAAATTTGCTAACCTGCGCCGCTCGGCTGGCTTGTCGCTGGAATGGCTGGCGCCGCTGGGTCTGTTCCGGTTCAGTTACGGCATTCCGCTGAATGCGTCCAAGGGCAGTGCCGTCCTTTGGCCCGACGAGAAGGAAAAGTTCCAGTTCTCCATCGGTCAGGCGTTCTAGACACGTGAAGAGGTTGATTGTGAAGCGCAGAGTTATCGTCTGGTTGTATGCAACCCTGCTGGCTGGTGCCGCCTCGGTGGCCAATGCCGAGGTCAAGATCGGATTCGTGAATATCCAGCGGCTGGCCATGGAGTCGCCGCAGGCAAAGGCCGCCAACGACGCCATCCAGGCCGAGTTCACGGCGCGCTGGAAGACGCTGCAGGATCAGGAAGCGATGCTGCAGGCGCGGCAGGACAAGCTCACCAAGGATGCCGCCACCATGACGGAGATCCAGCGTTCTGCGGCTGACAAGGAACTGCGCGATGGCGTGCGTGACCTGCAGGCCAAGCGTTCCGCATTCGAAGATGACCTGAATGCGCGCAAGCAGGACGAAAACGCCAAGATCTCGCGCGTGCTGGATGAAGAAGTGGCGGCTTTCGCCAAGGCACAGGGCTACGATCTGATCGTCGGTGACGGGGTGCTGTATGCCTCTGCCACGGTGGACGTGACCGGCGCCATCCTGCAGAGCCTGCTGAGCCGCAAGGTTGGGGCTCCAGCGGCAGCTCCTGCAGCCGGTGCCGCAGCCAAGAAGCCAGCAACAGCGCCTCCGGCGATCGCCAAGCCCTGACGATCGCGCAACCGGCCGCGCCAATGCCGGATAGCGTTGCCAGCCTTTCCCTGCGAGAAATAGCGGAGCGCCACGGATGCACGCTGCGCGGGGATCCGGAGCGTCGCATCGCCGCGGTAGCCACGCTCGGTGGCGGGCCGGATGCCCTCGGGTTTCTGGCCAATCCGGCTCTGCTCAAGGAGTTGCGCAGCACCCGTCTTGGCGCAGTCGTCGTGGCGGAACCTCACGCGGCTGATTGCCCGAGCGCGGTTGCGGCGCTGATCCACCCCAATCCCCACCTGGTATTCGCACAGGTTGCCGCCACGCTGCATCCGCTGCCGCCGGCCCGGCCTGGCATACACCCGACTGCGCTCGTGCATGCTGCTGCGAATGTCGCGGCCAGCGCCGAAATCGGCCCGTTCGTGCTGGTTGGAGCCGGGACGGTGGTGGGTGAGCGGTGCCGCATCGCGGCGCATGCAGTACTGGGCGAGCAGGTCGTGCTTGGCGAGGACACGCGCCTGGCTGAGCGGGTCACGGTGCTCGACGGCTGTCGCATCGGTGCGCGCTGCATCGTCCATCCGGGGGCTGTCATCGGCTCGGATGGGTTCGGCAATGCACGCGATGCAACCCGCTGGGTCAAGGTTCCGCAGCTCGGCGCAGTGCGCATTGGTGATGACGTGGAGATCGGCGCCAACACCACCATCGATCGGGGTGCGCTGGAAGATACCGTGATCGAGGAGGGCGTGCGGCTCGACAACCTCATCCAGGTGGCGCACAACGTCACCATCGGGGCGCACACCGCAATTGCGGCCTGCGTCGGCATCGCCGGGAGTACGCACATCGGGCGGCGCTGCATGATCGGCGGCGGCGTGGGCTTCAGTGGGCAGCTCACGGTCGGCGATGATATTGTCATCGGCTTCTACAGCCAGGTTACCCATTCCATTCGCGAGCCGGGCATGTATTCGAGCTCGTTGCCCGCGGAAGAAGTGCGGCTATGGCGCCGAGTTGTGGGCCGCATCAAGCGGCTCGAGCAGCTGGCGGCACGGGTAGCGAAGCTGGAAGGCAGAATCAGCGCCGGAGCGCGAGCGGGGCAGGACGAAGATGACAAGCACTGACAAACCGTTTCTCGATGTTTATGCAATCCTGAAGCGGTTGCCGCATCGTTACCCGTTTCTGATGGTGGACCGGGTGCTGGAGTGCGTATCGGGCGAAAGCATCCGTGCGATCAAGAACGTCACCGTGAACGAACCCTACTTCACCGGGCACTTCCCCGAGCGGCCGGTGATGCCGGGCGTGATGATCCTCGAGGCCCTGGCACAGGCGGCCGGCGTGCTGGTGTTCGTCACGCTGGGCAAGGTCCCCAACGAGAACACGCGATTCTATTTTGCCGGCATCGATGGCTGCCGCTTCCGGCGACCGGTCGAGCCCGGGGATCAGCTGATCCTGAGCGCGCGGATTTTGCGCAGCTCGCGCGACATCTGGAAGATCGCCGCGACAGCGCACGTCGGAGATGTCGAGGCCGTGCAGGCGGAGATGATGCTGTTCGCGGACTCGGCGAACGCCTCGCCGCTGGACCAGATCTGAATACGGGGCATCTGCTTCTGTGACCATTGATTCGCGCGCAGTCGTCTCGCCGCGGGCCGAGCTGGCGCCCGATGTCGAGATTGGTCCCTTCACGGTGATCGGACCGGACGTGACCATCGGGGCGGGGTGCTGGATCGGGCCCCACGTCGTGATCAATGGGCCGACTGTGCTGGGCGAAGGCAATCGCGTCTACCAGTTCGCCTCGATTGGCGAGGCACCGCAGGACATGAAGTACCGGGGCGAGCCGACGCGACTGATCATCGGCAACCGCAATACCTTCCGTGAATACGTCACGGTCAATCGCGGAACGGCAGGCGGCATTGGCGAGACGCGCATCGGCAGCGACAACCTGATACTGGCCTACTCGCACATCGCGCACGACTGCGTGCTGGGCAACCACGTCATCTGCTCGAACGTGGTGCAGCTTGCGGGGCATGTCGAGGTCGGTGACTGGGCGATCTTTTCGGGTTACTCGGGGGCACATCAGTTCTGTCGCATTGGCGCGCATGCCTTCATCGGCAACAACACGTCGGTGATCCGGGACATCCCTCCCTATGTGCTGGCCACCGGTCAGCCGGCCGAGCCGCGTTCGGTGAATGTCGAGGGCCTGAAGCGGCGCGGCTTTGATGAGGCGCAGCTGCGCGCGATCCGCAATGCCTATCGCGTGCTGTATCGCAGCGACCTGAAGCTGGAGGTGGCAACGCGCCGGATCGAGGAACAGGCGCGCAAGCACGAGGTGCTGGGCATCTTCGCGGAATTTATCCGCGGTTCCACACGCGGCCTGGCGCGCTAGGCATTGCCTCGAGCACCCATGGGCAGGGCGCTCACTATCGGACTGGTCGCTGGCGAGGCTTCAGGCGATGCGCTCGGCGCGGATCTGATCGGCGCGCTGCGCGCGCGCCGGCCGGAAGCCCGCTTCGTTGGTCTGGCGGGCGAGCAGATGCGCGCTGCCGGTTGCGAGGCCCTGGGCGATGCGGCCGAACTGGCAGTCATGGGGCTGGTGGAGCCGCTGGCGCATCTGCCGCGACTGCTGAGGCTGCGTGCCCGGCTGAGGCGCGAGTTCCTCGCCTGGGGCATCGACCTGTTTGTCGGCATTGATGCACCAGCGTTCAACCTGGGCCTGGCGCGCTCACTGCGCCAGCGTGGCATCCCCACGGCCCAGTACGTCAGCCCGCAGGTGTGGGCCTGGCGCAAGGGGCGCGTGAAGTCGATCGCCCGGGCCGTGAATGCAGTGCTGTGCCTGCTGCCCTTCGAGCCGCAAAGCTATGCGGGGCAGCCCGTACGCGCAGAATTCGTCGGACATCCGCTGGCAGACCGCATCCCGTTCGATTCGCAGCGCCATGCCGCGCGCAGGGAATTGGGCCTGGGCGCTGCGGAGCTTGTGGTGGCCGTGCTGCCGGGCAGTCGAGCGGGCGAGGTGCGTCGCCTGGGTGCGGATTTCGCCGCGGCCACTGTGCTCCTGCGCAAGCGTCTGGGGCGCCCGCTGCGGTTTGTGGCACCGATGGCGACGCCGGCACTGGCGCGGCATTTCACGGCGCAGCTGCAGGCCGCGGGTGCGGAGGTGCAACTGCTCGCCGGCCAGGCTGATGTCGCGCTTGCCGCCGCCGACGTCGGGCTCATTGCCTCGGGGACCGCGACGCTGCAGGCGCTGCTGCACGGATTGCCCATGGTGGTGGCTTATCGGCTTGCGCCAGTCACCGCCTTCATCGTGCGTGATCTGGGTCTGGTGAAGGTGCGCCATTTTTCCCTGCCCAACCTGCTGGGCGATGAGCCCCTGGTGCCCGAGTTCTTCCAGAATGAAGTCCGGCCCGAATCACTGTCCGAAGCGCTTCACGCTGCCCTGATCGATGCCCCGCGGCGCGCAGCGCTGCAGGCGCGGTTCGGAGAAATACACGAGCAGTTGCAGGGTGGCGGAGCGGGTCGCGCGGCGGAAGTCCTGCTGGAGCTGTTGGCTCCAATCGAGCAGGGTGGGCAGCTATCCTTGCGCTCATGACGAGCGACGTGCTGGCAGGTGTGGATGAAGCGGGACGCGGCCCGCTGTGCGGACCGGTTTACGCAGCGGCCGTCATACTCGACCCCGCACGTCCCATCGATGGCCTGCGTGATTCCAAGCAACTCGTGCCGGCGCGCCGTGCGGAACTCGCGCAGCTGATTCGCGCCCGCGCGCTGGCGTGGCACGTCGCCTGGGCGGATGTGGAAGAGATCGATGCGCTGAATATTCTCGGCGCAACCCTGCTGGCGATGCGCCGTGCGGTGCTGGGGCTGGTGGTGAGGCCGCGGCTGGTGCAGGTAGACGGCAATCGGCAGCCCTTCCTCGGCGATTGCTGCGACGGTGTCGAATGCGTGGTGAAGGGTGATTCGAAGGTGGCAGCCATCAGTGCAGCCTCCATTCTTGCCAAGACCGCCCGCGATGCACTGTGCTGCACGCTGGATGAAGCGTATCCGGGATACCAGCTGGCCGTGCACAAGGGTTACCCTACCGCCACACATCTGGCGCAGCTCGCGCGCCTCGGCCCATCGCCCCAGCACCGGCTGAGCTTCGCGCCGGTGCGTCAGGCAATGGGCCTATCGGAATCATGAGCTTGCAGCAGTTTGTTCACTTGAGGGTTCACACCGAGTACTCGCTGGTCGACAGCGTGGTGCGCGTACCCGAGCTGATGTCGGCGGCTGCCGCAAGCGCCTTGCCCGCCGTCGCGCTTACCGACGAGTGCAACCTGTTCGCGATGGTGAAGTTCTACCGCGCCGCGCTGGCGGCCGGCATCAAGCCGGTCATTGGCGTGGACCTGTGGGTGCGGGAACCGGGCGAGCGGCAGGAGCCATCGCGGCTCACGCTGCTGTGCCAGAGCGAGGCGGGTTACCACAACCTCGCGCGCCTGCTGACGCGTGCGTACCTGGAGGGTGAGCGGCAGGCGACACCCCTGATCGAGCGCGAATGGCTCAGCGCCGATGCACTGTCGGGAATGATCGGATTGTCCGGTGGCTGGGAAGGCGATGTCGGCCATGCGCTGCTGACCGGCCGCCATGCGCTGGCGCGGCGCCTGCTCAAGGGCTGGAAGGAGCTGCTGCCCGACCGCTTCTACGTCGAATTGCAGAGACTGGGCCGGTCGACGGATGCGGACTACGTGAATGCCGCGGTCGCGCTGGCAGCCGAATGCGATGTGCCGGTGGTGGCCACCAACGACGTGCGCTTCCTCAAGGCCGGGGATTACGAGGCGCACGAGGCACGCGTGTGCATCCGCGAGCGCGCGCTGCTCGCCGATGCGAATCGCAAGCGGCGTTTCACGCGCGAGCAGTACCTGCGCTCGCCGGACGAAATGGCCGAACTGTTTGCCGATATTCCGGCTGCGCTCACCAACTCGGTGGAGATCGCGCGCCGTTGCAGCCTGCCATTGAAACTCGGCACCAGCCAGCTGCCGATCTTCCCGACGCCGGATGGCACCACGGCCGAGCACTACATCCGCGCCAGCGCGGCTGCCGGGCTCGCCGCACGCATGGTGGAAAAGCTTGGTGCCGGCAGCACGGCTCCCGGGGAGTACACGGCGCGACTGGAACGCGAGCTGCAGGTCATCGTCGAGATGGGGTTTGCGGGCTACTTCCTGATCGTGGCCGACTTCATCCGCTGGGCGCGGGAGAACGGCGTTCCGGTAGGACCGGGACGTGGCTCGGGCGCGGGCTCGCTGGTCGCCTGGGTGCTGCGCATCACTGATCTCGACCCGATCGAGCACGAACTGCTGTTCGAGCGCTTCCTGAATCCGGAGCGCGTGTCCATGCCGGAC
>CAYWDZ010000145.1:0-8056 GCA_964456255.1 uncultured Steroidobacteraceae bacterium | reverse complement strand
GTCGACTGGATCGTCAAGGAATCGAAGGACTCCAAGAGCCGCTTCTACAACAAGGTCAACGTCGACAAGATCGCGGCGATGGGCATGTCCTGCGGCGGCATCATGTCTTACGGCGCGGCCCATGATCCGCACGTGAGCACCGTGGGCATCTGGAACAGCGGCCTGTTCACCCCGGAAGACCGGGCAAAGCGCTTCGGCGAAATGCACGGCACGGCCATCATCATCACCGGCGGTGAATCCGACATTGCCTATGCCAATGGCAAGGCGGATTTCGAGAACATGCCGGCGAAGATTCCGGTGTTCTACGGCGTGTATCCATCGGTGGGCCATGGCGGCACCTACAGCCAGGACAACGGCGGGCCCTTCGGCAAGATTGCCGTGGCCTGGCTGAAGTGGCAGCTCAATGGCGACACCAGTGCCGCCGGCAAGGGCTACCTCGTGGGTGACAGTTGCGTGCCCTGCAAGGACCCGAACTGGCAGATCCAGACGCGCAGCCTGAAGTAGCGATCCGGCAAGACAGGCGGGCCCCGATCTGCAATCAGGTCGGGGCCCTGGCGGAACTGACCAAGGAGCGAGGCATGAGAATCACAAGGTCTTTCACATGGATTCTGGCGGGGATGCTGGGTGCCGCGGTTGGCGCGGGTCATGTGCTCGCCGCCGACAGCGCAGGTTCCGGTGCGGCGCCGGCCGCGGGCAATTGCGTTTCCACGCCGGTGGACGCGAAGGGGTCGGGCAGCGGCCCGCACCAGGTGGTCATCGAGTACAACTGCTCGCCGGGCATCAGCACGGGCACCATCTACCGGCCCGCCGACATGAAGGGCAAGGAGAAGTATCCGATCCTGGTGTGGGGCGAGGGCGGCTGCTCGCAGAACGGCCTGTCGAATGTGGCCTCGATGAGCGAGATCGCCTCGCATGGCTACTTCGTGGTGGCCGATGGCACGCCAACACCTGAAGGCCGCGGCAAGAGCCCGGGCATGGGCGATGGCGACATGACGGCGCAGGGCAAGCCGCTCATCGGTTACATCGACTGGGCCATTGCCGAGAACGGCAATCCGAAGAGCCCGTACTACAACAGCCTCGATACGAACAAGATTGCCTCCAATGGTTTCTCCTGCGGAGGGCTGATGGCCATCGGCACAGTGGGTGACAAGCGCATCACCACCTGGGGCGTGACCAGCAGTGGCATGAAGCGCGTGAAGGAAGACTTCTACAAGCTGGTGCATACCCCGGTGCTGTTCATCGAGGGCGGCAAGGGCGACGTGGCCTATGAAGGCGGCGTGATGGGTTACGAGGCCATCAGCAAGCTGGGTGTGCCGGTGATGTGGTTTGACAAGGCCATCGGCCACGGCGGGGATCTCTCCAAGGCCAATGGTGGAGATTTCACGAAGATCCATCTCGCATGGCTCAACTGGCAGCTGAAGGGCGACACGTCGAAGACCGGCAAGGGCCTGCTGATCGGCCCGGACTGCGCCTACTGCAAGGACAGCGAGTGGGACGTGAAGTCTGCGAACATCAAGTAGGACCGCGAACTGGCCATGCCTGATCGGCATCGCCGCGATGCAGCTCTCCGCGTGCACACAGCCCGAAGCCCAGCCGGCGTTTGCACGCGGTCTCCATAACTGGGTACACACCAGCGGCGACGCGGAGCGCGCGTTTGAGTTCTACCATGCGGTGCTCGGCATCGAGCTCGCAGGCTCGCCCTTCGCGCCCGCTGCTGCCGCGCCGGAATCCATCCGGCCGGTAGCAGAGGCCGGTTCCGACGAGCTGGTCTGGCAGCTCACCAACACGCGCGGCTCACGCTATCGAACGGTGTTCATGCGTGCCGCGAACACGTCTTTTGGCCTCGAGCTTTCCGAATTCTTCGACATTCCCCGGGGCGAGCGCTGGCCGAACGCCTGGGATCCCGGTGCTTCGGTGCTGATGTTCGAGGTGCGCGATCTGGATGTCCTCATCGCGAGGCTCAGGCAGCGCGCGGCGCCGATCGTCACGCTGGGCGGCGTGCCGCTCGCCACGCCGGCCGGCAGATCGCTGCTGGTCCGCGATCCGGATGGCTACCTCGTGCGCCTGACGCAGGCGTCGCCGGCCGCGATTGCGGCCGCGCACGAGGCTGGCGAGATCATCGCCACATCGCTGGGCGTGACGGTGGCCGATACGGACGCATCGCTTGCGTTCTATCGCGACCTGCTGGGCTTCACCGTGCACGAGCGGCGCGCCGCCACTGCAGCGGAACTCGCATTGCACGGTCTGGCCGGCGGACAGATGACATTGACCGCAGCATCGATTCCCGGAACGCAGGTCGGGGTGGTCTTCAGCGAGTTCAACGTCCCGGCCGGCATGTTGCCGCCGCCCAACCCGTATCACTGGAAGATCCAGGACATCGGCGCGCCGCAGTTCCAGCTGCAGGTGACGGATCTGGATACGCTGCTTACGCGCACGAAGAATGCGGGATATGGTTTCCTGAGCGTGAACGGTGAGCCGATCCAGCGACCCTTTGGCCGGTTCGTGTTCGCGATCGATCCGGATGGCGTGCTGGTGGAGTTCGTCGAACCGGCCGCTCCCGGGACGGCGCCCGATTTGCCGTGAGAACGTGGTTGAGGTCAGTACCGCATTGTCAGGAAAGCAAAACATGAAGATGATTCCATTACGTTGTCTCGCACTCCTCGCCGCCGCGGTCGCGCTGAGCTCGTGCGCGCCGGGCAAACCGGCCGGCGATGCCCGGCCCGACGTGCTGCTCATCATGGTGGATGATCTGAACGCGATGATCGAACCGCTGGGCGACCGGCAGGCCAGGACACCGAACATCAGCGAGCTGGCACGCCGCGGCATGACCTTCACCAATGCGCAGTCGATCGCGCCCCAGTGCAATGCCATTCGCACGGCCGCATTGTTCGGCGCGCTGCCATCGAGTTCCGGCGTCTACAACAACGGGCAGGACTGGCGCGCGATGGAGTTCTTCGCCAACCGGCCATCGTTGCCGCGCTATTTCAAGGAGCACGGCTTCCTGAACTTCGGATCGGGAAAGATCTTCCACGCCCACACCTTCTCACCCGGCGGCCATCCGGGTTTCAACGATGTGCGTGGCTGGGATGATTACTGGCCGGCTCTGGACTGGCAGCTGCCCGATGAACTGAAGCCGGCCGCGGTGGCCAATCTGCCATTCAACTGGGGGCCGGTGGTCGGCACCTTCGAGGCCACCATCGACGGCATGACCAGCGCCTACGTGATCAAGCGGATGAAGGAGACCAACGACGTCCGGCAGCCCCGGTTCATGGCCGCCGGGATCTATCGTCCGCATGCGCCCTGGTACAACCCGCAGGAATTCTTCGACGAGTACCCGCTTGAATCCGTGCAGACGCCTCCGTACAAGGAAGACGACCTGAGTGACATCGATCCGGCCCATCATTCAAACCAGCGCATGCTGCCCATCATGGAGGCGGGCGCGTGGAAGGACGCCGTGCAGGCGTACCTGTCGAGCGTGTCGGTGGCCGACGAGGCGGTGGGTCGCCTGCTCAAGGCACTTGATGAAAGTGGTCGCGCCGACCGCACCATCATCGTGCTGATGAGCGACCACGGTTACCAGCTGGGCGAAAAGAACCAGCGTGAAAAGGAAACGCTGTGGGAACCCGCGCTGCACATTCCGCTGATCATCGTTGCGCCGGGCATCACCAAGCCCGGTACCCGCTCCGCTGTTCCCGTGAGTTCGATGGACCTGTACCCGACCCTGGTCGATCTGGCGGGCCTCGAGCCTGCGTCCACCGTGGAACGCGGTGAAAGCCTGCGCCCATTGCTCCAGAACCCCGACCTGCAATGGGATCGGGCGGTGCTGAGCACCTGGGGCAAGGGCAATCATTCGGCGCGTGACAAGCGCTGGCGCTACACACGCTACGCGGATGGATTCGAGGAGCTGTACGACCACGACAACGATCCGAACGAGTGGACCAACATCGCGTCGAACCCGCAGCTGCAGGCAGTGAAGGAGCGGCTGGCGAAGATCTTTCCGGCCGTGAACGCGGATCAGTGGCGTAATCCGAATGCACCGGAGCGTGGCGGCGGCCCGGCACGTGGCAGGGGAGGCGAGGCACAATGAAACACCAGCTGACCGGTATTCTGTGCGTGGCGCTGCTCGGAGCCTGCAGCACCACTGGCCATGATGGCGCGAGCCCGGCTCCATCTGCACCGGACACCAACGCGGAAGTGCTGAGCGGCACCATCCTGTGGTCGGCGCGCATGCCCCAACACTGGAACGGCACGCTGCTGGTGCACAGCCGCGGCTGGTCGCCCGCCGCAGGGCAGCCGGGTCTGGCGCCCGGGCAGGTGGCCGAGGCTTTGCTCGCGCAAGGCTATGCACTGGCCGCATCGAACTATGGCGCCGGTGGCTGGGCGCTGGCCGAAGCGGTGCCGGCGCAGGAAGCCACCATTGCGGCGTTCACGCGACGCTACGCCAAGCCGCAGCGGGTCATCGGCTTCGGCTATTCCATGGGTGGCCTGGTCACCACGGCACTGGCCGAACGTTCGCGGCCGAAGATCGATGGTGGCATCTCGTTCTGCAGTTCGATGGGCGGCGCGCTGGGCATGATGAACACCGGGCTCGACGGCGCGTTCGTGTTCCGCGCACTGGTCGCACCGGATGCCGGCATCAAGGTGGTCGGCATCGACAATGACCAGAGCAATGGCGCGCTGGTGCGCGCCGCGGTGCAGGAGGCCGTGAAGGCGCCGGCGGGTCGCGCGCGCATCGCACTGGCCGGCGTGTTTGGCGGCATTCCCGGCTGGACGCAGTCCAATCAGCCGCGGCCGGCCGATGGCGATGCCGAAGCACAGTTCGCGCAGATCATCGGTTCCTTCCCCGGCGGCGTGTTCCTGCCGCGCAGCGAGCAGGAGCAGCGTGCCGGCGGCAATTTCTCGTGGAACACCGGCATCGACTACACCAGGCTGCTCAACGCCTCGGGTCGTCGCGCACTGATCGAAGCGCTGTACGCGAAGGCCGGCATCAGTCTCGACGCGGATCTGGCCACGCTGGCCGCGGCACCGCGCATCAGCGCCGATCCGCGCGCGGTCGAATACATGCGCAGTTACTACACGCCCACCGCCAGGCCAGCCGTTCCATTGCTGGCCGTGCAGGCCTTCGGCGATGGCACCACCTCGCCTTCACTGCAGCGCAGCTACGCGGAAAATGCGCCGCCGAAGATGATGGATTCGCAGTACGTGGAGCGCGCCGGCCATTGCTCTTTCAGTGTCGAGGAGACGCTGGCCGCGGTGCATCGCCTCGAAGCACGGCTCGACAGCGGCAAGTGGCCGCCGCGCGCGCCGCCCTTCGTGCCGCATGAACCCGCGCCGCTGCTGCGCGCCTGCTTCCAGGGAAAGAGCTGCCTGTAGAGGATCAACACCATGCATCGCGTGCTGCCCCGTGCGTACCTGCTCGCTGCGCTGGCATCGAGTGCCGCGACTTTTGCCGCTGCTCCCGCTACGCCGGACTCACCGCTAGAGGCCGCTGCGCGGCGCAGCGGGGAAACCGTTCGATACGTTGCGGCCGGTGCCGCCGCCACGCGCGGCCTGAACCTGTGCAGCGGCCGCTGGTCGGGTGGCCTCAGCGATGAAATCATCGAGCGCGACCTGAACGGGCGCGATCCGTCGCTGGGTGAATTGCCCGCGTTCCCGACGACCGTGGACGAGACGAATCGCACCATCGCGGTGAAGTACGACGATGCGATGCCCCCGCGCTACATCGTGTGGCGGCCGGTGCTGGGCTGCGTGCAGCTGCCACCTGGCGCGAAGCCAGATGGCGCGCGCTACCTGCCGCGCGTGGATGAAAAGTTGCGCGCGCCGAATCTGGACGACCGGCCCTGGCCCATGGGCGATGCGAATGCCACCGCGAAACTGCCGGGTCCACAGCAGACGGCCATCGACGAATTGCTCACCGCGGCCTTCGACGAAAAGACCTACGGCGGCACCACCTGGGGCGTCATCGTCGTAGTCGACGGCAAGATCGTCGGTGAGCGTTACGGCCGCGGCTTCGACCAGCACATGGCCTCGCAGACGCATTCGGCCGCGAAGAGCTTCGCGGTCAGCATGATCGGCGTTGCTTCGGGGCAGGGCGTGCTGAAGGTGAAGGACCCGGCGCCGATCGCGGCGTGGCGCAAGCCGGGTGATCCACGCGGCGCGATCACGCTCGAACACCTGCTGCGCATGTCCAGCGGCCTGTACACGCAGGGGCGCGGCAGTCCGTTGCAGAAGATCTATGCACAGGGCGGCACGGTGGCCGATCTCGCCGCCACCAACATTCTCGACAGCGCGCCGGGCAGCACCTTCGTGTACAGCCCGCCCGACACCATGCTGGCTATGCGCGCGCTGCGCGAGGCCATGCACGACGACCCGCGCTTCTTCGCGTTCCCCTATCGCGAGTTCTTCTGGCGCATCGGCATGACGCGCACCACCAGCAACACCGACTGGAACGGCGACTTCATGATGTCCGGCCAGACCTGGAGCAGCGCGCGGGATTTCGCGCGCTTCGGACTGCTGTACATGAACGACGGTGTCTGGCTGGGCGAACGCATCCTGCCCGAAGGCTGGGTGAAGTACGTGACGACGAAAGGGCCAGCGCAGCCCGCGCGGGCGCCGTACTACGGCGCACAGTTCTGGCTGCATGGCGGCATGTCGGGCCTGCCGGAAGATGCGTTCACGCCCAGCGGCGGGCAGGGCCACTACGCGATGGTGATTCCCTCGCGCAAGGTGGTGATCGTGCGGCGAGGGTTTGATTCCGGTGCGGGCTTCAACATCGACCAGTTCAGCGCGGATGTGCTGAAGGCCATCGGCAGGCCCTGAGCGACGCGCGTGGCATGGCTTCATGCGCCCCCGCCCGTTGCAGGGACGCTTATCGTCTGTCGCCGGCCGGAATGGTGGCGACCGCGTTGCGCAGCCCGTAGTGGCGGCAGGCGACGGCAATCAGTACACCGGCACAGGCCATGAACGCGCCGAGCACGCACACGCCAGCGGTGCGGCTGCCCAGCCACTGGCTCAGGGCGCCGAACAGGTACGGACCGGCGAAGCCGCCGAGGTTGCCGACGGAATTGATGGCAGCCAGCCCCGCGGCCACGCCCACGCCGGTGAGCAGCGAGCCCGGGAAGCTCCAGAACAGGGCCGATGCCACCAGTGCGCCGGTGGTCGCGATCGATAGCAGCACCGCCGTCACCAGGGTGTTGCTGGTGAACATGGTGCTCAGCGCCAGCGCCGCGCCGCCGAGGACGGCCGCGCTGGAAGCATGCCAGCGTTTCTCGTTCATGCGTTCGGCGTGGCGCGTGATCAGCACCGACAACACCGCGCTGCTGAAGTAGCAGGCGGCGGTCACCACGCCGACGACCAGCACCGACTTCAGGCCGGTTTCCTTGATGATGGTGGGCAGCCAGAAGTTGATGCCGTACACGCCGGTGACGATGCAGAACAGGATGGCCGCGAACAGCCAGATGGCCGGCATGGACAGCACGGCAAGCAGGTTGTGTTCGACCTTGGTCCCCGCATCCTGCGCCAGGCGGTCGCGCAGCAGCTGTTTCTCGGCGGGCGCCAGCCAGCGCGCCGCCTCGATGCCGTTGTCGAGGTAGTACAGCACCAGGATGCCCACCAGCACCGCGGGCGCGGCCTCGATGATGAACAGCCACTGCCAGCCGAACATGCCGCTGGTGCCGGCGAAGCTTTCCATGATGGCGCCTGAGGCCGGCGCGCCGAACACGAAGGAAAACGGCTGCGCCATCAGCAGCAATGCGACGGCACGGCTCTGGCGGTGCACCGGGTACCAGTAGTTCAGGTACAGGAGCACGCCGGGGAAGAAGCCGGCCTCGGCCACGCCCAGCAGGAAGCGCAGGGAGTAGAACGTGGTCTCCACTTCAAGGCCGGTGGCGCGCGCCAGCGGCTGCGTGAAGGCCATGGCCGCGGAGACGATGCCCCAGGTCACCATGATGCGTGCGATCCACAGCCGCGCGCCTACCCGGTGCAGCGCGAGGTTGCTGGGCACCTCGAACAGGAAGTAGCCGATGAAGAAAATGCCGGCGCCGAAGCCGTAGGCGGC
>CAYWDZ010000144.1:0-8156 GCA_964456255.1 uncultured Steroidobacteraceae bacterium | reverse complement strand
GATGATCAGGTCCGGCTGATCCTCGGCCGCCAATGCCAGTGCATCGGCCAGCACCAGCCGGCCTTCCGCATCGGTGTTGGTGATTTCGACACTGAGGCCCTTGTGTGAACGCCACACATCACCAGGTCTTTGCGCGTGGCCGTCCACGCTGTTCTCGACCGCGGGTACGAGGATCCTGAGGTCCAGCGGCAATGCCAGATCGCACAGCAGCTGGGCCGTCGCCAGCGCAACAGCCGCACCACCCATGTCCTTCTTCATCAGGGCCATGCCGGCGGAAGGCTTCATGTCGAGCCCACCGCTGTCGAAGCAGACGCCCTTGCCGATCAGCGTTATCCGTGGCCGGCCTGGTTTGCTGAAACGCAGGTCCAGCAACCGCGGCGCGCGTGGGCTGCCCTGCCCCACAGCTGCGATCAACGGAAAGTCCCGCGCCAGATCGGCGCCACTGGTGACCTGCAACTGGCCACCATGGCGACGTGCCAGATCCGCGGCGTGCAATTCAAGTTCAGCAGGTCCCAGGTCGTTGGCCGGCGTGTTGATCAGGTCACGCGCCCAAGAACAGGCGCTGGTTGCGGCAGCCACATACGGCTGGTCCACCTCCGCAAGAGGCACGAGGCGCGCCCGGGTTGCCGGCTCGGCGCGCGAGCGATAGCGCTGGTATTGATACTGGCCGTGCGCCCATCCCAGCGAAAACAGCAGTGCAGTCGGACCGTCGAGTGCGGTGCCCAGCTGGTAGTCGGCGGACGGCAGCCGTTCGGCCAGACCGGCCGCGATCCAGAACCACCCCAGTGCGTCCGGCCATGCCTTTCCCAGGCCAGCCAGCACCCCGCCGGGTCGGCCACCATCCCCAGGCAGCAGGAGCCAGCGGCCGCGCTCCGGTCGGAAAGCCGCTGTCGCGAGCCAGGCTCGAACGTCCGCACCTTGCTGATCGCGCCAGGCGGGAAAGTCCGCTTCGGCAATGCAATAAAGGGACAGTGCCGGGCCGGCACTTGAAGCATTCAGGTCCATGGGAGATGGCACCGGTGCATTCTAAGTGATCGGATTCGCTGACGCGTCAGCAGTTGATGCAAAAAGGGCTATAATTCCGGGCTCGTTTACGTGTGCCCATTACGGAGTGAAGTTCCATGCGTCTATATGGTCCGAAGGATGTCGACAAGTCTGCTCTGCGCCGTGCGCGCATTGCGATCCTGGGTTATGGCAGCCAGGGCCGTGCGCATGCGCTGAACCTGAAGGACAGCGGGTTCGACGTGGTAGTGGGCGTTCGCAAGGGCGACAGCTGGAAGCAGGCCAAGCGCGACGGCCTGACCGTCATGGAGCCAGTGGATGCGGTCCAGGGCGCGACCCTGATCGCGATCCTGGTGCCGGACACGACGCAGAAGGCCCTGTATGCCCAGATCAAGGATTCGCTCCCCAAGGGCGCCACGTTGCTGTTTGCGCATGGATTCAACATCCACTTCAAGCAGATCAAGCCGCGCAAGGATCTTGACGTGGTGCTGATCGCGCCCAAGGGACCTGGTGGCCTGGTGCGCCGGCAGTACCAGCAGGGCCGTGGCGTGCCCGCACTGATCGCGGTCGCACAGGATTCATCGAAGAAGGCCTTCGCCAAGGCGCTGGCCTATGCCCATGGCATCGGCAGCACCCGCGGCGGCGTACTCGCCACCACTTTCAAGGAAGAGACCGAAACAGATCTGTTCGGCGAGCAGGTGGTGCTGTGCGGCGGTACCTCGGATCTGATCCTCAAGGGATTCGAGACACTGACCGAAGCCGGCTACCAGCCCGAAGTGGCTTACTACGAAGTGCTGCACGAGCTGAAGCTGATCGTCGACCTGCTGCATGAGGGCGGGCTCGCCAAGATGCACAAGTACATCAGCACCACCGCCAAGTGGGGCGACATGATCAGCGGGCCGCGGATCATCAACCGCAACACGAAGAAGGAAATGAAGAAGGTTCTGGGTGATATCCAGTCCGGCAAGTTTGCGCGCCGCTGGATCGCCGAGAACAAGTCCGGCCTGAAGAAGTACAACAAGCTGATGAAGGCCGATCTGAACCACAAGATCGAGAAGGTCGGTGCCAAACTCCGCGAGCGCATGCCCTGGCTCTCGGACGAGCGCGCCTGACACAGGAGGTCGAGTAGCCGCCATGCCCATACCCGCCACGCAGTACATCTGGTTCAACGGCAAGCTTGTTCCCTGGGAGAAGGCGACGGTACATGTGCTGTCGCATGCCCTGCACTACGGCTCGTCGGTGTTCGAAGGTGTACGCGCGTACGCGACCCCGAAGGGCGTGGCGATCTTCCGGCTCGCCGATCACACCCGGCGGCTGTACGACTCGGCAAAGGTGTATCGCATCACCATCCCGTTCACGCCCGAACAGCTCAATGCCGCACAACGCGAAGTGGTGGCGGTGAACGGGCTGAAGAACGGCGCCTATCTGCGCCCGGTCGCGTTCCGCGGCTATGGCGAGATCGGGGTGGCTCCAAGGATCGAGC
The DNA here is from genome assembly GCA_964456255.1 of uncultured Steroidobacteraceae bacterium. Classification (GTDB taxonomy): domain Bacteria; phylum Pseudomonadota; class Gammaproteobacteria; order Steroidobacterales; family Steroidobacteraceae; genus ZC4RG30. Next base: position 5,671 of record CAYWDZ010000144.1, on the reverse strand, counting down.
CGCCGGTGGACGTCGCGGTCGCAGCCTGGGAATGGGGCAAGTACCTGGGCGCCGATTCCGAGGCAGAAGGCGTGGACGTCTGCGTCTCGTCCTGGCAGCGCGTGGCGCCGAATACGATCCCGGCGCTGGCCAAGGCCGCGGGCAACTATCTCTCCAGTCAGCTCATCAGCATGGAAGCAAAGCGCCTGGGCTTTGCCGAAGGCATTGGTCTGGCGCCGGATGGGACCGTCAGCGAAGGCGCGGGCGAGAACCTGTTCCTGATCCGTGACAGGGTGATCCACACGCCGGGCTTCGCACATTCGGTGCTGGGCGGCATCACGCGTGACTCGGTCATCAAGATCGCGAAGGATCTTGGCTACGAGGTGCGCGAAGGGTCGATTCCGCGCGAGATGCTGTACATCGCCGATGAACTGTTCTTCACCGGTACGGCCGCCGAAGTGACTCCCATCCGTTCGGTTGACCGGCTCACCATTGGCTCCGGTCGCCGCGGGCAGATCACCGAGAAGCTGCAAAAGGCTTTCTTCGGCCTGTTTACCGGCGCCACGCCCGACAAGTACGGCTGGCTGGAGCCGGTGGACATGACGGCCGTACCGCGCGCCGCAACTGCCTGACGGGAGACGTCATGTCCACACCAAAGACGCTCTTCCAGAAGGTCTGGGAGCGGCACGAAGTCGTGCCACAAACCGCCGACACGCCGGCGGTGATCTACATCGACCTGCACCTGATCCACGAGGTCACTTCGCCCCAGGCGTTCAGCGAGCTGCGCGAGCGCGGCCTGCGTGTGCGGCGCATCGACCGCACGCTGGGAACCATGGACCACTCCACGCCAACGCGCACGGAACAGGTCTTCGGTGGCAAGCCGATCACCATTGAGTCGGCGGCGAGGCAGGTCAGGCAGCTGGAGGTCAACTGCGCCGAATTCGGCGTGGAACTCATGACCCTGACCAGCGACAAGCGCGGCATCGTGCACGTCATCGGCCCCGAACTGGGTGCGACGCAGCCGGGCAAGACCATCGTGTGTGGGGACAGCCATACCAGCACGCATGGTGCCTTCGGGGCACTCGCCTTCGGCATCGGCAGCACCGAAGTGGGCCATGTACTGGCCACACAGTGCCTGTTGCAGAGCAAGCCGAAGACACTGGCCATCAACGTGACCGGTCAGCTCAATGCCGGAGTCACGGCCAAGGATCTCGTGCTGGCCATCATCGGCAAGATCGGTGTCAGCGGTGGTACGGGGCACGTGATCGAGTTCCGCGGCCCTGCCATCCGCGCATTGACCATGGACGAACGCATGACCGTGTGCAACATGTCCATCGAGGCCGGCGCACGCGCGGGCATGATTGCTCCGGATGAGGTGACCTTCGAATACCTCAAGGGTCGGCCCAGGGCACCCCAGGGCGCCGCATGGGATGCGGCAGTTGCCGAGTGGCGCGGCCTGGCCACGGACGAGGGAGCAGCATTTGATCGCGAAGTGACGCTCGATGCCTCCGCGGTCGAACCCATGATCACGTGGGGAACACACCCGGGCATGGTGGCGCCGGTGTCCGGCAGTGTGCCGGCAACCAGCGACGACCCGGTGTTCGATCGCGCCCTCGCCTACATGGGTTTCTCCGCCGGGCAGAAGCTGGAAGGCAGTCCGATCAATGTGGTGTTCATCGGCAGCTGCACGAATTCGCGTCTGTCGGATCTGCGCGCTGCCGCGAGCGTGCTCAACGGACGCAAGGTGGCGCGCGGTGTGCAGATGCTGATCGTGCCGGGCTCGCAGCAGGTCAAGAAGCAGGCCGAAATGGAAGGCCTGGACCGCGTGTTCATCGAGGCCGGAGCCGAATGGCGCGAATCCGGTTGCTCCATGTGCCTCGGCATGAATGGCGATACCGTCGACAAGGGCAATTACTCGCTGAGCACCAGCAACCGCAATTTCGAGGGTCGCCAGGGGCCGGGGGCGCGCACCCTGCTGGCCAGTCCGCTGACTGCTGCCGCCTCGGCCGTGCGCGGTGTCATTACCGATCCGCGGGAGTTCATGTAGATGGAACCCTTTGTCAGCATTGTTTCGCGCACCGTCGTGCTGCCGCGACCGGACATCGACACCGACCAGATCATTCCGGCCCGCTTCCTGCGTTCCACCGAAAAGGCGGGCTTTGGCAAGAACCTGTTTGCCGACTGGCGCTATCTGGCCGACGGCAGACCCAACCCGGACTTCGTGCTCAACAAGCCCGAGGCCGCCGGGTGTCAGGTGCTGGTGGCAGGCGACAATTTCGGCTGTGGCTCTTCGCGCGAGCACGCACCGTGGGCGTTGACCGATTTCGGCATCCGCGCCGTCATCAGCACCAGCTTCGCCGATATTTTCCGTTCCAACGCGCTGAAGAATGGTCTGGTGCCCGTGGTCGTGGATGCGCAGACCTTGCAGTGGCTGGTGGCGCATCCGGGCGCAAAGGTGACTGTGGATCTGACATCGGCGTCGCTGAAGCTGCCGGATGATCGATCGGTCAGCTTTCCGATCGAACCCTTCTCGCGCTTCTGCCTGATGCAGGGCGTGGACCAGTTGGGCTACCTGCTGCTGAAGGAAGCGGACATCGCCGCCTACGAGAAGCGTCACGCATGAAGGCCAGCATCACCGTACTGGGTGGCGACGGCATCGGCCCGGAAGTCACGCGCGAGGCTGTCAGCGCACTGGAGCGGGTGGCGAAGCTCTTTGGCCATGAGTTCCAGTTCGATGCCCGGGATTTCGGCGGCATCGCCATCGACCGCCATGGTGATCCGTTGCCGCAGGCGACGCTCGACAGCTGCCTCGCGAGTGACGCGGTGCTGCTTGGGGCCATCGGTGGTCCGAAGTGGTCCGCGCCTGATGCGAAGCTGCGTCCCGAAGCCGGATTGCTGAGGCTGCGTCGTGAACTGAGCGTGTATGCCAACCTGCGCCCCGTCGCCGTGCACCCCGCCCTTTCCGACTCCACCACGCTGAAGGCGGAAGTGGTGCGAGGCGTCGATCTGGTCTTCGTGCGCGAGCTGACCGGCGGCATCTATTTCGGCGCCAAGACGCGCACCGCGACGGATGCCAGCGACCTGTGCAGTTACAGCGCCGCGGAAATCGAACGCGTGACGCGCGTGGCCGGGCGACTGGCGCAGTCCCGCCGCCGCAAGCTCACCTCCATCGACAAGTCCAATGTGCTCGACACCTCGCGCCTGTGGCGTGAAGTCGTCACGCGGGTTGTGAAGAGCGAGTTTCCGGATGTCGCGCTCGAGCACATCCTGGTGGACGCCGCGGCCATGCACCTGATCCGCCGACCCACGGACTTCGACGTGATCGTCACCGAAAACATGTTCGGCGACATCCTCACCGACGAAGCATCGATGCTCGCCGGTTCACTTGGCCTGTCGCCGTCGGCTTCACTGGGTGATGGCAAGCGCGGGCTGTATGAGCCCATTCATGGTTCGGCCCCGGACATCGCCGGCAAGGGCATCGCCAACCCGGTGGGAACGATACTCTCGGCCGCCTTGTTGCTGCGTCATTCGCTGGGTCTGGAACAGGAAGCACAGGCCATCGAGCGCGCAGTCGCGACCGCACTGACGCAGGGCCTGCGCACACCCGACATCGCCGGGTCCGGCAAATCCGCCGGCACCGTCGCAGCCGGTGCTGCGATCACTGCGTTGATCGGCTGACGCCTGCCCAACCCGTCGGGCCGCGGCTACTTCTTCCTGCCGTCACTCCACAGCTGCTGATTGGCCCACGGGATGAAATACTTCCAGTTGGGCGCGTCGGTATGCCCGCCATCGTGCTGGCGCCAGGCAAGCCGACCGTCGAGCAACCCTTCGTTGATCGGCGGCTTCTGCTCCTTCATGTAGTCGTCGGAGCGACCCAGGTCCTTCACGCCCAGCAGCCGGAACACGGGCTGCGCCGCGATGGCCGCCATGAAGCTGCCTTTCTGGTCGAGCCAGTTGGCATCGCCCTTCTCCGGCACCCCGTAGCTGATGAAGGTGGCGCGCGGCGCGCACAGGGCCAGCAGTTCGTTCGAATCCACCGGGATGTCTCCCGCATCCTTGCGTCCGAAGCTGGACTCCTCGGTGCCGTACTTGAGGAAGTTGCCGGCCATCCAGTGGTATTCACCGCTGCCAGTCAGGTTCTCCACGGCTTCTCCGAAATTGCGCCGATGCGGCTTCACGCCGCCCTCGCCTGAAGAGCCGATCAGTACGACAGCGAAGCGCTCGTCAAAGGCCATGGTGACCAGAGCCGCCTTGCCGTAGCGCGACACACCCTCGATGCCGACACGCTTGGCATCGATCGTCGGATCGGTTTCAAAGTAATCCAGCGCGCGCGAAGCACCCCAGCCCCAGGCACGCAATGAACCCCAGTCATCGGGCTTGCGCGGCTGACCCTTGTTGGTGAGACCGATGATCCCCTTGGTAAGGCCCGCGCCGTTGTCGGCCTGAATGCTGGAGGGATTCAGATAGGCATAACCCCAGCCTGCTTCGATGAGCTGCTCCGTGGCGGGAGGATCGGCAGCCGGGCGCGGCCCGGCGACATCGCCGGCAGGCCCACCCTGTCGGGCCGGCCCGCCCGGCCCGGCGCCACCCGGCGCCCCAAAGCCTCCGGCGCGCGCGGGCGCGGGCTCACCGGGCAGGCGGCCGCCACCGAACATGATCATCACCGGCACCGGGCCGGTCACGTCAGCAGGTGTGACCACCACCAGGCTGATGTTCACCTCGATGCCCGGGTAGGCGGAATTGTCGACCTTGCCCACCAGACGGCGTCCATGCACCGTGCGTGGACCCACCTTCGAATCCAGCGTATCCACCACGGACCAGGTCACCTGCGGGACATTCTTTGGAATGCGGCCCAGAACTTCCCGCTCGAACAGCTCCACGATTTCCGGGCGACGCTTCTCGCGCCACTGCTTCGCGCTGGTCACCTTCTTGCCATTTTCCATGCGCAGTGCGTCCGGCAGTACCGGGAACGGATTGGCCCTGGCTTCGTCATAGTTGGCCGCGTTCGGCGCGTTTTCCTGGCCGCTGGGGCCCGGGCGAAGCCTAGTGATGCCGAGCTGGCGCTTCATGTCCTCGTGATCGTCCGCGGTCTTCCAGGCGGATGTATCGACAGCCACTTGCGCAGCAGCGGCAAGCCCGCCCGCAATGAGCAGCGATACGACGAATCCGCCCAGGGTTGTTCTCGCGTTGCGCATGTCCCTGTCCCCCTCTTCGCGAATGATGTGTTGCCGGATCAGCCGCGCGCCCGTTGCAGTGCGGCCGCCAGATCCTTGCGCAGATCCTCAACAGCCTCGATGCCGATCGACAGGCGCAGCAGTCCGTCGACCAGGCCGGCTGCCGCGCGCGCCTCCGGCGCCATGGCGGCATGGGTCATCGAAGCCGGATGAGCCAGCAGGCTCTCGACCCCGCCCAATGACTCGGCGAGCGAGAAATATTCCATGCCGCCCACAAAGCGCTTCACCGCTTCGACGCCGCCTTCGATCTCCAGCGTGATGATGGCGCCGAAGCCGGACTGCTGGCGTTTGGCCACGTCGTGTCCGGGATGCTCCGGCAGGCCGGGGTAGTACACCTTGCGCACACCCGGTTGCCTGGCGAGCCATGGCGCAAGCTCACCCGCGTTGCGGCCGTGCACGGCCAGGCGCGCGTCGAGCGCGCGCAGCCCACGCAAGGTCAGGAAGCTGTCGAAGGCACC
>CAYWDZ010000143.1:0-8182 GCA_964456255.1 uncultured Steroidobacteraceae bacterium | reverse complement strand
GGCAACGTACTGGTCACGGGCTTCGACATCATCTTCTTCTGGGTCGCGCGCATGATCATGTTCGGCATGAAGTTCATGGGCGGCGAAGTGCCCTTCCGCGAGGTGTATGTCACGGGCCTGGTGCGCGACGCCGAAGGCCAGAAGATGAGCAAGTCCAAGGGCAACATCATCGACCCGCTGGATATCGTCGACGGCATCACGCTGGATGCGCTGCTGAAGAAGCGCACCACGGGGCTCATGCAGCCGCACCTGGCACCCGGCATCGAGAAGGCGACGCGCAAGCAGTACCCGAACGGCATCGAGGCGCATGGCACCGACGCGCTGCGCTTCACGCTGGCATCACTGGCCACCCACGGCCGCGACGTGCGCTTCGAACTGGGCCGCGTGGCCGGCTATCGCAACTTCTGCAACAAGCTGTGGAATGCGGCGCGCTTCGTGCTGCTGATGACCGATGGCAAGCCGATCGCCGCACCGGGCACCACCTCCGCGCATGTGGTGGATCGCTGGATCGTGTCGCGCCTGGGCGAAGCCATCGCCAGGGTCGACGAATCCTTCGCCGCCTATCGCTTCGATCTGGCCGCCACCGCGCTGTACGAGTTCACCTGGCACGAGTTCTGCGACTGGTACCTGGAGCTGGCCAAGCCGGTCCTGAATGGCGAGGACGAGGCCGCGGCTGCAGCCACGCGCCGCACCCTGCTCACGGTGCTCGAAGCATTGCTGCGCGCACTGCACCCGCTGATGCCCTTCATCACCGAGGAGATCTGGCAACGCATCGGGCCGGCAGCCGGCGCCTCCGGCAAGACCATCATGCTGGCTTCCTGGCCGCGCGCCGCGGATTGCCGCAGCGATGCCGGCGCGACGGCCGATGTCGACTGGATGAAGGGCGTGATCCTGGGATTGCGGCAGATCCGCGGCGAGATGGACATCAGCCCCGCGAAGCGCCTGGCCACGCTGGTGCAGGGCTCACAGCCGGATGACGCGGAGCGCTTCGCGCGCTACGCCGCCCTGCTCGGCCGGCTTGCCGGCATCGAAGACGTGCGCGTGCTGGTAGCGGGCGAAGCCGCTCCGCCTTCGGCCAGCGCGGTAGTGGGCCACATGACGCTGCTGGTTCCCATGCAGGGCCTGATCGATCCGGCCGTGGAACTGGCGCGGCTCACGAAGAAGCAGGAAAAGAACCAGCAGGAGATCAGGCGCGCGCTGGCCAAGCTGGAAAACCCGAATTTCGTGAACAACGCCCCACCCGAGGTGGTGGCCACCGAGCGCGAGCGCATCGCGCAGTTCGAAAAGGTGAACGAAAGCCTCGCGCGGCAGATTGAAATCGTGCAGGGTCTGGTCAACAGCTAGGCGACCGGAGCTTTTCCATGACCGCGCTACCCGCGGCCCTTCGACAACTCGATCGGATCATCCTCGGCAAGCCGCAGGCCCTGCGGCTGGCGCTGGCCTGCCTGCTGGCCCGCGGCCACCTGCTGATCGAGGATGTGCCCGGCGTCGGCAAGACCACGCTGGCGCATGCGCTGGCACGGGTGCTGGGCCTTTCCTGGCAGCGCGTGCAGTTCACCAGCGACCTGCTGCCGGCCGACATCCTGGGCGTATCGGTGTTCGATCGCGCCGCGCAGAAGTTCGAGTTTCGCCCGGGGCCGGTGTTCACCCAGCTGCTGCTGGCCGATGAGGTCAACCGCGCCAGTCCGCGCACACAGAGCGCGCTGCTCGAAGCGATGGAAGAGCGGCAGGTCAGCATCGACGGCATCACGCATCCGCTGCCCGAACCGTTCTTCGTGGTGGCGACGCAGAATCCGCACGAACAGCTCGGCACCTACCAGCTGCCGGAATCGCAGCTGGATCGTTTCCTGATGCGCATCGAACTGGGCTACCCCGACCCGCGCCATGAACGCCAGCTGCTGGCGCAGGGCGACCGGCGCGAACTGCTCGCCCAGGCAACGCCCTCGATGAATGCCGAGCAATTGCTGGCGCTGCAGAAGCAGGTCGCCGCGGTGCATGTGGCCGAGCCGCTGCTCGACTACGTGCAGAAGCTGGTGGCCGCGACGCGCGCCCGCGCCGATATCCAGCTGGGTCTTTCGCCGCGCGCCGCGCAGGGGCTGGTACGGGCTGCCCGCGCCTGGACACTGCTGGAAGGACGCAACGCCGTGCTGCCCGACGATGTGCAGGCCGTCTGGCCCGCGGTGGCCGGTCACCGCCTCGAGCCGCGCAGCAACGGCGTCAAACCCCTCTCCGCAGGCGACATGCTGCGCGCCATCCTGGAAGCGGTGCCGGTACCGCGCTAGCGGCCAATGCGCATCTTCCGGCGCAACAATCAAGGACCGGCATTGATCCGCAACTGGGCGCTGCGCCGCCAGGGTCAGGATGCCTTGCCGCTCACGCTGAGCGCACGCCGTGTCTACATCCTGCCCACTCCAGCCGGCTGGACCTTCGCCCTGTTGATTGCCGTGATCTTCATTGCCGGCATGAACTACGGCAATGGCCTCGCGCTGCTGTTCGCGTTCTGGCTCGCCGGCTTCGCCGTCGTGGCGATGGTGCAGACACAGCGCGGCCTGGCCGGCACTGCACTCAAGACGGCCAGCAGCCGGCCGGTCTTCGCGGGCGAATCCGCCAGCTGGCGCTTCGACATCAACGGCCACACGGCGCTGGGCGATCTCACCCTGGATCTGGATGGCAACCCACCTGCTCTTCACGGGGAACAGCTCCTCGCCAGCGAGGGCAGCGTGCATCTCGCACAGCCGGTACTGCGGCGCGGCCGCATCCGGCTGCCAGTGATCCGCATCTCCTCGACCGCGCCCTTCGGACTCTTCCGCACCTGGACCTGGGTGAATCTCGACGCCAGCGTGCTGGTGTACCCGAAACCCGCTGGCAACCTGCGTGTACCCGAAGCGCCCGGGCACGATACCGGCAGCGCGCAGATCGAACACGGCCAGGACGAACTGGCGTGGCTGCGCGATTTCCGTGAAGGCGATTCGCCGCGACAGATCGCGTGGAAGGCCTACGCGCGCGGCGCACCGCTGCTGGTGCGCGAGTATCGAGGAGCCGCGGCACGACGCCGCGAATTCGATTTCGATGCGCTCGCGGGGCTGGATACCGAAGCGCGCCTCTCGCAGCTCACGCGCTGGATCGTTGACGCCGCCGCGCGCGGCGAAAGCTGGGTGCTGCGCCTGCCCGGCAGCGACCCCATGGAAGGCATCGGCAACGAGCATCGCGACGACTGCCTTGCGCGACTGGCTCTGTACGGCACTCGGGACGGGCGCGCATGAGCGCCACACTCCCGCGCCGACCGATGTTGATGCTGCTGGCTGCATTCGCCGCAGGCTGCGTGCTGCATGCCGATCGCGTGCCGGCCTGGTGCTCGGCCGTGGCCGGCGCCGCGCTGCTGTGGCGCTGGCTGGCCTTCCGCGGCCGCGTGCCAATGCCCAACACAGTGCTGCGCGTCGGCATCACGCTGCTGCTGGTGTTCACCGTGCTGGTTTCTTTCCGCACCATCGGTGGCCTCGCGGCCGGCAGCGCACTGCTGGTGGTGATGGGTGCGGCCAAGCTGCTGGAGACACGCACCCCGCGCGACGCCGTGGTGCTGGCCACTGTGGCACTGATTCTGGTGCTGGCTGCCGCACTGGACCGGCAGGGTCTGGGGCGACTGCCACTTTACGCAGCGACCGGCTGGCTGGCGCTGGCCAGCATCGCCGCACTGGGCAATGTGCGCGCCGCACACTCGGCACGGCGCGCCTTTCTGATGTCCGGCCGGACTGCGCTCTATGCCGTGCCGCTGGCAGCGCTGTGCTTTGTGCTGGTACCGCGGCTGCCGAACGCACTGTGGTCAATGCCCGGTGCGGGCGGTGCGCAGACCGGCCTGTCCGACGAGATGAGTCCCGGCAGCATCTCGGAACTCTCGATCTCCGAGGACATTGCCTTCCGCGTGCGCTTCGACGGCCCGCCGCCACTGCCGGCGCAGCGTTACTGGCGCGGCCCCGTGCTGCATGAGTTCGATGGCTATACCTGGCGGCGCACCCGGGAGTTTCCACCCCGCCAGGAGACCGAATTGCTGTCGCCGCCATTGCGGTACAACGTGATGCTGGAACCGCATGGCAACCGGTACCTGTTCGTGCTCGATACCTTCGCGGGAATCGAAGGCATCGACCCCGGGTCCTACAGCGAGCTCTTCGATGGCCAGGTCAGGTCGTTGCGCCCCATCACCGGACCAACCTCCTACACCGCCGTCTCCCATCTGCAAACGCGCGGCACGGGTGAACTGTCCGCCAAGGGCCGCGGCATCGACACGCGGTTGCCACCGGGACGCAATCCCCGCAGTCTCGCGCTGGCCCAGGAACTGCGCGCCGGCGTCGCTTCAGACGCCGACTACGCGCAACGCCTCATGGAGTACTTCCGCGACGGCGGCTTCGAGTACACGCTGACCCCGCCACTGCTCGACCTCGACTCCATCGACGATCTGCTGTTCAACACGCGGCTCGGGTTCTGCGGGCACTTCGCCTCCGCCTTTGCCACCTTGATGCGCGCGGCCAAAGTGCCGGCGCGGGTGGTCACCGGCTACCAGGGCGGCATCTGGAATCCGGTCGGCGCGTACTACACGGTGCGCCAGTCCGACGCCCATGCCTGGGTGGAGATCTGGCTCGACGGCCAGGGCTGGACGCGCTTTGACCCGACGGCCGTGGTCGCACCCGAGCGCTTGCAGCGCGGCGCCGCCGATGCATCGACTGCCGGCCTTGCCAATGACGGCACGCTGCTCGGCGAAGTGAGCTGGCTGCGTGGTCTGCGCGATGCCTGGGAAGCCGCCGGCGGCTGGTGGCAGGAGCAGATCGTGAACTTCAACCGCGCGAAGCAACTGGATCTGCTGAAGCTGCTTGGGCTCGACCGCATCGACTATGGCGGCATGGCGCTGCTGCTGCTGGCAGGCGGCGTGCTGTGGGCGCTGCTGCTGATGGCCCTGCTCGGGCAGCGCGCACCACGCACGCAGCATGATGCACTGGAGCGATTGTGGCTGCGCTTTGCCACGGTGCTCGATCGTCGCGGTGTACCAATCGCCAGCCACGACGGTCCGGAAGCGGTGCGCCGCCGTGCGCAGCAGCTGCTGCCGGAAGCGGCCGAGGACATCGGCCGGTTTGCTGCGGACTACGAACGGCTGCGTTTCGGCGGCGACAACCCCGTCGATGCCAGGGCGCTGGCTGCCCTGAAGGCGCGGCTCGGCTCCATTTCACGCGCCACGGCATCACGCCGCCGCTCACGAACCGCAGCAACAGGCTGAGCATGCAGCTGTGACGCAAGTCGTGGCCCGGATGCCCACCTGTCGCTAGTCTGGGCCGAATCTTCGGCACCATTGCGTGCTGCACGGAGCAGGGACGTTCAGCGATGCTGTTGCGCGATGTCATTGCCGAAGCACTGCTGTGGCGCAGACGCGGTTTCAGCACGTCACTGCGCGACCGGCGCGCCAACGAGATGGCGCTCGAACTCCTGGCCAGCGTCACAATCGTGGCCATCCTCGTCGGGTTTGCTGCCAGCAACGGCGGGCAGGCCATCATCAAGGCAAAGATGGTCGAGGCCACATTTCTCGCCACCAATCATCGCATCGAGGTTGGCGAGCATCTGGCCGTCTACGGCACGCTGCCGGGTGACGGCGGCCTGTACAAGCCATCCGACATCAAGGGAAAGAACGTCAGCAGTGTCCAATGGCGCGATCAGGAAATCGTCGCCACGATGGCTTCCGGCTTCCTGCCAGGCGTGCCTGCCGACGCGCGCACGATCGGGTTCCGCTTCGCGGTTCAACCGGAAACCGGACGGTTGATTCTGCTCTGCGGCAGAGCTGCGCCGCCACCGGGCTATACGGCGGCTGAGCCTTTGCACACGACCCTGTCGAACCAGTACCTGCCCTTTACCTGTCGCGTCTGAAGTCCTGGAGCGCAGCATGGGAGTTGACCCCGCAATGCAGATCGAATCGCTGGCCGATGCCAGCCGGTATCTTGGTGAACTCGGGAGCCAGCATGGATTCGGCGAAGCGGTCCAACGGGTGCGGGCGCACAGCCAGACGGACGTCGCCGCGCAACTCGGCGCGCTCGAGCGCTATGTTCGCGGCGAGACAGCCGAGCGCCCCGCTGCCGAGCTGCTGCTGATCGGCGAAGTCGTGCGCAATGCACCCACCGACGGCGATGCGGGCAAGGCGATTGGTGCCGCGGCAGCGGCGATGGCCGGCGCGCGCAGGCTTGGGGCGCAGGTCCGGATCGGCCTGCCGGGTGATCTCTTCTACATCATCACCCTGCTGCTCATCGCATCCGTAGTGGCGGTGTTGTGGCTCTTCTTCATCTCGCCACATTTCGCCGACCTCTTCAGCGGATTTGGCGCAGACCTGCCGGCGTTGAGTGGGGTGGCCTTGAATCAGCCCTGGGTCATGTTCCTTCCGCTGCTGGTCATCGCTGCCGCCGTGGTCTGGGCAATCTCGACGAGCTTCAGGGTTGCAGCAGGAATCGCCGTGATCGCGCCGCTCGGCAGGGGGCTACCAGTCGGCCGGCGGCTGCGTCGCACGCATGAGCGCTGGCGGCAGCTGACACTGGCACGCGCACTTGCCGCGGCCGGCCAGCCGCCCGCGCAGTCGCTGGGCAGCGCTGCGGCGATTGGCGGTTCCGGTGCCAGCCCCGATCCCGATCTGGCTGCAAAGCTCGACCTTGCCGTCACGCTCGGCGCGGCCGATGCGGAACTTGCGCACCTGAACGAGCTGGAACTGGATTCCCTGCAGCGCGAGCTCGACACCTGGCGTGCGGCCGTGCTGCGCATCCTGCAGGTAGTCATCGCCGTATTCATCGGCACCATGGTCATTGCGATGTATTTGCCAATCTTCAAGTTGGGAGCAGTCGTATGAGAATCAGGCATGCAGCTCACGGGTTCACGCTGATCGAGCTGATGATCGTCGTGGCGATCATCGGCATCCTGGCGTCCATCGCGATACCGGCCTATTCGGACTACACGATGCGGGCGCAGGTCACCGAGGGGCTGGTGCTCATCAACGAGCTCAAGCCCTCGATCAACGAGTACTACAAGGATCGCGGCAGGTTCCCGGCTAACAACGAGCTGGCAGGGGTGCCGGCGCCGGAACATCTACTCGGGCAGTATGTGAGCGCAATCACCGTCGAGGACGGGGTCATGCACATCCGCTTCGGCAACAAGGTCAATTCCCGCCTGAAGGACCAGATCCTGTCGATGCGACCGCTCTATGTGACCGCCAGCCCGACGAGCCCGATCTCCTGGAACTGCGGCTACAGCCCCCTGCCGAACGGCATGAGTGCGGCAGGCGAAAACCGCACCAACATCGACCCGAAGTTCCTGCCGTCGAGCTGCCGCCGCTGAAGCCGGCGCATCGTCCGTTCAAGCCCCGCCGATACCGGCCGTACGCCGGAGGCAGCCAGCAAGCCGGCAGCTGCGCTATCCTGTCGCCCGGTTTCCGGGTCTTTGCCAAGAATTTGGGGGTTCATGTCATGAGCAGAAAGAATCGCTCGTTCCTGCTTGGTTCGCTGATTCCGGCCTGCGTGCTGGGCGGCGTCATCGCCGTGGTGCAGGCACAGAATGCAGGTTCGGCCAAGCCGACCAACTGGTCCGATCCGGCCACCTGGCCGAACAAGAAGGTGCCGGCCGCAGGCGACAAGGTGGAGATCGCCAGCGGCAAGGAAGTGATCCTCGACGTGAGTCCGCCTCAGCTCAACGGCCTGACGATCAACGGCAAACTGACCTTCGCAGACAAGTCCGACCTGGCACTCACCAGCGAGTGGGTCATGGTGCACGGCGAGCTCGCCATCGGCACCGAGGCCAAGCCCTTCACGCACAAGGCCACCATCACCCTCACCGACAACGTCAAGGGCGAACAGCTGATGGGCATGGGTGACCGCGGCATCATGCTGTCGGGCGGCACGCTGAACCTGCACGGCAACCGCACCAACACCTGGACCAAGCTGGCGAAGACCGCCGAAGCAGGCGCCACCTCGATCGAAGTGCTGAACGCCGCGCAATGGCAGGTCGGCGACGAGATCGTCCTTGCATCGACGGACTACGACCCGCGCCAGGCCGAGCGTCGCACCATTGCCGCCATCAAGGGCAACTCGATCACGCTCGACAAGAAGCTCGACTACATGCACTTCGGCAAGATCACCTTCGACGTGGATGAGCGCGGCGAAGTGGGCCT
>CAYWDZ010000142.1:0-8277 GCA_964456255.1 uncultured Steroidobacteraceae bacterium | reverse complement strand
ACCAGCTGCGCGGCCGCTCCGGCCGCCAGGGTGATCCGGGATCCTCGCGCTTCTACCTGTCGATGGAAGACACGCTGATGCGTATCTTCGGCGACCCGAACCGCACCAAGCGCCTGCTGCAGTTCGCCGGCATGAAGCAGGGCGAGGTCATTGAATCCAACCTGCTGACGCGGCAGATCGAAAAGGCGCAGCGCAAGGTCGAAGCGCACAACTTTGATATCCGCAAGCAGCTGCTGCTGTTCGATGACGTCGCCAATGACCAGCGCAAGGTGGTGTACCAGCAGCGCACCGGCATCCTGGGCGCGACGGATCTGTCCGAAGCGGTTGCCGGCATGCGCGAGGATTCAGTGAGCGCGCTGTTCGATCAGCACGTGGCACCGCAGAGCTCGCCATCGGACTGGGATCTGGAAGGCCTGTCGGCCGCGTTGCAGAAGGATTTCAACACCGCCGTCGATGCCAGGAGCTGGGTCGAGGCCGACCAGCAGCTGGACGTGCCGACGCTGCGCAAGCGGGTGATCGAGGCAGTCGATGCCGCCTACGAGGCGAAGGTCCAGCGCATTGGTGCGCCCGTCATGCGGCAGATCGAACGCGACATCGTGCTGACCCGCCTGGACCAGGTGTGGCGCGAGCACCTGGCGGCGATGGACTACCTGCGCCAGGGCATTCATCTGCGTGGCTACGCGCAGAAGGACTACCGTTACGAGTTCAAGCGTGAAGCCTTCGAGCTGTTCAGCACGATGCTCGATCGGGTGAAGCACGAGGCCGCTTCGTTGCTGTCGCGGATCGAACTGCGCGACCAGGCCGAAATCGAGCGTGAGGAGGCCGAGCAGCGTGAACGCATGATGCGCGCGCTGCAGGCGCAGCACGCGGAAGTCTCCGCGCTGGAGGCTCCGCCGCCCGGGCCAGAGCCGCAGCAGGCCCCGCAGGGTGGGCGGGCCCAGCATGTGTTCGGCAAGCCCGCGGCCGACCCTGCTCAGCAGCAGGCGCCCTTCGTACGCGGCGAGCGCAAGATCGGTCGCAATGAGCCCTGTCCCTGCGGGTCGGGCAAGAAATACAAGCAGTGCCACGGGAGCCTTTCCGCGTAGTCGCGGCCGCGCTGCTCCGGCGCGGTGAGCAGGGTGGCCACGAGCTGCTCATTGCCCAGCGTCCGTCCGGCAAATGGCAGGCCGGGCGCTGGGAATTCCCCGGGGGCAAGATCGAGGCAGGCGAAGCCCCGGAAGCCGCTGTACGGCGCGAGCTCGCCGAGGAACTGGGCGTGCACGCGAACCAGCTGCTGCCTGTTGGCAGCTTCAGCCATGAATACCCGGACCGCAGCGTCGAGATCTCGCTGTGGATCGTGCCGCGGTATGCGGGCGAACCGCGGGGTCTGGACGGACAGGCGCTGCGCTGGATTGCCCCGGTTGATCTGCAGCACTGCGATCTGCTGGAAGCGGACGTGCCCATGATCGAACCACTGCTCGCCGCGCTGTCGGACGTTACACTAGGCCCATGAGCAACGATCCCCAACTGCCTGAAATCAAGTTCGACGCTGCCGGCCTGTATCAGGAGGAAGTGTTCACCGACCGCGCTGCCGGAACGATCCGGCGACTGCGCCCCGTACTGCCCAGCGGCGAGCCGGATGCTTCACGCCCGGTGCTGTACAGCGGCCAGACCCAGCTGCTCACGCCTGGAGGCGTGCTGCCGCTGGGTTTCGAGATCGAAGCGGCCAGCCTGGAAGATGCCATTGCCCGGTTCCCGGCGGCCGTGCAGGAAGCGCTGCACCAGGCCATCGAGGAGGCGCGCGAAATGCGCCGCGAAGCGCAGTCGCGCATCGTGGTGCCCGAGGCGGGCATGCCGGGCGGCATTCCGGGCGGCGGCCGCATCAAGCTCTAGCGAATCGCCCGCCGCGCGGGCAGCAACGACAAGACGGGGGCCGCATGCGTGGAATCATCATGGGCGCGGTGTGCGCCCTGGTTGCAGCCTGTGGGTCGGCGGTACCAGAGGCTGGCGACGTGGATGGCGAGCGGCTGCGCAATGCCGACGCCGAGCCCGGCCAGTGGCTGGCAGTCGGCCGTACCTACGATGAGCAGCGCTTCAGCCCGCTTACCCGGATCAACACGGACAATGTCACGCGCCTGGGGCTGGCCTGGTACTACGACCTCGACACCAACCGGGGCCAGGAGGCTTCGCCAATCGTGGTCGACGGGGTGCTGTATGTGACCAGTGCCTGGAGCAAGCTCTTCGCTTTCGACGCAAAGACCGGCAAGTTGTTGTGGAAATTCGATCCGCAGGTGCCCGGGGAAACCGGAATCAAGGGTTGCTGCGATGTCGTGAATCGCGGTGTGGCGGCCTGGAAGGGTCGCATCTACCTCGGCGCCTACGACGGGCGCCTCATTGCCCTTGATGCGAAGACGGGCCAGCAGGTGTGGTCGGTCCAGACCACGGATCCGGACAGCTACTACACCGTGACCGGAGTGCCGCGTATTGCCAACGGCAAGGTGTTCATCGGCAATGCCGGCGCGGAGATCGGTGTGCGTGGCTATGTTTCCGCGTACGACGCCGAGTCGGGCGAACTGCTGTGGCGCTTCTTCACCATTCCGGGTGACCCGTCGAAGCCCTACGAGAACGATGCGATGCGCCGTGCGGCTGAAACCTGGACTGGCGATCTGTACTGGAAGTTTGGTGGCGGCACGGCCTGGGATGGCCTGATCTACGACCCGGGCACGAACCTGGTGTATTTCGGAACGGCCAATGGAACCCCTTGGGTTGCCGAGGTCCGCAGCCCCGGGGGCGGCGACAATCTCTATACGAACTCCATCATGGCGGTGAATGCCGATACCGGCGAGTACGTGTGGCACTACCAGGAGACGCCGGCCGAGACCTGGGACTTCGACGCCACGAGCCCGCTGATGCTGGCGGATCTGCCGATCGACGGCGAGCAGCGTCGGGTGCTTATGCAGCTGTCCAAGAACGGCTTCTACTATGCGCTCGATGCCGTGAGCGGCAAGCTGCTGCGCGCCCGGAATTTCACGACCGTGAGCTGGGCCACCGGCGTGGACATGTCGACCGGCCGACCTGTGGAGGTGCCGGCGGCGCGCTTCGGCAAGACGGGCAAGCCGGTGGTGGTGCAGCCGGGCGGGCAGGGGGCGCACAGCTGGCACCCCATGTCATTGAGCCGTCGCACCGGGTTGCTGTACACGCCGGTGGTTGAAACCAGCACGGCATTTGCGCCGGATCCGAACTATGTGCCGCGCGAGGGCGCCGGCAATTCGGGCATGGGCCGCGCGCCTGCGAGTGTCTATGAAGGCCTGCACGACGTGCCGCGCACATCGCGCGCGTGGCTGATTGCCTGGGATCCGGTCGCTGCGCGCGAGGTGTGGCGATCGGAGCTGCGCGGGACCATAGCCTCCGGCGTGCTCACCACTGCGGGCGGTCTGGTATTCCAGGGTGCCCAGAAGGGCGAGCTCAGCGCCTACCGGGACACTGACGGGGAGAAACTCTGGTCCGCTGATCCCCAGACCGGAGTGGTGGCTGCGCCGATCAGCTACGAGATCGATGGCGAGCAGTACATCGCCCAGCTGGCCGGCTACGGCACGCGTGATTACTACGCGGGCAACAATTCGCGCCTGCTGGTCTACAAGCTCGACGGCAAGGCGGCGCTGCCACCGGCCGCGCCGCCGCCGCCGCCGCGACAGCTGAATCCGCCGCCGGCGTTCGGTACTCCTGCCGCACTGGCTCGTGGAGAAGAGCTCTACAACCAGAACTGCACCATGTGCCATGACACGCTGTACGGCAATCGCGGTCTGTTCCCGGATCTGCGCTATTCGGCAATGATCAACAGCACCGAGGCGTTCCGTTCGGTAGTGATTGACGGGGTGCTGCAGCAGCGCGGCATGGTGTCGTTCAGGAGTCGTTTCGGGGCGGAAGATGCCGAGGCGGTGCGCGCCTACATCACGCAGCGTGCTCATGCGGCGCTTGCAACGGCGCCACCCGCACGCTAGCCCGAACTACTCTTCCAGCGGGTTGTTGTCCGGCAGCTCCACGCTGCCATCCTCGCCGGCGATCTGGTGCTTGCCGGCGAACCAGGCGCCGAGGTCGACCATCTTGCAGCGCTCGCTGCAGAAGGGCCGCCAGGGAAACTGCTCGGACCACGTGAGTTCTCGCTGACAGGTCGGACATCGGACACGTGGCGCAGCGGACACGGCGACGCCTAGCAGGTGATCAGGGTGAACTCGACGTCGCCCTCCGCCTGGGAGGGGCGGGCAGCCAGACCGTTCCAGTTCAGGAAACGCACGCTGCAGCGGTGATGGCTGCCACTGATTTCGGGATACAGACCAGCGTCTGCCGGCAGGCAGATGCGCAGCAGCTGCAGTGGCGTGTCACGGTCGAAGTTGATGGCGAAGGTACCGCCCGGCGCAACTTCCTTGCGGCTCTTGCCGTTCTGGCGGGTTAGCCACAAGACCTCGGCCACTGCGTCGCACAGCGGGCGCAACAGCGCCAGCCACTCATTGAAGGCCACCGTGCGGCTGGCAGCGTCCTGATTGAGCCAGAAGAAATAGTCGGGCAGGTCGAATTCGCAGGTGCCGCCAGGGATCGAACTGCGATGCTTGATCGCTGCCAGGAACTCCGACTCGCGCAGCGGCTGCAGGTAGGAACCGCCAGCCGCCGACAACCCCGAGCGCAGGCGTGCGAGGTTGTTGATCAGTGCCCGCAGGCGGCCCGAATCAACGCCGGCGCGATGTTCGAAGCCTTCAAGTTGCGACAGGTGCCTCTCGGTCTCTTTCAGCACCTCGGCGCGCACGTCGCTGCGCGTGGTGATGGCCAGAATGTCGATGAGGCTGGCCACTGCCGCACGGCTGCCCCACTGGCTCGCCTTCTCGTTGTGATAGAGCGCCTGGTTGTAGAGGAAGTCGAGGCGCAGGAAGGTCCGCATCCGCTCGTTCAGCGGCTGCTCGAAGATCAGTGGTGAGCTGCTCGCCGCTGCCCCAGCAGGGCGTTCGGCGATCAGGGGTTCCTGCGGCATCCGGCTATTGTGCATAAACAGGCCGGGAAAGTAAGCGCCTTCAGGGTTTGGCGGGCGACGACCCCAGTGCGAGATAGCGCTTGTGGAGCAGTTCCACCTGAGCGGCCAGGCGTCGCAGGTCACCGTCGTTTTCGATGATGTCGTGTGCAGCGGCGCGCCGCTGAGCGCGCGTGGCCTGTGCGGCCAGCATGCGCTCGGCCGTGGCCGCGTCCATCCCGTCGCGCACCATGAGTCGCCGCTGCTGGTCGTGCGGACTGGCGTCGACGAGCAGCACGCGATCGTAACGCCCGGCCGTGCCCGTCTCGACCAGCAGGGGTATCGCGATCAGCTGGTACGGTCCGTCCAGTTGCTGCGAAAGTCGTTCGACCTCCTCGCGAATGACCGGGTGCGTGATGGCCTCCAGGTCGCGACGCGCATCAGGGTCTGCAAACACGATGCGTCGCAGCTGCGCCCGGTCCAGTGCCCCGCTGTTCAGCAGGACCTCGGGCCCGAAGCGCGCAACGACGCGGTCGAGAGTCTTTGACGGGGGAGTCATGATGTCGCGCGCAATCTGGTCGGTATCAATGAGTCTTGCGCCCAGTGCCGTGAACAGCTTTGCCACCGTGGTCTTGCCGCTGGCAATGCCGCCAGTCAGGGCGATGCGCGGCACCCTGGCAGTCTGCTTTCCCCGTGCGCGATTCATGCCGACGAGACTAGCGCGGCGGGCCGTAAAGCCCCAAGTACGACTCCACCAGCTGCGGGCCGAAGACCAGCATCAACCAGCCCGCGGCAGCCAGATAGGGACCAAAGGCCATCGGAATGCCGGCCTTGTGCCGACGAAACAGGATTGCCGTGACGCCCACCACGGCGCCGACCCCGGCTGAAGCAATCACAATGGGCAGCAGCATCTGCCAGCCAAGCCACGCGCCCAGTGCCGCGAGCAGCTTGAAATCGCCGAAGCCCATGCCTTCCTTGCCGGTGAGCAACCGGAACAGATGGTAGACCGACCAGAGCGCAAGATATCCGGCGATGGCGCCGATCACGGCCGCTCGCAGATCCACAGGCAGCCGTGCGCCCTCGGCATGAGGCAGCACCAGGGCTGTGAGCAGGCCCAGCCACAGCAGCGGCAGGGTGAGGCTGTCCGGCAGCAGCTGGGTGTCGATGTCGATGAACGCCAGCGCGATCAGAAACCAGGTCAGCACCAGCGCTGCGGCCAGGGTCCATCCGAAACCGAACTGCCAGGCCACGGTCGCGGAGAGCAGAGCGGTCAGGATTTCCACCACCGGATAGCGTGCGCTGATCGGTGCACGGCAATTGGAGCAGCGACCCTTGAGCAGCAGCCAGCTGACAACCGGGATGTTCTGGAGTGCGGTGATGGGAGCCTTGCAGGCGGGGCAGGCGGAACGTGGCCGGATCAGATCGTAGGTTTCTTCAGCAGGCGGCTCCTTGCCGTCCAGCGCCAGTGCGTCACGCCGCCAGGCGCGCTCCAGCATGACCGGTACCCGGTGGATGACTACATTCAGGAAGCTGCCAACCAGCAGCCCGAAGATGAACACGACGCCGACCAGCGTCGGCGTCGAGCTCTCGAGCAGACCGATCACACCACTGCGCCGAGCTTGAAGATTGGCAGGTACATGGCGATGACCAGGCCACCGACCAGTACGCCCAGGACCGCCATGATCAGCGGTTCCAGCAGCGAGGACATCGAGTCCACGGCGTTGTCCACCTCGGCCTCATAGAACGTGGCGACCTTGCCGGACATTTCGTCGAGTGCACCGGCCTCTTCACCCACGGCGATCATCTGGATCACCATGTTGGGGAATACCCCCGTATTCTCCATCGCGCGCTGCAACCGCGTACCGGTTGCGACCTCATCGCGGATCGCCAGGGTGGCGTTCTCGTACACGATGTTGCCGGTAGCGCCGGCCACCGAGTCCATGGCTTCCACCAGCGGCACGCCGGCAGCAAACATGGTCGACAGGGTGCGCGCGAAGCGTGCAATCGCGGACTTGTGGAGAATCGGCCCGATGACCGGAATCTTCAGCGCCATGCGGTCCAGCTGTTCGCGGAATTTGCGCGAACGCTTGTGGAAGTAGATGAACGCATAGATGCCGCCACCCACCACCGCCGCCACGACATAGCCCTTGGTCTGCACGAAGCGGGACATGCCGATCACCATCTGGGTGAAAGCGGGCAGATCGGCGCCGAAGCCCTTGAACAGGTCTTCGAACTGCGGGATCACGAAAATCAGCAGGATCACGGTGACGATGATGGCCACGACCAGCACTGCGGTCGGATAAAAGAGGGCCTTCTTCACCTTGGCCTTGAGGGCCTCGGTCTTTTCCTTGTAGGTCGCGATCTTGTCGAGCAGATTCTCGAGCGCACCGGCCTGCTCACCCGCCTCGACCAGGTTCACGAACAGGTCATCAAAGTGCAGTGGGCGCTTGGCCAGGGCTTCATGCAGGCTCATGCCGCCTTCCACGTCCTGTTTGATGTCGAGGATCAGCTTCTGCATCGCGGGGTTGTCATGGCCGGCCCCCACGATGTCGAAGGACTGCACCAGCGGAATGCCTGCCGCCATCATTGTGGCCAGCTGGCGGCTGAACACCGCGATATCGGCAGCCTTGACCTTGCCGCCGGTCCTGGTGGACTGCTTGCGGATGCGGCTCGCGGCCACGCCCTGCTGGCGCAGGTGTGCACGCAGTGCCAGCTCGTCCTTGGCCAGCATCTTGCCCCTGACGACCTTGCCACGCTTGTCCTTGCCCTCCCAGAGAAAGGGGATATCGCGCTTGATGGCTCGAATAGCTGTGGAGGATTGCGCCATGGTTGAGCGTCCTTAGTCGATCGTCACGCTGTTGATTTCTTCGAGACTCGTCAGGCCCGCTGCGGCCTTGGCGAGTCCGGCGCGGCGCAGGTCCCAGACCCCGCTCTTGCGCGCGGCATCGGCAATGTCGATGGCATTGCCGCCGGCCATGATGATGCGCCCGATGTCCTCGGTTACCGGCATCACCTGATAGATTCCAAGGCGTCCCTTGTAACCGTCCGTGCAGTTGTTGCAGCCCTTCGGCCCGAACAGCTGCATGCCCTTCTTGATCTGCTCGTCCTCGAAACCCTCCTTGCGCAGAGCTTCGGGTGGCACGTCGATGGGCTGCTTGCAGTTGGCGCACAGGCGCCGCGCCAGGCGCTGCGCAATGATGAGCGAAACCGAGGTCGCAATGGCGTAGGGCTTCACGCCCATGTCCACAAGGCGGGTGAGGGTCTGGGGCGCATCATTGGTGTGCAGCGTCGAGAGCACC
>CAYWDZ010000141.1:0-8356 GCA_964456255.1 uncultured Steroidobacteraceae bacterium | reverse complement strand
CCACGACAATCACGTCGGCCTCGGTGTAGCGGGCCATCATGCCCAGCAGCACGCTCTTGCCGACCCCGGATCCCGCAAACAGGCCAATGCGCTGCCCGCGCCCGACGGTGAGCAGCGCATTGATCGCGCGCACGCCGACATCCAGCGGCCGCTCGATGGGCGCGCGCAACAATGGATTCATCGGCGTGCCGGTCAGACGCACGCGATCATCCAGATACAGCGGGCCGCGACCATCCAGCGGCTCGCCGCTGCCGTCGATGACCCTGCCCAGCAATTCAGCACCGACGGCCACCTGCCCCGCGCCATGACGCGGGATCACCCGCGCTCCGGGCTTGATGCCGTGCACGTCACCGGTAGGCATCAGGTAGAGCCGCTCGCCGGAGAATCCGACCACTTCGGCCTCGATCGACGCACCGTCGGCCGTCATCACCTCGCAGCGCTCGCCAACCGCGGCCTGGCAGCCCAGTGCTTCCAGTGTCAGTCCCACCATGCGCGTGAGCTGGCCTTCGACGGGTGGAGCAGGCAGCGCTTGCGCCACGCGCAGCGATCGTTGCAGCTGTTCACGCCAGGGCTGCGAACGATGCGCAACACTCACGAAGTCTCTCCGCTGCGCTGTGCGCGCCGTTCATCACCCAGCAACGCGGCCAGGCTTTCCTTGAGTCTGGTTTCGATGCGCGCGTCGATATGCGCGTAGTCGGTGTAGACGCGACAGTCACCGTGCCCCAGCGCCGGATCATCCACGATGGTCCAGGCCCGGTCCGGTCCGGTCACCACCAGACGCTCGCGCACCAGCGCGGCATCCTCCGGATGCAGGGCAACACGCACGCCCTGCGAACTGGCCGGCAGCAACGCGACGGTTTCCCGCACGATGCCGATCACCTGCGCCGGATCGGCGCGCAGCTCGCGCCTGACCAGCCCGCGCGCCAGCAGGATGGCCAGCGTCGCGATCTGTTCATGGACCACGTCATCGACCTGTGCCAGCGGACGCGCCAGCGCTTCGAGCGCAGCCGTGAGACCACGGGCATGCTCCTGGATCTGCCGGCGCTGCGCGTCGATCTCCTTCTTCGCGGCCGCAAGCCCTGCGGCACGCCCGGCGGCTTCCGCCTCGGACAGCAGCCGTTGCTGCTCTTCGCGCAATTCCCTGCCGCTCAGCGCACGACCGCCCGCGCGGGCACCCAGGCCATCGATCACCGGCGCCTGCCAGGCAGCGGCATCGGTCACGGCAAAGCCGTGCGCCTGTTCAGCACTGATCATGGCAACCCCGCAGTTCACTCATCGTTCTGCACCCAGTCCGTCACCACCTGGGCCACGCGCGAGGGATCTTTCGCCACCAGGCTGCGCGCCTGGGCAATCTGTTGTTCATAGGCGATGGCGGTACCGGGACGACTGGTCACGGCGCCCATCACCTGCGCTTCACCCGGCGCTCCCGAGGGACCTGCGCCAGCCAGTGCGGCGCGCGCGGGCGCCGCGAGGCCGCGGATCAGCGGGCGAACCACGAACAGCAGCAGCAGCGCGATGATGATGAGCCCGGCCACCAGCTTCAGGATGTCGCGCACCAGCGGGTTCTGCCAGATCGGTTCCTTCTCGATCTCCTCGGTCGTGGCGGCTTCAGCGTGAAAGCTCTGGTTGACCACGGAGATGCGGTCGCCGCGCGCCTCGTCAAAGCCCACTGCATCGCGCACCAGCGTGGTGATGCTGGCGATCTGCGCCTCGGTGAGCGGTGTCTCGGTAACCTTGCCATCGGCATCGGTGGTGCGCAGGTTGTCCACCACCACCGCAACCGACAAGCGCGTGAGGCGGCCGGCCGGCGTCTTCGTGTAGGCCACGGTGCGATCGATCTCGTAGTTGCGGGTCGCCTGGCGCGAAGAGTTGCCTGCATCGGCCGCGGTGGCGGTCTGCGCACTGGCAGCCGGCGTCACACCGGGCGGCAGCGCCGTGCCACCCTGCGGTGGCTGGTTGGTCAGTGCGCCCGGCACGCCCTGCGGCCCGCCACCCTGGCGCGACACATCTTCACTGGTCTGCTCGCTGCGCACGACCTGGCTTTCGGGACGATATTGTTCACGCGCCTCTTCGGTCGAAGAGGCTTCCGTCTCGGCCCACACCTGCGCATTCACGCGGTTGGGCCCAAGCACCGTGGTCAGCAGCTTGACGATGCGGTTCGAGTAATCCTCTTCAATGCGCTGGGCCAGCTCCATCTGCTGTTCGCGTGCGGCAAATTCGCTGTCCCGCTCCGGCGAGGAGAGCAGATGCCCGGAGTTGTCCACCACGGTGACATGACTGGCATCCAGTTCCGGAACACTCGAGGCCACCAGGCTCACGATGGCGTCGATCTGCTCGCGATCCGGGCGGCTTCCGCCGCGCATCTCCAGCATCACCGAAGCGCTGACCGAACGCCGGTCGCGCACGAATGCCGACTGCTGCGGGACAGCCAGATGCACGCGCGCGCCACTCACGCCGCGCACGCCGGAGATGGTGCGCGCCAGTTCGCCTTCCAGGGCGCGCTGGTAGCGCGCATTCTCCATGAACTGGCTGACACCGAAGCCCGGATCCTTGTCGAGCATGGTGAAATCGCTGCTGCCAGGCAGGCCCTTGGTGACCAGCCCCATGCGCGCCTCGCTGACGCGATCGGCCGGCACCAGCACCGCGCCGTTCTCGAACTTGTTCGGAATGCCGGACTGGTCGAGCGCAGTGATCATCTGCGCGGCATCCGCATCCGACAGATTGCCGTACACCATCTTGTAGGTGGGACCCTGCGACCACAGCGCGATGCCCACACCGGCGGCCACCGCAGCGGCCACACCGATCAGCAGCAGCAGTGGCCGCAGCCCCGCGATGCCGGGAAGCCGCGCGGCATTGGCAGAAACAGCTTGATTGTCACTCATTGGGGATACTCGTCATCAGATGGGCATGTTCATGATTTCCTGGTACGCACTGACCAGGCGATTGCGGACTTCGACCGTGGCGCGAAACGCCACCGAGGCCTTCTGCGATTCCAGCATGACCTGCGAGAGTTCCAGGCCCGGCTCGCCGCGCTCGAAGCGCGCCGCCAGGTCCGCGGCCTGGGTCTGCGTCGCATTGACCGCCTCCAGTCCCTGCTTCAGCACATTCGCGAAGCTGGCGCCACCTGCGGCAGCGGCATTGCCCATCCCGCCCACGGGCGAACCCGGCTTTTCCAGTGCAGGGGCGCTGACCCGGGTCTGCGCCTGCAGCGTGCGGATCTGGGACAGCACGCTGTCGATGGTCATGTTGCTCATCAGCTTCTCCGGGGAATGCGGATCACGCGGCCGGCACGTCGACACCCGCCGAACGCAACCGTGCGAGCTTGTAGCGCAGCGTGCGCGGGCTGATGCCGAGCTTCTCGGCCACTTCGCGGCGGCTGTGACCAGCGCGCAGCGCCGTCAGCAGGATCTGGCCTTCAGCAGCCTGCAGCGAACCGCGCAGCGGCTTGCCATTGAGGTCGATCACCGCGGCGGACCTGCGCGCAGCATGCGGCTCGTGCAGGGTCTCGAACTGGATGTGCGCGGCTTCGATCAGCGCGCCATTGGAAAGGATGATCGCCCGCTGCAGCAGGTTGTCGAGCTCGCGGATATTGCCCGGCCAGTCGTAGGCCAGCAGCAGCCTTGCGGCGTCGGCGGACAGGGCCGGGATGCGCGTGCCGCGGGCCGTGCGCAGTTCCAGCAGGCGCATGGCCAGCGGCAGCACGTCGTCGCGCCGTTCGCGCAGCGCCGGAATCGTCATCGGGAACACGCACAGGCGGTAGAACAGGTCTTCGCGGAACGCGCCCTCCTGCACCTGCTGGCGCAGATCACGGTTGGTGGTGGCGAGCACGCGCACGTCCAGGCTCATCATGGAGCGCGCACCGAGGCGCTCGACCTCGCGTTCCTGCAGCACGCGCAGCAGCTTGGACTGCAGCGACAGCGGCATCTCGGTGATTTCGTCCAGCAGCAGCGTGCCGCCCTGGGCCTGCTCGAACTTGCCGGCGTGGGCGTTGGTCGCACCGGTGAAGGCGCCGCGCTCGTAGCCGAACAGCATCGCTTCCAGCATGTTCTCGGGGATCGCCGCGCAGTTGATCGCCACGAAGGGCGCGCGTGACCGTGCGGAGCGGTCATGGATGAACCGGGCCAGCACTTCCTTGCCGGTTCCGGATTCACCGTTGATCAGCACCGTGCAATCGGTGGCGGCAACCCGTGCGGCCAGCGCATACAGCGCGCGTGTGTTGCGGTCTATGACAACCGGTTCGCGATCCAGGACAGGAGCATCAGTGTTGGTCTGCATGTCCTGTAGAGAGCAAGTTCCGTGCCGGCCATGCACTGCCCCACAGGTGAAGCCCGTCACAGAAACGGACCCTTTGCCGTCAATCCTCCGACGATTCGTCGATGCCGCTGATCTCGAACTTGCGCAGACGCTCCACCAGCGTGGTGCGCCGCAGATTCAGCAGCCGCGCGGCCTGCGCCACGATGCCGTTGGATCGCTCCAGCGCCTGACGGATCAGCGATTCCTCGATGGCCGCGACATGGGCGCGCAGATCGATGCCGCCTGGCGGCAATATCTGGCCGCCGGCAACTTCGGGATCCTCCAGCACCAGCAGCGCCTCGCGCTCGCTCAGTTCCGGCTCGACCTGCGGCAGCGTGGGCGGCACCTTCGAAAGTACCGGCGCCGGCGCGGCGACGGGTGCAACTGCCGGAACCTGGTCCGCGCCTTCGGGTGGCGTCCAGTCGCGGGGGCGATAACGCGCTGGCAGATCGGCAGCCGTGACCAGCCGGCCGGCGGTGAGGATGGACAGGCGCTCAACCAGATTGCCCAGTTCACGTACATTGCCCGGCCACTCGTAACGACGCAGGCATTCCTCGGCCGAGACCGACAGCTTCAACCGTCCGCGCCCGGCCGCGGCATTCATCGCGGAGAAGTCCTGCACCAGGATCGGCAGATCTTCGATGCGCTCGCGCAGCGCGGGCATCTCGATCGGGAAGACATTGAGGCGGTAGAACAGATCCTCGCGGAAGGCGCCGCGGGTGATCGCCTCCTCCAGATTGCGGTGCGTGGCGGCGATGATGCGTACATTGCAGCGGTACTGCAGCGCGCTGCCCACGCGCTCGAAGGTGCGCTCCTGCAGCACCCGCAGCAGCTTGACCTGCATCGGCAGGCTCATGTCGCCGATCTCGTCCAGGAACAGCGTGCCGCCGTCGGCCAGTTCGAAGCGGCCCTTGCGCGTGGCGACCGCGCCGGTGAATGCACCCTTCTCATGGCCAAACAGCTCGCTCTCAAGCAGATCGGCTGGAATGGCGCCGCAGTTCACCGCGATGAACGGGCGATTGCGTCGCGGGCTCGCGTTGTGGATGGCGCGTGCCACCACTTCCTTGCCGGTTCCTGATTCGCCGAGGATCAGCACGCTCGAGTCGTGCACGGCCACCTGGCTTATCAGCGAGTGGATCTTTCTTATCGTGGGCGAATCGCCGGTCGGACCCTGGTGTATGGCAACTTCACTGTGTACTTCTTGTTCTGCGGCCGACATCGAGACTCCAGAGGTTTGCTGATCCCTTGGAGCGCATTCTCACCATAACGTGGCGCCAGAAAAGTGACGCAATGCGTCAACTATCTGAGAGTGCGTGTGATCGCAGTCTCACTTCCGGCGCGTCGCGGATGACGGACCCCGGCGACATGCCGGCGGTGACGGCGGAATGCGAGTTTTTCGATCAGGTCCGCGGTGGCGTCGCCCGGTGGCGAGATGGTCGCCTTGACCAGGCCATCGACTGCGACGTGGTTCACGTTTGCAATCAGCACCAGCGGTTGCGGCAGGCTCTCGCGCAGCCAGATCTCCAGCATGCCCTGCATGCCGGTACGCAATGCTTCGCGCGTCTTCCACTGCGCGCCCTGCGAATTGAAGCGGATCATGACCGGGTCCGGTCGTGGCAGCTGGGCGGCAAGCAGTTGCCCCACCAGATCCAGCAGCAGGTTCACCTTCACTTCCAGGCGCATGAGGTCGGCCGAATGCGGCGAGGCCTCGTCCTTGCGTTCCACCGCGCCCTGCTCCTCGATGGCCGCGCAGACCTGCAGGATGCGCACATTGCGATCAGCCAGCGCCATGGCGGCGGCCTCATCCAGGGGACGTGCCAGCGGCTTGAACGCCACCGGCAGCCGGTCCTCGTAGGCCAGCTCGTTGTGCAGGATGACTGTGTCGACGCCTTCGTACATGAGCCCTCACCGGCACCTCGAGGCAACGCGCCGACGGACTATCCGAGCAGCGCTCCCAGTGTGCGATCCGATTCGGCCACGGCAGCCTGCAGGGCCGCCAGCGAACCGACGTACCGAGGATCATCCACATTTCGTGCCAGCCGGGCCAGCAGGCAGTGACGTTCCGCGATCAAGTGGCGCACGGCAGCTGGCGGGCGGCCGTCACGCATCGCACGCACCAGCTGCTGCGTCGCGGCGATGACGCCCTGGGCCAGCAGACGCCCTTCGGAGCGCACGGCCGGGGTCACGGCCTGTGCTCGGGCCGCGACGGAATCTGGATCCAGGCACTGCGGATCTGCCGCAGCAGGGTCGCCACCTCTTCGAGCATCTCCGGGCGATTCTCCAGATTGGCGCGCACCAGCTGCCGGCAGGAGTAGTCGTAGAGGTCCGCCAGGTTGGCGGCGATCTCGCCGCCAGCCTCGAGATTCAGGCTGCCCTGCAGTTCCTGCATGATTTCCACGGCGCGGTGAAGGTGGGCATTGCGCGCCTGCGAGTCGCCGTGCTGCATGGCGCCGCTGGCCAGGCTGATGCGCTCCAGCGCGCCATCCATCAGCATCATGATCAGCCGGTGCGGGTCCGCCGCGGCGATGCCGCTGTGTGCGGCGACCGAACGATAGGCCGCGAGGCTGGATTTCCCTGGGTAAGCCGACATTTCGAACGCTCCTGTCCTGCAGGAGATCTATCGGCAATCGAAGCTGAAACTTGAATGCGGTGCGCGCCGCCGGGGCGCCGATCAGCCGTTGTTGGTGTTGGCCAGGTTTGACAGGCCGGCGAGCTGTTGCGTGAGGTAGGTGGACGTCGACTGCAGCTGCGCCAGCATGGAATCCAGCGCGCTGAACTGCCTGAGGTAGCGCTCCTGGATCAGCTGCATGCGCGCATCGAGCGCCTCACGCTGCCGGTCGAGGTCCTTCTGGCTGCTGGCCAGGCCGGCCATGCGTGTCGCAATGGCACCGGTGCTGGAAAGCCTGGAATCAACCAGGCTGCCCAAGCGCACTGCCACGCCGTCCTCGCCAGCGAAGATCTGCGCGACACCCTGCGGATCGGCCGTCAGTGCCTTCTGGAATTTCGTCGCATCCAGCTGCAGCGTGCCGTCGGCGGTCGTCGTGATGCCGAGGCTGGCCAGGGTCCGGTAGTTGCCGGTGGTGCCGGCCACCGGGTCGCTGATGATGCGGCGGGCCTGCGCGCTGAGGCCCACCAGCATGGCATCGCCCTGCAATGGGCCGCCCGTCTGCGTGGCAGCGTTGTAGCCGCCCAGCGCGCTGAACTGCTTCGCCAGCCCATTGAAGGCATTCACGAAGCCCTGCGCCTTGCTCTGGATGGCCGCGTCATCGCGCGCAATGTCCAGCGCCGTCGTCTCGCCCGTGGCATTGGCCTTGTTCAGCACCAGCGTCACGCCTTCGATGGCATCGGCAATCGTGTTCTGCTCACTGTGGATCTCGAAGCCGCTGACCTTCACGATGGCATCCTGCGCCACATCGTTCAGCGGATCCTTCGGCGCCATGCCGAACAGCTGCGACAACCCCAGCCCATCGGCTGCATTGCCGTCATCATCGACCGAACCCGCGACGTTCACGGCAACGGCATTGGCCGCCCCGGTCTTCGTGCCGCTCACCACCAGGTGAGCGCCATCCTGGTCGGTGATCAGCGTCGCGCGCACACCCTGCGTGCCGGCCGCGCTGTTGATGGCATCGCGGATACCGGCCAGCGTGTTGTGTGCGCTGTCGATCTGCACGTTGATCGATGCGCTGCCCACCGTGAGCGCCAGCGTCCCGGTACCGATCACGGTGCCCGAGCCACCGCCGGCGACGGGAAACCCTGCCGAGGAGATGCGCCCGGCCCGGGCCAGTTGCACCACCTCCACGTCATAGTGACCGGCCGCCGCACTGGAGGCGGCCGTGGAACTGAAGAAGGATTCATCGGCCACGGTAGCCTTGCGCACATCAAAGCTCGCGTCGGACTTCAGGCCGTTGAGTGTGCCCTGCAGGCTCGCGAGTGCACCCTTCAGCGCCGAGATGGCCGAAACCTGGGTGGTGAGCTTCGCATCGGTATTGGTCAGCCGCCGGTCAACCGGGGCGCGCTCGGCCGCCACCAGCTGGCTGACCAGCGAGTTGACGTCGAGTCCGGA
>CAYWDZ010000140.1:0-8569 GCA_964456255.1 uncultured Steroidobacteraceae bacterium | reverse complement strand
GATGGCCGCGCGCGTGAGATTGCCGAATTTCTGCAGCTTGCCTTCGAAGCGCTCGAACAGCGTGAAGGCATCGGCCGTGCCGCCGGCGAAGCCGGCCAGCACCTTGTCGTCGAACAGACGCCGCACCTTGCGGGCATTGCCCTTCATCACGGTGTTGCCCAGCGTCACCTGGCCATCGCCGCCGAGGGCCAGTCTGCCGTCGCGGCGCACCGCCAGAATGGTGGTGCTGTGCGGATCGAAATGCTCGCTCATGATGCTCCTTGGTTCCGGGGCCGCCCGCGGCCGTGAGGTCAACGGCGGTTGCGGCGAGCGCGGGGATGCGCCTGGTCGTAAATCCGGGCCAGATGCTGGAAATCAAGGTGCGTATAGACCTGTGTGGTGCTGATGTCCGCGTGGCCCAGCAGCTCCTGCACGCCGCGCAGATCCTGGCTGGATTCCAGCAGGTGGGTGGCGAAGGAATGCCGGAACAGGTGCGGATGCAGCTTCACCGGCACCCCCTGCACGCGCGCAATGGCCGCCAGCCGCTGCTGGATGGCGCGGGCACCCAGGCGGCGCCCGTTCTGGCCCACGAACACGGCTGTCTCGTCCGGTTTGGCGAGCCCGGGCCGATCGCGGAACCAGCGGCGCAGTGCCGCTACCGCTTCCTTGCCCACCGGCACGATGCGGGTCTTGTTGCCCTTGCCAGTGACGCGCACGGTGCGGTCGGCCAGGTCCAGCGAAGCCAGGTCCAGGGCCACCAGTTCCGCCAGGCGCAGACCCGAGGAATACAGCAGCTCCATGATGGCAAGGTCCCGGACCAGCAAGGGTCCGCCGGCCGCCGCATTCCCCGCAGACGGCTCCAGCACCCGGGCCATCTGGTCGGCATCCAGCGTGCGAGGCAGGCGCCTGGGGCGTTTGGGGGCGCGCACGTCCATGGCCGGGTTGTGGCCGCAGAGGCCTTCGCGCTGCAGGAACTGGTAGAACGAGCGGACCGCTGACAAACGCCGCTGAATGCTGGCCGGGGACAGGCCCCCCGCATGGCTGCGGGCCGCAAACGCGCGCACATGCCCGTGGTCGAGGCGGCTCCATTCGGTCAGCTGCTGCTGGTCGCACCAGGTGGCCAGGGCGGCCAGATCGCGCTGGTAGCCAAGCCGGGTATTGGGAGAGAGATTGCGTTCCTGCGTCAGGCGCAGCAGGAAGTCCGCGCGCGCCGCGTCAGCCTGCTTGTTCACCGCGGTTGTGGGCGCGGATTCTCAGTCGCGCGCCAGCGCATCTGCAATCAGCTCCCCGAGGTGTGCCAGGAAATCGGTGCTCATGCCCGGGTGGAAGCGCTCGCGACTCTGGCTGCCCAGGACCAGCAGGCCCAGCGGCGCATCGCTCATCAGCGGCACCAGCGCCACGGAGCCGATGGCGTTGCTGTCGGCGCCGAAGATGAAATCACGCTGGGTATCGCGAATCTGCCCGCAGCGCGGCCGGCCGGAGGAGAGCAGCGTCTCGAAGCCGGCAAGGTTGGGATCGGAGGCAGCCACTTCGCGCACGAAGCGCAGGTCGACGGCATTGGCGCCAATGCTGCCGAACATCAGCAGCACGGTCTGCGAGACATCGAAGTTCTCGCGGAATGCCGCGTCCATCTGTTCCAGCACCGCACGGCGAGTCGGTGCGCGCATCAGGCGGCGCGTGAACTGGTGGATGGTGGCCGCGAGCTGTTCATTGGCGCGGGCAATGGCGACCAGCTCCGCAAGGCGTGTTTCGCCGGTGTGGATCTTCTCGCGCAAGACCTCGATCTGGCGTTCGATCAGGGACACCGCGCCGCCACTGGCATGGGGCAGCCGCAACGATGCGAGCAGCTCACCGTGGTGCTGGAAGAAATCCGGGTGGGCGGAAAGCCAGGCGGCGATCTCCTCCTGGGTCAGGGGAATTGCGCTGCGTACTGCCGCCGTCGATGTGCTCATGGATTGCTGCTCACAAGTCGATTTGCCCAGTGAAAGATACTTCAGCGGGGCCTTCCATCCAAAGGTGATGGCCAGGGCCCTGCCAGCGAATGACCAGCGTACCGCCCGGCAGGTCCACCCGCACGCGCGATTCCAGCTGCCCGGCACGGATACCGGTGGCGGCAGCGGCGCAGGCGCCGGTGCCGCAGGCCTGCGTTTCGCCAACGCCACGCTCGAACACGCGCAGGCGGATGTGATCGCGCCCGACCATTTCGCGGAAACCCACATTGACGTGGCGCGCGAACTGCGGATGCGACTCGAGCGCCGGGCCCACCGTGGCGACCGGCGCATCGGCGACGCGCGGCACATCGATCACCGCATGCGGATTGCCCATCGAGGCAATGGCGAAGGCAATTCGTCCGGTCGGCAGATCGATGTGGAAGATCGGCCCCGCTGCGCCGCGCGCGTCGAAGGCCACGGCATCAGTCGTGAACAGTGGTTCGCCCATATCGACCGCAACGGTACCCGGCGTGCCGAGTTCAGCCTGCACCAGGCCCGCCGGACTCTCCAGCTGCAGCCGGCCGTTCGCGGCCTGGCCACGTTGACGCAGCAGCTCGGCCAGGCAGCGCACGCCATTGCCGCACTGCTCAACCTCGCCGCCGTTGGCGTTGAAGATCCGGTAGAAGGCCTGCGTGCCCGGCCGTCGGGGCGGTTCGAGTACCAGTGCCTGGTCGAAGCCGATGCCGCGATGACGGTCCGCCAGTGCCTGCCAGCGTGCGGCAGAGATGGACAGGCCGTCGCGCGAGGGGGCATCGAGCACGATGAAATCGTTGCCGAGCCCGTGCATCTTGATGAAAGGCAGCTGCATCCGGCGACAAGGATACACCGCCGACCTGAACCGCAGGGCTTCCTAGAGTTGCGCCTTGAGATCGCCGGCCAGACGGCGACTCACGGGAACAGTCTCGCTGATACCGCGCAGGCGTATCTGATGCGTGCCATCGGCCGTGCGTTCAATGGCCTCGATGAAGTCGCGGTTCACCAGCGCGCCGCGATGCACGCGTACAAATCGTGGGCCCAGTTCATTCTCGAGCGCGCGCAGGGAATCCTCTATCAGGTCCTCGCCAGCGGTGTGGCGCACGGCGGTGTACTTGTCCTGGGCGGTGAGGCAGATGACGTCCTCAACGCGCACCATGCGCAGGCCGGTGCGGGTGCGCACTGCCAGGTGCGTGCGGGTCGGTGCGGCCATGGCTTCCAGCTGCCGCGCACTCAGGCGCTGCGCGCGTTCGGTAGCCGTGGCCAGTTTTTCCTTGCGGATGGGCTTGAGCAGGTAGCCCACGGCCTCGGTCTCGAAGGCTTCCATCGCATGCTCGCCGTGGGCGGTGGTGAAGATGATGGCCGGAGGTTCCTCCAGGCGCGCCAGGTGCCGCGCGAGCTCCAGGCCCGACATGCCGGGCATGCGTACATCCAGGTACAGCAGGTCCGGAGCCAGCGCGTCGATCTGTTGCAGCGCCTCGAGTGCATCGCGGGCCTCGCCCACGACTTCCACCTGGCCGAGCTCGCGCAGCAGGGCGGTCAGCCGGTCGCGAGCTGGCGCTTCATCGTCCACCACCAGCGCGCGCATGCGGCTCATGGTGCAGCCTGCGTCCGGGGATCGGTGAGCGGCAGGCGCAGCTGCACGGCGAATTCATCGCCCTCGCGTCCGGCTGAAATGCTGGCCCGCGAGCCGAACAGCAGGGTCAGGCGCTCGCGGATGTTGTCCAGTGCAATTCCCATCCCGCCGCGCTCTGTGCCGGCCGCAGCCACCGGATTGCGCACGGTGATCAGCAGATTTGCTTCGGCCATTGTCCCGGTGATGGTTACTTCCCCGCCCTCTGGCAGATTTTCGATGCCATGGCCGATGGCATTCTCGAGCAGCGGCTGCAGGGTCAGCGCCGGTACCAGCACATGCAGCGGCAGATCATCGACCTCCCAGCGCACGCGCAGACGCGGACCCAGCCGCAGCTGTTCGATGCGCTGATAGGTACGCGCGGCTTCCAGTTCCTCCGCCAGCGGAATCAGGCTGCGCCGTTCGTCGAGCGAGGCACGGAACAGGTCGGCCAGGTCAAGCACTGCATCCTCGGCGCGGCCCGGATCGCTGCGCGTCAGCGCGGCGATGGTGTTCATGCTGTTGTAGAGAAAATGCGGCCGGATGCGCGCCTGCAGGGCATCGATGCGCGCGCGGGCCTCGCCCTCGACCCGCAGCCGCCATTGCTGCGATACGTATGAATAGCGCAGGGCCACGGTGCAGACGATCAGGCTGATGGCCAGGTTGCGGGCCACGAACATGCCGTGGCTGGCTGGCACCGCGCCCAGGATCAGATAGGGGTTGAGCGTCGCACTGGCCAGCACGCGGAAGGCAATCTCAGACAGCACCAGCACGAGCACGGTGACCACCACCAGAACCACACCCGCGCCGGCCAGTGCGCCGCGGGCGGCAATCTGCGGGCGCAGCGCACACAGCAGGGCGGCGCCCAACAGCCCGATCCACACCAGGAACATCAGCTTGCTGGCGAGGCTCGTCCAGAAGCGTGGACCAAGCCCCGCGTCTGCCAGGGTCAGCAGCAAGGCGGTCAGCGTGACGATGGTGAGCAGCAGCAGCAGCGCGCGAGGCGTGCAGAAATCCGGCAGCAGCAGATGAGCCTTCGGCGGCGTGACGGAATTCATTCGCCGTGACGCGGCGAAACGGCCCGGCCGGTCAGAGCCCGGGGCCGCAGGTCTGATCGCGATAGCTGCGCGCTGCGAGGCGGTAGGCGTCGATCTCGGCGTCGGTCATGAAGACCTTGTTGCCGGCTTCGTCGGTCTTGGTAATGCCACGCGCCGTAATGGCCTTCTGGTAGGTCTCTTCGGCTTCCTTGCACTGCTTGGTCTTGGTGGCGGCAGCCTCCTGCCGGACCTGTGCAGCGACTGCGTCGGATACCGGCAGGGGACCAGCGGTTTCGACACTGGGAGCGGGCGCCGGTGCAGAAGCGGATTGGCTGGCCTCTCCCGAGTTGACCGGACGCGAGGCGCGCACAACCAGTTCGGCGCCGGGCTGTGGCTGGTCGGAGTAATGCCATGTCCCGTTGGAATCCTTCCAGCGGTAGATGTCGCCGGCCGCAAGGGCGCTGGCGGTGACGAAGATGGCGGCCGTCAATGTGAGGATTCTGCGCATGGTGTTCTCCGCGGCCAGTATGTCTGTACCGGTGCCTTGTGCTTGTGATCCAGCTCACAGACACGCGTGCGCAACCTTCCGCTGCGCCCGGTCCGGCCGTCTGGAGGCAGTCTCCACCAAAGAGAAAGCCCCGGCAACCTTGCGGCCGCCGGGGCTTGGTGGAAGGACTAACCCTTCCGGGTCAGCCGATCAGTCGTAGGCCCGCTCGCCATGCTCGGAGATGTCGAGGCCTTCGCGCTCGACGTCCTCGGTGGGACGCAGCCCGATCGTGAACTTGAGCAGCGTGAAGATGATCGCCGCCACCACGCCGGACCAGACCAGCGAGAACAGCACGCTCTCGGCCTGCACGATGGTCTGGGGACCGATGGCTTCGAAGGCGCCAACGCCGCCCAGCGAGGGATGCCCGAGGATGCCGCAGGACATGGCCCCCAGGATGCCGCCGACGCAGTGCACGCCGAACACGTCCAGCGAGTCGTCATAGCCCAGCATCCTCTTCAGGCCCGCGCAGGCCCACAGGCAGACGAGGCCGACAACGATACCGAGGATGATGGCACCGCCCGGTGACAGCACGCCGCAGGACGGTGTGATGGCGACCAGGCCGGCGACCGCGCCCGAGGCGGCGCCGAGCATCGTCGGCTTGCCGCGGAAGATCCACTCGCCGAACATCCACGCGCAGACCGCCATGGCGGTGCAGACGAAGGTGTTCAGGAAGACGAGGCCAGCCGCGTTGTTGGCCTCGAGGCCGGAACCCACGTTGAAGCCGAACCAGCCAACCCACAGCAGCGCGGCGCCGATCATGATGTACGGCACGTTGTGCGGTGGCATCGCCGAGATGCCGTAACCGGTGCGCTTGCCGACGATCAGCGCGCCCACCAGGACCGCTATGCCGGCGTTGATGTGCACAACGGTGCCACCGGCATAGTCGAGGGCGCCGGCCTTGAACAGCCAGCCTTCCGCGTACCACACGGCGCGCGCGATCGGCAGGTAGGAGAAGGTGAACCACAACACCGCGAAGATGAGCACGGCGCTGAACTTGGTGCGCTCGGCGAAGCCGCCCACCGCCAGCGCGGTGGTGATGGCCGCGAACGTGGCCTGGAAGGCGACGAACACGTACTCGGGAATCACCACGCCTTCGCTGAACGTGGCCGCATTGGTGTCGGCGGTGAGACCCGACATGAACAGGCGGCTGAAGTCGCCAATCCACTGTCCCGGCCCGGCAAAGGCAATGCTGTAGCCGTAGATGACCCACAGCACCGTGCAGATCGAGAAGACCACGAACACCTGCATGGACATCGACAGCATGTTCTTCGCGCGGACCATGCCGCCGTAGAACAGGGCCAGGCCCGGCACGGCCATCAGGATCACGAGCAGCGTGCTCGTAAGCATCCAGGCCGTATCACCCTTGTCGGGTGTCGGGGCCGCTTCTTCGGCTCCGGCCAGTGCCGGCAGGAATGCCAGCGAGGCAAGTAGTGCTCCACGCGCCCATCGCGCGGACTTTATCGAGGCGAGATCAATGCGCATATGCGACTCCCAGCTGTTCTTAAGTTGCCGCTGTTCCGGTCTCGCCGGTGCGGATCCGAATAGCCTGTTCCAAGTTGCCAACAAGTATTTTCCCGTCGCCGTTACGGCCCGTCCGCGAGATGTTGGCAATGGCTTCGAGCACGGCTTCGGCGATCAGATCGTCCACCGCTATCTCGACTTTCGCCCGAGGCCCGTACTCTGCTTCATATACTTCGGTGACCGTCACGCCCTGCACCCCCAGTTGGGCTATTGCGTGCCGCAATTCGTCCAGCTTGAAGGGCCGGACGATCGCAGTAATGATCTTCATGACGTACATGTCGCAACGCAGCGAGCCTTGTTTGTATCCATTGCTTCGTCTGACGGAACGCGTGAACCAACCGGTTCGGCGCCCAAAGGTCTAGTGCAGAATCCGTGCCACGATGCCGTGCGCCCAATCAGCGCCCAATTCGCGCGCCATGTCACATCGGCGCACAGTTTCGGGCAGGTGCACGGTGGTGGCGCACTGACTTGGTGCATCGGGCAGTGTGAGAAAGCGGATTGAGCTGAGGATCGACCCAATGAGTGAAAAGCTGGATGCCGAGAGCCTTTTGAAACGCCTGATGGAGGACTTGCCTGCCTCCCTGCAGACCTTTCGTGCCGACCTGGAGGCGCATGCGGGCCGGGTGCTGCGCGACGCCACGCGTCGTCTGGATCTCGTATCCAGGGAGGAGTTCGACGCGCAATCGCGGGTGCTGGCCCGCAGCCGAGAGCTGATCGAGCGCCTCGAAGCACGCGTCGCGGCGCTGGAAGCGAAGCCACGCGAGTAACTGGCCGCTTCGATCAGATAGTCGGCTGGCAGCCCAGGGCCGCTGCTGGCCAGACTTCGGACAATGGGCTTTGCCGAAGTTCTGAGTCGGGCGCAACTGGGTCTGGTCGCGCCGCTGGTCCGGGTCGAAGTGCATCTGGGCAGCGGGCTGCCGACCTTCAGCATCGTGGGCTTGCCTGCACCCGTGGTCCGCGAGAGCCGCGAGCGGGTGCGTGCGGCGCTCGCGCATTGCGGCTATGAACTGCCGGCCGGGCGCATCACCGTCAATCTCGCCCCGGCTGATCTGCCCAAGGAGGGCGGCCGGTTCGACCTGCCGATCGCGCTGGGCATCCTGTTTGCGTCCGGGCAATTGCAGTCGCAGTTCGATCTGACCAGGACCGAGTTCTACGGAGAGCTTGGGCTAACCGGTGAATTGAAAGCCGTGCCGGGCCTGTTGCTGGCTGCCCTGCATGCGGCTGAGCGCAAACATGCGCTGGTGGTGCCCGGCTGCAGTGCTGCCGATCTGGCCGGGGTTACGGGCGAGGCGATCTTCGGCTTGCAGCATCTGCGCGAGCTGGCAGCCGGCGAGCCCCGGCCGGCCTTGCAGGCTGCCCCAATGCAACGGGCTGCAACGGCTTTGCCCGGGCAGCAGCCCGATCTGGCAGATGTGCGTGGTCAGTGGCAGGCCAAGCGGGCGCTGCTGATCGCCGCGGCCGGCGGCCACAGTCTGTTGATGCAAGGGCCGCCCGGTTCCGGCAAGACCATGCTGGCGCAGCGCCTGCCCGGGCTGCTGCCGCCGCTCACATCGGCCGAGGCGCTGGAGGTGGCCGCCATCATGGCTGTGGCGCAATCCCTGCCCGGAGCTCAGCAAAGGGCAGCTGGCCTGCCGCACGCGCCGCCGTTTCGTTCGCCACATCACACGGCATCCGCGCATGCCATCGTCGGCGGCGGCAGGATCCTGCAGCCGGGTGAAGTGAGCCTCGCCCACCATGGCGTGCTGTTTCTGGACGAGCTGCCGGAATTCGACCGGCGTGTGCTGGAGGCGCTGCGCGAACCGCTGGAATCCGGGCGC
Source organism: uncultured Steroidobacteraceae bacterium (assembly GCA_964456255.1). GTDB lineage: Bacteria > Pseudomonadota > Gammaproteobacteria > Steroidobacterales > Steroidobacteraceae > ZC4RG30. Next base: position 92 of record CAYWDZ010000140.1, on the reverse strand, counting down.
GTCAGTGTGGTGCGGGCCAATCAGCGTGCCGACTACCCGGCATCCTTCCTGCTGGTGGCGGCCATGAATCCCTGTCCCTGTGGCCATGCGGG
>CAYWDZ010000139.1:0-8656 GCA_964456255.1 uncultured Steroidobacteraceae bacterium | reverse complement strand
GCTGCGCAACCGCATCAAGATCCGCTCGCTGAACTTCATGCGCGGCCGCACCTTCATGAACCGCTACGTGATCATCGACGAGGCGCAGAATCTCACGCCCAAGCAGATGAAGGCCCTGCTGACCCGCGCCGGCCCCGGCACCAAGATGGTCTGCCTTGGCAATATCGCGCAGATCGACACGCCCTACCTGACGGAGACCACTTGCGGCCTGACCTATGTCGTGAACCGCTTCCGCGGCTGGCCCCACGCCGGACATGTCACGCTGCGACGCGGCGAGCGCTCGCGGCTGGCCGACCAAGCTTCAGAAATCTTATAGATCGGTGGGTTCCGGCTGTGGTTTCATCAGGCTTATGCGCCTCCCGAACGCCCTGAAACAGCTGCTGATTGCCGGGCTCCTCGCCGCCACGATCGGCGCCGCGCAGGCACAGATCACCGGCATCCGTGTCCCCACGGGGCCGACGGCCGTCGCCGATTCCCTGCCGGACCTGGGCAGCAGCGCGAACGCGGCGCTCAGCCGTGACGACGAATACCAGATCGGCCGGATGATGATGCGCGACCTGCGCAGCCAGAACGCGATACTGGATGATCCGGAAACGGCCGACTACCTGCAGGCCCTGGGCTCGCGCGTGACCGTGGAAGCACAGGACGGGCAGCAGACATTCAGTTTCTTCGCCGTACGTGACAAGTCCATCAATGCTTTTGCGCTGCCCGGTGGCTTCATCGGCCTGAACACCGGACTGATCCTGCTGACCGACAGCGAATCCGAGCTGGCCGGCGTCATTGCCCACGAGGTGGGCCACGTGGTGCAGCGACACATCGCGCGCGCGGTGCAGGCACAGGCGCACAGCAACCTGACCACGATGGCCACGATGCTGGGCGCGGTACTCATCGGCGCTGTCACCGGCAACGCCAATGCGCTGCCGGGCATCATCGCGGTGGGCCAGGGCGCGGCCATGCAGCAGCAGATCAACTTCACGCGCATGGAGGAAACCGAGGCTGACCGTGTCGGCATAGGCTACATGGCAGCCGCCGGTTTCGATCCGAACGGCATGGCTGCCTTCTTTTCCACGATGATGCGCCAGCGCGGCACGGCCACCGACATGATTCCCGTGCTGCTGATGGACCATCCGATCGATGAGACACGCATCGCCGAAGCACGGGCCCGCATCGCCGGGCTTTCGGCCTATCAGCGGCGGCCGGAATCGGCGAGCTACGCGTACATCCGCGAGCGGCTGCGCGTGGAAACGGGCAGCAGCAATTCGGACCTGCGCCGGTATTACGAGCACGCGCGCAGTGCCGATCCGGAAAACGGCGCGCTGCAGTACGGTGCGGCACTCGCGGAGCTCAAGTACGGTGACCCGAAGGTCGCGGTCGGGCTGCTGGCGCACCTGGTCAAGACCCAGCCGGAGCTGTCGCTGCTGCGCAGTGCGCTGGGACAGGCCCAGATGGCAGCGGGCAACACCGAAGCCGCACACAGCACCTTCGACCAGGCACTGGCACTGTCACCACGCAATGTGCCACTGACGGTCCGTTATGCAGAAGTGCTGATGCAGACCGGTGAAGCCAGGAAGGCTCACGTGCTGCTGCTGGACCTGTTCAACAAGGTCATGCCGACGCCGGAGCAGATTCGCCTGATCGCGCTGGCAGCCAGTGCCGCCGGGGATACCGCCGACGCCTACTCCTACATGGCGGAACTGCACGTCGCCAGCGGCGACCTGATGCTGGCCACCACACAGCTGGACATGGCGCTCAACACACCGGGAATCAACGATGTGCAGCGCAAGCGCTTCCGGGCCAGGCGCGACGAACTGGCCGGCTACGTGAGCGAACAGCGCCACAATCGCGTCTCGCGCACGGACTGATAAACTGCCGATCAATGCAAGTCAGAAAGTTTCTGGCGGGCCTGGCCATCGCAGCCCTGCTTCCCGCCTGCGCCTCGCTGCCACCGGGCACCGAGCGCGATTCACGCGATCGCTTCGAGCGATTCAATCGCTCCGTCTATGTCTTCAACGACACACTGGACCGTGCTGTCGCCAAACCGGTTGCCAGGGCCTATGCAAAGGTCACGCCCGCCCCCGTCCGCACCGGCGTCGGCAACTTCTTCAAGAACCTCGCCTACACGACGGTCATTCTCAATGACCTGCTCCAGGGCAAGGGCGTGCAGTTCCTCACCGATACCACGCGCCTGCTCGTCAACACCACAATCGGCATCGGCGGACTGTTTGATCCGGCCGCGCAGATGGGACTGGCCGCGCATGACGAGGATTTCGGCCAGACGCTGGGCAAGTGGGGCGTGCCTTCGGGGCCTTACCTCGTAATCCCCATCTTCGGCCCGTCCACAGTGCGTGACGGCTTCGGCCTCGTTGCCGACCATTTCAGCGAGCCGGACACCTACCTGATCGATGACTGGAAAGCCCAGGCAGGTGTTACGGTGGCGTCTCTCATCGACACGCGCGCGGCACTGCTGTCCACCGACGATCTGATCACCAATTCATTTGATCCCTATGCCTTCATGCGCAATGCCTACCTGCAACGGCGCGAATTCCAGATGAAGGACGGCGCAGCATCCAGCGAGGACGAATTCGAGATCTTCGAGGACGAGGAACCGATGGATCCGCCTGGCGACAACTCAGTGCAACAGCCGGACGAGGCCAGCCAGGTCGATGTTGCCCCCGCTCAGGATGACGCCGACGCGGCGCCCGCGCAGGGCGTCACCCAGTGAACAGGCACCGGCCAGGCCCAGCGCGCCGGTAGGCTCGACGATCAGCTTCAGCGCTTCGGCCAGATTGACCATCTGCTCGACCAGCGCGACATCGGGCACCGCGAGAATGTCCGTCACGCCCCCGCGAATGATCGGAAAGGTCAGCGCTCCCAGCTGCTGGGTCTGCGCACCGTCGGCAATGGTGTCTGGCACCGCAATGCGCACGCGCTCGCCGCGACGCAGGGATTGGCGTCCGTCATCGCCAGCCGCGGGCTCCACTCCGAATACCTGACAGTCCGGACACTTCTCGGCGACGCTGAGCAGCGCCCCGGCGAGCAGGCCACCGCCGCCAAGCGGGACGAACAGCGCATCGAGCGCGCCGACCTCCTCCAGCAACTCCAGCGCCGCCGTACCCTGCCCCGCGATCACGTCCCGATGATCGAAAGGTGGAATCACCGCCAGCCCCTGCTCTTCTGCCAGTGCCTGGCAAATGGCCACGCGATCCTCGCGGTAGCGGTCATAGGTGACGATCCGCGCGCCGTACTGCTCGGTCGCCCGCCGCTTGATGGCTGGCGCATCGGCGGGCATCACGATGGTGGCGCTCACTCCCTGCAGCCGGGCGGCACCCGCCACGGCCTGGGCATGGTTGCCTGAGGAGTAGGCCGCCACGCCGCGCTCGCGCTGGGCGGCATCCAGACATGACAGGGCATTCCAGGCGCCACGGAACTTGAACGCGCCACCGCGCTGCAGGTTCTCGCACTTGAAGAACAGCTGCGCACCCAGGGCGGCATCCATCTGGACCGATTGCAGGACCGGGGTGCGATACGCGACCCCGTGCAGCCGGCCGGCGGCGGCCAGCACATCCGCAAAGCGCGGCAGCGTGCTGTCAGGCACTCACGCGGCTGCCGCGCTGGTGGACAGCAGGGCAGCCTGTGCACCGGTCAGTTCAGCCAGCAGCCGCAGTCGGTGCGGCATGCCGGTGAAATTCATGTCGCCTCCGGCACGCCTGCGGCAGGCACGCCAGGTGATCAGCAGGGCCAGCCCCGCGCTGTCGGATTCAGTGAGCCCGGAAAGATCAGCCTCGGTAGCGGAAGTCAGCAGCCCACCGGACTGCAGTTCGCGCCACAACCAGGGCGCGGTCTCGAGCGTCAGGCTGCCCGAAAGCATGCAGCGCCCCTCGCCGCGATCGGCCAGCTGTGCAGTGGCGCGGGTCATCTAGCCACCCTTGAGCTGGCCTCTTTCCAGGCGGGACAGCAATGCCTCGAGGCCTTTCTGGTCGATCTCGGTGCCGAAATCGTCGCGGAAGCTCTTCACGTAGCTGATGCCCTCGATCACCACATCCCACACCTTCCACTGGCCATCGGCCTTGCGCAGCGTGTAGTTCACCGCCACATCCGTGCCATTGCTGGTGCGGATCTTGGTGCGCACGCTCGAGCGCGTGGCCGCAGCGTCGTCCTGCGAAGGCAGGATCTTCATCTGGTCGCTGGTGAAATCCAGCAGCGCCTTGCCGTAGGTCTGCAGCAGCGACTGGTACAGCGCATCGGTGAAGCGCTTGCGCTGCTCGGCCGTGGCCTCGCGCCAGTGCTTGCCGAGCACCTGCTGCGCCGCATAGGGCACATCCACATGCGGCAGGAACTGCCGGTCAATCACCTTGTAGAGACCGCTGATGTCCTTGCGATAGGCCGCACGGTTGGCATCCAGATCCGCCAGCAGCACCCTGGAGCTGCTCTCGATCAGCTTCTGCGGCGTGGAACTGTCGATGACCTCGGCAGCCTGCAGCCGCACGGCTGCCAGCAGCAATGTGACCGAGACCATCAATCCAGCCTCAAACCTGCGCATGACTGCTACTCCTTCGACGAATCGTCGTTGCCGGCAAACGCGGCAAACAGCTTGCTGATCAGCTTTTCCAGCACCATGGCCGACTGCGTATTCTCGATCTCGCCACCATCGGCAAGGAAGGTCTCCGAGCCGCCGGCATCGAGGCCGACATACTTGGCGCCAAGCAACCCGGAAGTCTCCACATTGGCCCAGGAGTCATCCGGGATGCGGTCGAAGTTGCTGTCGATCTGCATCGTGACCACTGCCTTGTAGTCCGTGGAGTCGAAGCTCACGCCACTGACCCGCCCGACCTTGACGCCCGCCATGCTGACCGGAGCGCCGGTCTGCAGATCACCGACATTCTCGAATCTGGCCTTGATCTGGTAGCCGCCCGACTGCGTCACCACGCCGAGCTGGCTGCCCGGGAGCTGGGTGGTCAGGAAGGCCAGCGCCGCGAACCCCAGCAGCACGAACAGACCGGTGCCGATCTCAAGGCTGCGCTCATTTTTCATGGCTGTTGATTCTCCATTTGGACCACTTAACCGCTGCTGAATCTACAGAAAGGCGGCTGTCAGCATGTAATCGAACACGAGTACCAGCACCGAGGAGGCAATGACCGTGCGGGTGGTGGCCAGGCCCACCCCTTCGGCGGTGGGCTCGGCGTTGTAGCCGTAATACACCGCCATCAGGGTGCAGGCCGCCCCAAACACCAGGCTCTTGACCAGGCCCTCGTTCACATCGGAGATGTCCAGCGCGTTCTGCATCTGCGACCAGAACGTGCCGGCATCCACGCCCATCACCGCGACACCGATCAGCTGCGTGCCGTACAACCCGAATATGTTGAAGATGGCCACCAGCAGCGGCATGGCGATGACGCCGCCGAGGAAGCGCGGAGCCACCACGCTGCGCATCGGGTCGACCGCCATGACCTGCATGGCGGTGAGCTGGTCGGTGGCACGCATCAGGCCGATCTCGGAAGCCAGTGAAGTACCCGCCCGTCCGGCGAACAGCAGAGCCGTCAGCACCGGCCCCAGTTCCTTGAGCAACGCAAAGCCGGCCGCCACACCCAGCGCCGATTCGCTGCCGAAGCGCGCGAGCATGTCGGAAAAGGCCAGCCCCATGATCATGCCGACGACCAGCCCCGAGAGCATGATGATGACCAGCGAGCGGGCGCCGCTGTTGTAGACCTGGCGCACGATCGCTGCCGGCCGCTTCCATGCGGGCACACAAGCGGCCAGGGTGCGCAGCAGGAACAGTGTCACCGCACCAAACTGGCGGATGGCGGCCATCATGGCAGGCCGGCCCCCTGCGCCGGAGTGCGCCCCGAACGCGGCAACTTCACGTCGCTGCTGTCGAGCAGCGCGCCCACGTAATTACCCGCCGGATAGTGAAAGGATACCGGGCCATCGCTCGCGCCCTGCATGAACTGCCGCACGGCCGGATCGGTGCTCGCATTGAGTTCGGCCGTGGTGCCCTGGGCGATGGCATGGCCTCCGTCCAGCAAATAGCTGTAATCCGCGATGGTTCCGACCTCGGCCACATCGTGCGAAACCACGATGCTGGTGATGCCCAGTGCGTCGTTCAGATGCCGGATCAGGCGCACCACCACGCCCATGGATACCGGATCCAGTCCGACGAAGGGTTCGTCGTACACCAGCAGCTCCGGATCCATCACGATGGCACGCGCCAGCGCCACACGACGCGCCATGCCGCCCGAGAGCTGCTGTGGCATCAGCCCTTCCGCACCACGCAATCCCACCGCCTCGAGCTTCATCAGCACCAGCCGGCGCAGGATGGGCTCCGGAAGTCTGGAATGTTCGCGCACCGGGTAGGCCACGTTCTCGAACACATTGAGGTCGGTCAGCAGGGCGCCGTTCTGGAACAGCATGCCGATGCGGCGCCGGAGCGCAAACAGTTCGCGATGGCTCAGGGAACCCACATCCTGGCCGAGCGCCCGCACCGTGCCTGCACTGGGAAAGATCTGCCCGGTCAGCAGGCGCAGCACGGTGGTCTTGCCAGTGCCGGAAGGACCCATCACCGCGGTGATGCTGCCCCGCTTCACCGTCAGGTCGAGCCCGTCGAAGATCTGCCGGGTGCCAGCGCTGTACCGCACCCCGTGAATCTCGACCACCGGCGCAGTCGCTGACGCCTCGCTGTCCGTCATCGCGCGGCTCAGGTCTTCGATGCCTGGAAGATGCTCTCGATCGACCGGTCGAGCGCCGCGTTGAACTCGGCATCCGACTGCTGCGCGGTGAGTCCCTCGGTGAGCGCACGCGAGAAACTGGCGATCACGCCGTTCTGCCGGGCGAGCCGGGCATTGGCTTCGTCGCGCGAATAGCCGCCCGACAGCGCGACAACCTTCAGTACGCGCGGATGCGCCACCAGCTCCCGGTAGAAGTTGTCCACCTCCGGCAGCGTCAGCTTCAGCATCACCTTCTGGGTGGGTGGCAGCTGGTTGAGCTGCGCGAGCAATTCCGCCTTGAGCAGTTTTTCAGCAGCCGCCTTGTCGGGACACTTGATATCCACTTCCGGCTCGACGATGGGCGTCAGACCGTGAGCGAGAATCTGCTTTGCCACCTCGAACTGCTGCGCCACCACGGCACGAATCCCATCGGCATTGGCCTGCTTGATGACCGAGCGCTCCTTAGTGCCGAAGATTCCCTTGGACTTCGCCTTGGCCAGCAGCGCATCCAGCGTCGGCATCGGCTTCATCAGCTGCACACCATTGGCCTCATCCGCCAGACCCTTGTCGATCTTCAGGAACGGCACCACCTGCTTTCGGGTCCACAGGAACTCCGCCGTGGGCACTCCCCCGATATCCCTATCCATGGTCGCTTCGAACAGGATCGCCCCGGCAATGCGATTGCCACCGAATGCGGGGCTGGTGATGATGCGGGAACGCATGGTGTGGATCAGATCCATCATCTGCGCTTCGCCCGAGTAGGTGTTCTCGGCCACACCGTACAGCTTCAGCGCCTTCGGGGTGCTGCCGCCGCTTTGATCAAGGGCTGCGATGAAGCCCGGCTGGTTGCGGATCTTTGCGGCCTGCTGCTCGACAATGCTCATGAATTGTCCTCGGGTGTGGGGTCCGTCGGTGCGGGAAGCGCATGTTAGGTTGCCCCTCCACGCGAGGCAAATACGCAGGATCTGCGGTGATATGTCCGGGAAACGACCTGCTCTGCCAGTCATTCTTCCCCGACGGGAGCCCCGCGCTGCGCTGCGCCCGATGACAGGGTGACAATATGGGACTAAAATCGTCCCCTTTCCAGAATGACGGCTCCCGCTCGTGATACGCATCAGCAAACTGACCGACTACGCCACGGTGATCCTGGCAGCGCTCGCCCGCGACGCCGATACACGACGCACCGCGGCCGACGTGGCCCGCCTGTGCCATCTGGCGCCACCCACCGCGAGCAAGCTTCTCAAACAACTGCAACGCGCCGGGCTGGTGGACTCCACCCGCGGACTGCGTGGCGGGTACCGGCTGGCGCGCCCCGCACGGCAGATCAGTGCCGCCACGATCCTGGATGCCATGGAAGGTCCTCTGGCACTGACTGAATGCGCCACCAGCAGCAGCCGCTGCGACCTGCAGCCAAGCTGCAATGTCGGGGGCAGCTGGCAGCGGATCAATCGCGCCATTCGTCAGTCATTGCAGGAAATCACGCTCGCGGAACTCGCGGGCCTGGAAAGCAACCCGCGGCATTTCGCGCTGTTCGATGTGCGCCTGCGCAATGGCGTGGTCGCAGGAGTCAACCGATGAGTCAGGATCCACAACTCGAATCGGTGCTGGCCCGCGGGTATCAGCACGGGTTCGTCACCGAAATCGAATCCGACACGATCGCGCCCGGCCTCGACGAGGAAACGGTGCGCTTCATTTCGGCGAAGAAGGGCGAGCCCCAGTTCCTGCTCGACTGGCGCCTGCGCTCACTCGAGCGCTGGCTGACCATGAAGGAACCCCACTGGGCAAAGGTCAATTACCCTCCCATCGACTACCAGGCCATCTCGTACTACTCGGCACCGAAGCGCAACACCGATGGCCCGAAGAGCCTGGCGGACGTCGACCCGAAGCTGCTTGCCACGTACGAAAAGCTGGGCGTGCCCCTGCACGAGCGCGCGCGGCTGGCCGGCGTGGCTGTG
>CAYWDZ010000138.1:0-8719 GCA_964456255.1 uncultured Steroidobacteraceae bacterium | reverse complement strand
TCGCGCTGATCAACGAGCTGGCGCTGATCTTCAACCGCCTCGGCATCGACACCGAAGAGGTGCTGCTGGCAGCCGGCACCAAGTGGAACTTCCTGCCGTTCCGGCCCGGCCTGGTTGGCGGCCACTGCATTGGCGTGGACCCCTACTACCTGACGCACAAGGCGCAGGAAATCGGCTACCACCCCGAGATGATCCTCGCGGGCCGCAGGCTCAACGACAACATGGCGCTGTACGTGGCTGGTGAGGTGGTCAAGCACATGACCGCCAAGCGCATTCACGTGAAGCGCTCGCGCATTCTGGTGCTGGGGCTGGCGTTCAAGGAGAACTGTCCCGACCTGCGCAATTCCAAGGTTGTGGACATCATCCGCGAGCTGCAGAAATACGGCGCCACGGTGGACGTGTTCGATCCGTGGATCGACGTGAAAGAGGCGTGGCACGAATACGGCGTGAAGCCGCTGCGCAAGCTCGGCCGCACGCGTTACGACGCGGCCATCATGGCCGTGGCACATGATGAATTCCGCAAGCTGGGTGTGCGTGGAGTGCGCAAGCTGCTCAAGCCGACGAGCGTGATCTACGACATCAAGTACGTGTTCAAGCGCGGCCAGGTCGACGGCAGGCTGTAGGATCCGTGGCATGAAGGTCCTGGTCACCGGCGCTGCCGGATTCATCGGCTCGCATGTCGCACACAAGCTGCTCGACCGTGGCGATGAAGTGGTCGGTCTCGACAATCTCAACGCCTACTACGACCCGAAGCTCAAGGAAGCGCGCCTGGCGCGCCTGACCGTCAAGCCTGGCTTCACATTTGCGAAGCTGGATCTGGCCGATGCGGCCGGCATGGCGGCCCTGTTCAAGGCCGAACGCTTCGAGCGCGTGGTGCACCTGGCCGCACAAGCGGGCGTGCGTTATTCGCTGGAGAACCCGCAGGCCTACGTGGACAGCAACATCACCGGCACGCTGAATGTGCTGGAAGGTTGCCGCCACAATGGCGTGCAGCACCTGGTCTATGCCTCGACCAGCTCGGTGTACGGCGCCAACACGAAGATGCCGTTCTCGGTGCACCAGGCCGCGACGCATCCGCTGTCGTTTTATGCCGCCACCAAGCGCGCCAATGAGCTCATGGCGCACAACTACGCGGCGCTGTTCAGGCTGCCCGTGACCGGCCTGCGCTTCTTCACGGTGTACGGCCCCTGGGGCCGGCCCGACATGGCGCTGTTCCTGTTCACGAAGAACATCCTGGCGGGCAAGCCCATCGACGTGTTCAACCACGGCCACCACAAGCGCGATTTCACCTACGTGGAGGACATCGCCGAGGGCGTGGTGCGTGCGCTGGACCGCATTGCCACGCCTGACCCGGCATGGAACAGCGACGCGCCGGATCCGGCCACCAGCAGCGCGCCCTATCGCGTCTACAACATCGGCAACAACCGCCCCGTGGATCTGTCGCACTACATCGAGACGCTGGAGCAATGCCTGGGCCGCAAGGCCGAGAAGAACCTGTTGCCGCTGCAGCTCGGTGATGTGCCCGACACCTATGCCGACGTCGAGGATCTGGTGCGCGACGTGGGCTACAAGCCCGCCACGACGGTGGAGCAGGGCATCCGCGCCTTCGTGGACTGGTATCGGAGCTACTACCGCGTGTGATGCGCAGGCTTCTCGTCACGGGCGGCGCAGGCTTCATAGGATCGCATTTCGTCGAGCACTGGCTGCAGCGCGGGCTGGCCGAGCGCATCGTGGTGCTGGATGCACTGACCTACGCGGGCAATCGTTCGAACCTGCAGGCCGCAGAGGGCGCGCCCGAATTCCGCTTCGTCCACGGCGACATCTGCGATCAGCCCCTGGTCGAAACGCTGCTGAGCGAGGAGCGCCTCGACGGCATCGTGAACTTCGCCGCCGAGACGCATGTCGACCGTTCCATCGCCGATTCCACGGCATTCATGCGCACCAACGTGGGTGGAGTCGTGAGCCTGCTGGAGGCGGCGCGGCGCGTTTGGCTCGCCGGACCGGTGGCTGCTCACCGCTTCCATCAGGTGTCGACCGACGAGGTATTCGGCTCGCGACCCGAGGGCGCGCCCCTGCGCGATGAATCCGCGCCCTATGCCCCCGGCTCGCCCTACGCCGCCAGCAAGGCGGCGGCGGATCTGCTGGTACTGGCCTGGGCCAATACCTACGGCATGCAGGTTTCGATTTCCTACAGCTCCAACGTCTACGGCTCGCGGCAGTTTCCCGAAAAGCTCATTCCCGTGGCCATTCGCTGCCTGCTGGCGCGTGAGCCGGTGCCGCTGTACGGCGATGGATTGCAACGCCGTGCGTGGCTGTACGTGCGGGATTTCTGCCGCGCCCTGGAAGCCTTCCTGTCGCATGCCACCGCGGGTCGGCGCCTGTGTCTGGGAGCAACCGGAGAAATCACCAACCTGGAACTGGTGCGCAGGTTGTGCCGCATGACCGGGCAGCGCGACGACATGATCCATTTCGTGAAGGATCGGCCCGGCCATGATCGCGGCTATGGGCTGGGCTCGGCGGCCTTCGAGTCGCTGACAGGATTGTTGCCGCAAACCAGCCTGGACCAGGGGCTGGCAGAGACCCTCGATTGGTATGTGCAGCATGCGGGCCGCGGCTAACATAGCCCGATGCATCGCGACGGCTCCAGCACCACGGCCTGGCATGACCTGAACCGGCTTGCTGCGTTCCCGCAGCGCTCGATTGCCGAGCTGTTCGCCGCCGACACGGAGCGCGGCTCGCGCCTGACGGTGGCCGGAGCCGGCCTGACGCTGGACTACTCACGCCAGCGCGTCAGTGCCGAAGTGCTGCGCGCGCTGGTGAAGCTGGCCGATGAAGTCGGCCTGCGCGAGCGCATCGCCGGCATGTACCGCGGTGACATCGCCAATCCCACCGAGAATCGCCAGGTGCTCCACACGGCGCTGAGGCGAACCGGCGCACCGTATGCCAGCGAGGTGCATGGCGAGCGCGAACGCATGCTGGGCTTTGCCGAAGCCGTGCGCAAAGGCGATGTGCTGGGCGGCGATGGCGAACGCTTCGAGCTGGTGGTGAACATCGGCATCGGTGGCTCCGACCTGGGGCCGGCCATGGCGGTGGAAGCCTTGCGGCGCTTCACCGGTCATGTGCCGCGCCTTGCATTTGTATCGAACATCGACGGCAGTCGCCTGGCCGACACGCTGGCCACCGCCAATCCGCGCCGCACGCTGTTCATCATCTGCTCCAAGACCTTCACCACGCTCGAAACGCGCACCAATGCCGATGCGGCGCGGCGCTGGCTGGCCGAAGCGCTCGGCACGCCCGCCGTGCCCGCGCACTTTGCGGCCGTGTCCACCAACGCCAGGGCCATGGATGCGTTTGGTGTACATCCCGACTACCGCTTCCAGATGTGGGACTGGGTCGGCGGGCGATATTCGATCTGGTCCTCGATCGGCGTGTCGCTGGCCATCGCCATCGGCGCCGAGCGCTTTCGCGAGTTTCTGGCTGGCGCCGCGGCCATGGACGAACACTTCCTGGCCGCCCCGTGGGAAGCGAACCTGCCGGCGCTGATGGGGCTGATCGGAATCTGGAACATCGAGTTCCTGAAATTGCCGACGCTGGCTGTGCTGCCCTACGACGAGCGGCTGGCGCGCTTCCCCGCGTACCTGCAGCAGCTGGACATGGAGAGCAATGGCAAGCGGGTGCGGTCGGATGGGTCGCCGGTGTTCAGCGAGACCGCCCCGGTGGTCTGGGGCGAGCCCGGCAACAACGCGCAGCACTCCTTCTTCCAGATGCTGCACCAGGGTATGCCGCGCGCCGCGCTGGATTTCCTGTTGCCGGCCCGCGCATCCAGTGGCGACCAGGCCGCGCACGACCTGGCCATCGCGAATTGCCTGGCGCAGGCCGAGGCGTTTGCCTTTGGCCAGCAGTCCGACAATCCGCACAAGGTGCACGAGGGCAACCGGCCTGCGAGCCTGCTGCTGTTCCGTCGCGTCGATCCCGCCACGCTGGGCGCGCTGATCGCGCTGTACGAACACAAGGTGTTCACCCAGAGCGTGGTGTGGGGCATCAATGCCTTCGACCAGTGGGGCGTGGAGCTCGGCAAGCAGCTGGCCGAGCGCATCGCGCCGCTGGTGGCGGGCAAGGGCGAGGCCGAAGCGGCTTCGCTGCGCGCGACGCTTGCGACACTGGGCAGGCTGCGCGGCTAGCGGTCACCCAGTTCCGGTATAGTCGGCCCCCATGAAGTTCTCATCCGGCGTCGCAATGATTGCGGCCGCGTTGCTGCCATTGGCCGCCGCCGCCCAGGGCTTCTTCCTCCCCGCCAACGACCTGCGCCTGCGTGAAGACATCACGCTGTTGTCCGATGAGGGGCTCATCAAGCTGCCGATGAATGGCTGGCCGCTGGCGCGGGCTGATGTGGCCGGGGCCATTGCCGCGATCAAGGCAGAGCAACTGGAAGATCCGGCGTTGCGCGCGGTCCTGGCGCGCGTCCAGGCCGCGACGGCCGCGCCATCTGATGCCAGCGTGTGGAAGATCCGCGAGGTGAGCCTCACCGCCGGACAGCCGGCGCTGCTGCGCGATTACGGCACACCAGGCCGCGAGAATGGCGAGCTCACCACAACCGGCGGCGCGAGCACCGATCGCTACAGCGTCACGCTCTCGGCCACCGGCGTGCTGGACCCCAGCGACAACCAGCACCTGCGCTTCGACGGCAGCGATATCAGCATCCGCTGGGGCAACTGGCTGGTCAGCGCCAATGAGCAGGAGCGCTGGTGGGGGCCGGGCTACGACGGCAGCCTGATCCTGTCCACCAATGCGCGGCCCATGCCGGCAGTTTCACTGAGCCGCATCCGCAGCACGCCCTTCAACCTGCCGGTGCTGCGTGCGCTGGGGCCGTGGAACTTCACGACCTTCTTCGGGCTGGGTGAGCAACACCGCGCCGATGTGGACGAGCCGCTGTTCATGGGAATGCGGCTGGCGTTCAAGCCCTCTACGTGGTTCGAGTTTGCGATGTCGCGTTCGGCGCAGTTCTGCGGTGAGGGTCGCGAGTGCAACATCGGCACGTTTGGCCGCATGCTGATTGGTCAGGACAACCTGGGCATCCGCGGCGCGCCGGATGATCCGGCCAAGGAGCCCGGTAACCAGATGGCCGGATTCGAGGTGCGCATCGTCTCGCCCTTCAAGCCGCTGCCCATTGCGATCTACGGGCAGGAGATCGGCGAGGACAACAGCAGCACCGGCATCCCGGAGCGCTATCTCGCACTGTTCGGCGGCGAGATGTGGTTCATGCTGAGTTCGGGCTCGGTGCTGCGCACTCACCTTGAATACGCCAACACCAAGGTCAAGTGGTACAACCGACAGGAAGAGTTCAACGTTGCGTATCGCCAGTACATCTTCTTTGGCGGCTACCGTTACCGCGGGCGCAACATCGGTCATACCACTGATGCAGATTCTGAAACGGCCTCCATCGGACTGTCTCTGACCAAGTCAGATGGCGACCGTTGGTCACTGCTCTACCGCCATGGTGCCCTGGATCGCGATGGCAGCGTCGACCTGTACAACACGATCACTGCCGGGCGCAGCACCTATAAGTCCCTGCAACTGGATTGGGACGGCAGGATGGGTGCCGACAATCGCCTCGGCCTGCAGCTGGGTTACGAGAAGCAGGCCCCTTCAAGCGCCGGCGATGCCAAGGGGCTGTTCGGCTTCATTCAGTGGCGCAGGGCGCTGCGCTAATCGCGTATCCTTGGCGGCCATGCGGACAGACGGATCGTTCGTGACACGCTTATTCGTTGCAGTAGCGGCTCTGGCGGTGCTCTGTGCGCCGGCCGCTGCTCAGACTCCCACCGCCGAGCAGCTGCAGATCTTCCAGAACCTGACTCCGGAGCAGCAGCAGGCCGTGCTGGATCGCGTGACTTCCGGTTCAACACAGGTCGAGAGCAAGGATTCTGCCTCGGGCGCCGCTGCCGACTTGCAGTCTGCAAGACCGGCCACGCGCCCAGCGGCTGAAGCCGCACCCAGGATTCCCGTGTTGGCAGGCCGCGACACGGTCATGCTGCAGATTGGGACCCCGGCCGATGCGCCGGCGGCCGACAGGAGCCGCCTTGATCGCATCGTCGCGCTGGTGCTCGCGCGCAACCCCTACGAGCTCGACCGCAGTGCGCAGCTGAACCTGCCGGGCTTCGCGCCCATCGCACTGGGTGGCCTGACGGCAGAGCAGGCCACGCAGCGCCTGATGCTGGAGCCGGCGCTGGCTGGTCTCAGTGTGAAGCTGACGCGCTTGCCGGTGGAGAGGAAGGGTGCCGCGGGGCTCAAGCCGTTCGGGTACGACCTCTTCGACAACTCGCCCGCAACCTTTTCTCCCGTTACCAACGTGCCCGTGCCAGCAGACTACGTGGTGGGTGCGGGGGATGAATTCAATATCCAGCTGTTTGGCAACCAGAACACCAACCGGCGCCTCACGGTGAATCGGGATGGGTCCATCAGCTTCCCGGAGCTGGGTCCCATCAATGTCGGTGGGTTGACGTTCAACGCCGCGCGACGCGTCATCGAGACGCGCGTCACCCAGCAGATGATCGGGGTGCAGGTCAGCGTCACCATGGGCGAGACCCGCACCATCCGCGTGTTCGTGCTGGGCGAGGCCAGGCAGCCAGGCTCCTACACGGTGAGCGGTCTCGCCACGATCACCACGGCCTTGTTCGCCTCGGGCGGCATCACGGACATCGGTTCGCTGCGAGAGATCCAGCTGAAGCGCCAGGGCCAGATTGTCAGCCGCCTGGATCTCTACGACCTGCTCATTGGTGGCGATACCAGCGACGACGCCAGGTTGGTGCCCGGTGACGTCATCTTCATTCCACCGGTTGGTGCCACGGTATCTGTTGATGGTGAGGTGAAGCGTCCGGCCATCTATGAGCTGCAGGGTGAGGGCAGCATCGCAGATCTGCTGCGAATCGCCGGAGGGCTGACACCCGAGGCGGATACCAGTCGCGCCAGCCTGACCCGCATCGATGCAACGAGCCGCAGGCTTGTGCTGGATGTGAATCTGGGAGATGCGACCGCGCGCGGCCAGCCATTACGCAATGGGGATGTATTGCAGGTGGCGCCGTTGCGGCCACAACTGGATGCAGGCGTGACACTTGACGGGTTCGTGTACCGCCCGGGCCTGTTCGCCTGGCGCGATGGCATGCGTTTGAGCGATGTCATCGGGTCTGTACAAGAACTCAAGCCTGGCGCCGACCAGCACTACATCCTGATCCGGCGCGAGAATGGCCCCGAGCGGCGTGCCACATTGCTGTCAGCTGACCTGACCGCAGCACTTGCCGCACGCGGTTCAGCTGCGGACCCGCAGCTTGCCGCACGTGACCAGATCTTCGTGTTTGACCTGGCGCCCGGCCGTGAACGGATTATCAAGCCGCTGCTGGACGAGCAGCGATTGCAGTCCAGCCTGACGCGGCCCACGCAAATCGTAACCGTGCAGGGGTTGGTCAAGGTGCCGGGAGACTATCCGCTGGAGCCGGGCATGCGCGTGGCCGATCTGCTGCGTTCCGGTGGAAACCTGGAGTCGGCGGCATACGGCGGCACTGCCGAGCTGACGCGCTACAGCGTGGACGCCAGCGGCACAAGACAGACGCAGTTGCTCACCGTTGATCTGGCGGCTGTGCGGCGGGGTGATGCCGCCGCCAACCTTGCATTGCAGCCCTATGACTATCTGCTCGTGCAGCAGACGCCGGAATGGAGTGACCAGGCAAAGGTCGTGCTGCGCGGCGAAGTGCGTTTCCCGGGCATGTATCCCATTCGCAAGGGCGAGACCCTGCACGAAGTGCTGGATCGTGCTGGTGGCTTGACGAGCCAGGCCTTCCCTCAAGGCAGCGCGTTCATGCGTAGCGATCTGAAGGTTCTGGAACAGCAGCAGCTGGACCGGCTCTCCGAGAACATGCGTTCCGACCTGATTACCCTTTCCATGCAGGCAGCTCGCGTGGGGCAGGCGAATGCGGGCGAGACGCTGCTCGCCGGCCAAGCTCTGCTTTCCCAGTTGCAGGCAGCGAAGGCCACCGGGCGCTTTGTCATTGATCTGCCTGGTCTGCTTGCCAGTGACATTCACAGTGAGAAGGATGTACTGCTGCGCGATGGTGACGAGCTGGTAATCCCCAAGCTGCGCCAGGAAGTGACGGTGATCGGCGAGGTTCAGAATGCGACTTCGCACCTGTACGAGACTGGCCTGACGCGTGATGACTACCTCAAGGCAAGTGGTGGTCCGACCCGTCGCGCCGACCGGACGCACATCTATGTAGTGCGGGCTGATGGTCGAGTGGCGATCACAAAGGAAATGCGACCAGGTGACACAGTGGTTGTGCCAGTGGACGCAGAGCGCATGCCCCGCCTGCCGTTCTGGCAGGCGGTTACCCAGATTCTCTATAACGTCGCTGTGTCGGTAGCGGCGGTGAATTCGTTCTAGACAGCGCACGGAGCAAGGACAGTCGATGACGAAGAAGGCCCTGATCACTGGAGTCACAGGCCAGGACGGGGCCTATCTCGCCGAGTTTCTGCTGGGCAAGGGCTACGAGGTGCACGGCATAAAGCGGCGGGCGTCCTCTTTCAATACCGACCGCATCGACCATCTCTACCGTGACCCCCACGAGAGCGGTGTGCGCATGTATCTGCACTATGGCGATCTGACGGATTCCACCAACCTCATTCGCATCGTGCAGCAGGTGCAGCCGGACGAGATCTACAACCTCGGCGCGCA
>CAYWDZ010000137.1:0-8795 GCA_964456255.1 uncultured Steroidobacteraceae bacterium | reverse complement strand
CCACAGGTCGCGCTGCGGATCCATGTGCACGGCCACGCCGCTGTGCCGGAGCACGACCACCCGTTCAACCGATTTCGCGCCCTCTTCCAGCGCCTTGTCCGTGGCGGCCTTGAGCTCGACGATCTTGCCGCCGCGCCAGCCGCCGTCGGCGGTGATCACGAAGCGCGCGCCGGCATCCTCGATGCGATCGCGCAAGGACAGCGCCGAGAACCCGCCGAACACCACCGAGTGGATGGCGCCGATGCGCGCGCAGGCCTGCATCGCGATGATGGCCTCCGGCACCAGCGGCATGTAGATGACCACGCGGTCGCCAACCTTCACGCCGAGCTTGCGCAGCGCGTTGGCGAAGCGGCACACCTCGGCATGCAGCTCGCCGTAAGTCAGGCGGCGCTGGTGACCCGCCTCGGATTCGAAGACGAGCGCCGGGGCATCGCGGCGGGTCGGCAACTGCGCGTCGAGGCAATTGAATGAGACATTGAGCTGGCCATCGCTGAACCAGCGGTAGTTGGGTGCATTGGTGGCATCCAGCACCTGCGTGAATGGCTTGTGCCACTGCAGTTCCTTGCGTGCCTGTTCGGCCCAGAAGCCGTTCGGATCGTGACGCGCGTGGTCGCGCAGCTTGTGCAGCTCGTCCCTGTTGGGGTAGGCATTGCGCGCGAAGTCCGGCGGCGGCGGGAAGTGCCGGTTCTCATGCATCACGGATTCAAGGGACTTGTCACTCATGTCTTCACCCCGGAAAGTCAGCTGGCCAGCCGCGCTGCCTGACGCTGCAGCATTGGACCAAAACCATTGGTCGAACAGAAACCTTCGATGGCCGCGAGATCGGGCGCGCGACGCTTCAGGTCGGCGCGCGTAACCGCAAGCGGCATGTCGCAACGGATGCGCGTGAGCTGGCGCGCCAGGAACGCCGCTTCGCGATGCGTGGCGAGCTTCTCCGGCAGTTTCGCGGCACCGCGCAGCGGCAGGTCACGCACGGTATCGAGCCGCGCGTACAGATCCTCCAGCGAATCGTAGTTCTGCATCAGCGCGGTGGCGGTCTTCGGCCCCACGCCCGGGACGCCGGAGATGTTGTCGACGGCGTCACCGGTCAGCGCCAGGTAGTCCGCATAGCGCTCGGGCGCGACGCCAAACCGGTCGGCGATCTGGCCGTGGTGGTAGCGCTCATTGCCGCTGTAATCCCAGTACACATCGCCAGGTCCGATCAATTGCGCCAGGTCCTTGTCGCGCGAAACGATGGTGGCTCGCAGGCCCTCGCTGCGCATGCGCGTCGCCAGCGTGCCGATGATGTCATCGGCTTCGAATTCGTTGCTGTCGAACCAGGCGAGGCCCAGGTGCTCGCAGAAACTCCGGCAGCGCCCGAACTGCAGGAGCAGGTCCGGGGGCGCCGGATCGCGATTGGCCTTGTAGGCCGGATAGATCTGGTTGCGAAAGGAAGACGTGAGGCTGGCATCGAAGGCCACCGCGAGGTACTCGGGTTTCGCGCGTTCGAGCAGATCACAGAGGAAACGTGCAAAACCATACACGGCATGCACCGGATTGCCGTCACCATCCACCATGTCGGGCGGCATCGCGTAATACGCCCGGAAGACGTACACCGAGGCGTCGATCAGGTGCAGCACGTGAACCCTGCGGCGCGCCGCGCCGTCAGTGCATCCAGTCGCGGATGCGCGCATGCAGCGGGCTGCTGCGCGGAAAGTGGGCCAGCAGGTACTCCATCTGGTCGGCGAGCACGCGCCGGCCCTTCAGGAAGATGTACTCCGCATAGGTGGGCGTGAACGGCACGGCAATCAGCTGCATCTTCGCCTGCTCGGGCGTGCGCGAGGCCTTCTGGTTGTTGCAGCGGCGGCAGGCCGTGGCGACGTTCTTCCAGCAATCCTCGCCGCCCTGGCTGAAGGGGCGGATGTGGTCGCGCGACAGTTCGCTGGCCGGGAAGCGCTGCGCGCAGTACAGGCACAGGTAGCCATCGCGGCGGAACAGCGTCTGGTTGTTCAGCGGCGGAACGTAGTCGTGGCGCGTATTGCCGGGATTGGCCGTATGGCCGATGGTCGCAATGATCGAGTTGAGTTCCAGGATCGTGCGCCGGCCGGTCAGCGCATTGCACCCGCCGTGCAGGCGATACAGCGGCGAACCAACCGCATAGGCCACCTGACCCTGCGTATACAGTCGCGCGGCTTCCTTGTAGTCGATCCATTCCAGCGGCATCCCCGCCACGTCGGCGCGCAGGATCGGCTGGTTCAGCCCATGGCCTTCCGGTTCGGCGGCGCCCTGCGGCGCCAATCTAGGGTGTGGTTCGGTACGGTTCACGCGCTGCAGAGATTAAGATAGCGCGGGCCTGTAAACAACGCAGGAACCCCGGAGACCTCATGAAAACCTGGCGTGTGCAGCCTGGCGGCCAGATCGAAGGCTTGAAGCTTGCGGACGAGTCGCCGGTGTCACTGGGACCCGGTCTGGTGAGGGTCAGGATCCGGGCGACCTCGCTAAATTTCCGGGATCTGGCCCTGGTGCAGGGCTGGTATCCCACCCTCACGAAAGACCCGTTGATTCCCGGTTCGGACGGGGTCGGACTGGTCGTGGAAACCGGTGCGGGCGTCACCACATTGAAACCTGGCGATCGCGTTGCGACCAGCTTCTTCCCCGACTGGGTGGACGGCCGCATGACTGTGCCGGGCATCCGTACCGCACTGGGTGGCGGTGGCGCCGGCACCTTTGCCGAGGAAATCGTGCTGCCCGAAACGGCGCTGGTCAGAAGCCCGGCGCATCTGGATGACACGCAGGCTGCGACCCTGACCTGCGCGGGCGTCACGGCCTGGCGCGCGCTGTTCCACACGGGCGAGCTGCTGCCCGGCGGCACGGTGTTGCTGCTGGGCACGGGTGGGGTTTCGATCTGGGCATTGCAGCTGGCGAAAGCCGCGGGGCTGCGGGTGATCATCACCTCTTCGAGTGATGCCAAGCTGGAGCGCGCGCGTGCACTGGGCGCCGACGCAACCATCAACTACAACACGACGCCCGAATGGAGCGTCGAGGCGCGCCGCCTCACCGGCGGCGAAGGCGTGGACATGGTGCTGGAAGTGGGTGGCGAGAAGACGGTCGCGCAATCGGTCGCCTCGGTTCGTCCGCAGGGCACGGTGGTGGTCATCGGCGCGGTCAGCGGCATCGGTGGCGGCATCGCGCCGCGCAGTCTCATCGCTGGTGCAACGCGCGTGCAGGGCATCTATGTGGGCAGCCGGCGCATGCATGAGGAACTGGCGCGGTTCGTCGAACTGAAGAAGATCAGCCCGGTGGTGGATCGCACCTTTGCACTGTCCGAAGCACCCGCTGCCTACCACTACTTCCAGGCCGGCAAGCACTTCGGCAAGATCGCCCTCGTTGCCTAACGCGCTGCCGGATTGCCGAGGCAGGTCGCGCCGGGCAGTGCCAGCAGCTTTGTGGTGCTCTCCCGGCGCAATACACACTCGCCTTTGACGAGCAGCAGGGTGAACCTTTCCGGTCGACCCTGCTCGCGACCGTTGATGAGCTGACCGTTGACTCTCGCCGGCTTGCGTTCAACGACCAGCAGACTCTGCTTTGTCAGCGCATCGGCGGACAGCTCCACCGGTGCACCGAGCTCACCCTCGACCGCAGCTTTCAGGATCGAAGCGTTGGCCTTGTCCGGGGTGAGCAGCGCCAGCTCCTGCGCCGGCACGGGCTTGCTGGCGCAGGCAGCCAGCGCAACGCACAGCAACCAGAGTGCCGCACGGATGCGGTACATCAGCGCAGCAGCCGGTTGTTCCGCCAGGGTTGGTCGGGCTTCCTGATCGCCAGGGATTCGTCGACCTCGCTGGGCACAAGCTGCGACACGTGGACTTTGCCCGAGATGGAAACCGGCGCCGGACAGCTTGCATTGCCACTGTTGCGGTAGGCCAGCGCGACGGATAGCTGGCCCTCGGCCTGGTCACCCAGATCGTGCAGCAGATCGTCGGTGGCCGGACACCCCGGCAGATTCGCGCGCGGGTCGCCCAGAACGCGCGTTGCCGAGAAGCCGTCCGAGTAATCACCGAAATTGTCGTAGTTGATGCCGCGGAACTGGATGGAGAAATAGCTCGTCCCGCAGTTGTCCTGCGCATAGAACCCATAGGGCTTGCCGCAGGTGTCGCCACCGATCTGGTAGACCGCGATGCCCACCCCGCGCAGGCCATTCATGACCGATTCGCTTGCGGAACAGGTGTCACTGGAAGTGAGTACGTAGACGCGCGACAGCCCCAGATAAGGCAGGTTGGTGCTGCTCGGCACCGAGAATTGCTGCCCGTTCGTATAGAACGGCACCGGCGTCAGCGTTGCCCCCGTCACTGGATCCTTGGTCGGATACTTGCTGTTGAACTGCAGCTTCTCGAACCACTTGCCGAAGGTGGGGGTCGGCCCGGCGATCATGTACGCCAGCTCGGCGGCAATATCGAGATAGCCGCCGCCGTTGTAGCGCATGTCCAGGACGAGGTCAGCCACGCCGATGCCCTTGAGCTGGTTGATGGCCGAGACCAGTTGCGCCTCGGCCTGAGCCAGGTGATCGTCGAACTGGATGTAGCCGACATTGCCGCTGGGGGACGCAAACCACGTCACCTTCTGCACCGAGTCGAACGCGATGGGCGCCGCCGTCAGCGATCCGCTCCGCACCAGGTTCGGATTGTCGCGGTCGCGGATCTGATAGGTGTGCACAGAGCCATTCGTCGGGCTGAAGAGCGCCGCAATGAGCGCATTGGTGCCCGACTGCGTGGCGTCATTCACCACGTCGATACCATCCAGGTTGAGCAGCAGATCACCCCGCCTGATGCCTGCCATGGCGGCCTGCGAACCGGCCTGGACTTCCTGCACGCGCACCTCGCGCTGTACTGTGGGCTTGACGGAGGCCCATATGATGCCGTAACCGACCGACGTGCCGGACTGGGCCAGTGCGTAGAACTCGGCCGTATCGTAGGTGAAGTGGAATTTGTCCTTGTCCGCTCCGGACGCAGTCACGGCATTGGTCTTCAGCGTATTGAAATAGTCGATGACCGTGCCGCCGGCGCTGGCCGGGTTGGTGTCGGCCACTTCGCTGAACCACAGGTACAGCTCATTGGTCCAGGAGCGCAGGAAGTGCTTCTCTGCCAGGGCGCTGCCCTTCTTGTCGGGACACGCCGCACCCCAGGGACACATGCCGGTGCGCGGCACAGCGCACTGATTGGCAAAGGTGGAGGACGCGGGGTAGACGCCTGCGGCGTAGGTGATGCCACCAGGAGGCGGATTGGGGGCGCCCCCGCCCGAACTGCTGCCCCCACCACCGCAGCTGACCAGGCCGACAAGCAGGGCGGCCTTAAGACCTACAATCCACTTCCTGTGCATAGGCAAATCTTCCTTCCGGTCCGTTCCCTGGATCAAGTGTCGCAGTGATAGCACACCGGTACTGTCAAGTCGCCATCGACACGCCGCTGCGGCGTACGTTCGATTATCGGTTGCCCGAGGCGCTGGACGCCAGGGCAGGTATGCGGGTGCGGCTGCCCTTTGCACGGCGCGAAGTCGTCGGCCTCATCCTGCACATTGCCGACCACACGGATGTACCGGAAGAAAAGCTGCGCGATGTCACCGCCCTGCTGGACGAGGCACCCCTGTTCGCACCTGCGGACCTCGCGCTGCTGGAATGGGCCGCGGGTTACTACCACCATCCGATTGGCGAAGTCGTGGCAACCGCCCTGCCCAGGCAACTGCGCGCGATCCGCAAGCGCAAGCCGAAGGCTGCAGCAGCGCGGGCCATCGCAGCGCAAGCGGCTTCCGTATCGCTGCGCGAATCACCGCACGAGCTCAGCGCTGCACAGGCCGCAGCGGTCGGTGCACTGCAGGCAGCCCATGCGCAGGGCGCCGGCAATTTCCTGCTCGACGGCGTGACCGGCAGCGGCAAGACCGAGGTCTACCTGCAGGTCTGCGCGCAGATCCTGGCGCTGGGGGGGTCGGTACTGGTGCTGTGCCCGGAGATCGGCCTCACGCCGCAGCTGGTGGAGCGCTTCGAGCGACGCTTCGACGCCCCCATCGCGGCACTGCATTCGGGCCTCACCGATGTGCAGCGCGCCCGCGTCTGGCAGCAGGCGGCGAGCGGCGCCGCACGCATCGTGATCGGTACCCGCTCTGCCGTGTTCACGCCACTGCCCGGCCTCGCACTGATCATCGTGGACGAGGAACACGACTCCTCTTACAAGCAGCAGGACGGAGGCTTCCGCTATTCGGCCCGCGACCTCGCGCTGATGCGCGGCCAGATGGCGAAGGTGCCGGTGGTGCTGGGCTCGGCCACACCCTCGCTCGAATCGCTGCGCAATGCCGCGCTGGGCCGGCTGACGCTGCTGCAATTGCCGGAACGCGCCGGCAGCGCCGTGCCGCCCCGCCTGGCGCTGCTCGACCTCAGGGCCCAGGCCGTTCACAAGGGCCTGGCCGCGCAGACACTGGTCGCCATGCGCGCGCACCTGGAGCAGGGATCGCAGGTGCTGCTGTTCCTGAATCGCCGCGGCTATGCGCCGACGCTGCTGTGTCACGGCTGCGGCTGGATCGCGCCATGCGCAAGCTGCGATGCACGCATGACCGTGCACCTGAAGCGCGGCCGGCTCAGCTGCCATCACTGCGGCGCGGACGCCGCGCTGCCCGAGCGCTGCCCGCGCTGCGGTCATGAGGTGCATCCGCTGGGCGCCGGTACCGAGCGCGTCGAGGAAACGCTGGCCGAGCTGTTCCCCGATTATCCGGTGGAGCGCTTCGATCGCGATGTGCTGCGCGCCGCGGGTGAACTGACCGATGCCATCGATCGCGTGCACACCGGGCACGCGCGCATCCTGGTCGGCACGCAGATGCTGACCAAGGGCCATCACTTTCCCGATGTCACGCTGGTGGTGGTGCTGAACGCGGACCAGAGCCTGTTCGCCACCGACTTTCGCGCCGCCGAGCGCCTGGCGCAGACCATCGTGCAGGTGGCCGGGCGCGCAGGTCGGGCCGACCGTCCGGGCGAGGTGCTGATCCAGAGCCAGTTTCCGGACAACCCGCTGCTGAAGACCCTGCTGGAAGGGGGCTATGAGGGTTTCGCCGCCAGCGCACTGGCCGAACGCCAGGCAGCGCACTGGCCGCCATTCGCGCGCATGGCATTGCTGCGCGCGTCCGACACGACCGCCGCCGGCACCATGCGTTTTCTCACGGCGGCGCGCACCCTGCTTGCCCCACCTGCCGGTGTCGTGCTGCAGCCGCCCGTTCCAGCCAGCCTTGCCCGTCGCGCCGACCGCTTCCATGCCCAGTTGCTGGTCGAGTCACCCAGCCGCAGCTTGCTGCAGGGCTTTCTGTCCGACTGGGTACCACGGCTGGAGGATGTGCCGGCGGCACGCTCGCTGCGCTGGGCACTGGATGTGGATCCGCTCGATATCTTCTGATCGCGCGCGGGTCGGTTAGACTTGCGCACCCCCTATGAAGCAAGAAATCGAACAACTGCTGCACGCCGCGGTGGCGCGCCTGAAGGGCAGCGTGTTGCCCGCGGATCTGACTCTGGACAGCGTGGGTGTGGAGCGCACGCGCGACGCCGCGAACGGCGACTTCGCCACCAACCTTGCCATGCGCCTTGCAAAGAGCGCCGGCAAGCCGCCGCGCGTTCTGGCCGAGGCCATTGTCGGGGCACTGGAGCAGGATCCGGCCGTCGCCAAGGTGGAAATCGCCGGCGCCGGCTTCATCAACTTCTTCCTGGCGCGCGATGCACAGGCCAGCGTCGTGCGGCGCATTCACGAACTTGGCGATGCCTATGGTCGCAATGGCACGGGTGGCGGCCGCAAGGTACTGCTGGAATTCGTGTCTTCGAACCCCACCGGCCCGCTGCACGTGGGGCATGGCCGCCAGGGCGCGTACGGCGCCAGTCTCGCCAACCTGCTCGAGGCCAACGGCTATGCCGTGCATCGCGAGTACTACGTCAACGATGCGGGCCGGCAGGTGGACATCATCGCGGTCAGCGTGTGGCTGCGTTACCTCGAGGCCTGCGGCGAGGAATTCCGTTTCCCTGCGAATGGCTACAAGGGCGACTACGTGCGCGAGATCGCCGCCGAACTGCTGCAGCAGGCCGGCCAGATGCTGGTGCGCCCCGAGGGCCAGGTCTTCGGAAATCTGCCGGCGGATGAGCCCGAGGGTGGCGACAAGGAAGCGCACATCGATGCGGTGATTGCGCGCGCGAAGGAATTGATCGGCGACGCGGACTTCCGCGACATCGCCGGGCTGGCGCTGAAGACGATCATTGCCGATATGGAAGATGACCTGCGCGAATTCGGCGTGGTGTATGACCGCTGGTACTCGGAAGCTTCGCTGGCCACCAATGGCGCCATCGACCGCGCGCTGGAGCGCCTCCGGCAGCAGGACCATGTCTACGAAAAGGATGGCGCACAGTGGTTCCGCGCCACGGCCTTCGGCGATGAGAAGGATCGCGTGGTGGTGCGCGAGAACGGCGTGAAGACCTACTTCGCCTCGGACATCGCCTACCACCTCGAGAAGCGCGAGCGCGGCTTCGACCTGCTGCTGGACGTCCTCGGCTCCGACCACCACGGCTATACCGCGCGCGTGCGTGCGGGCCTCGAGGCCATGGGCGAACCACCGGATTCACTGGAAGTGCAGCTGGTGCAGTTCGTGTCGCTGTACCGCGGCGGCGAAAAGGTGCCCATGTCCACGCGCGCCGGCGAGTTCGTCACGCTCAGGCAGCTGCGCGCCGAGGTCGGCAATGATGCCGCGCGTTTCTTCTATGTGCTGAAGAGCCACGAGCAGCCCTTCGACTTCGACCTGGAGCT
>CAYWDZ010000136.1:0-8832 GCA_964456255.1 uncultured Steroidobacteraceae bacterium | reverse complement strand
GCGTACTTCGGCGCCAAGGTCATCCATCCGCAGACCATGGCGCCGGCCATCGGTCGTGCCATCCCGATCTGGATCCGCAACACGTTCGCGCCGGATCATCCCTGCACGCTGATCTGCGCGCATCCGACGTCGCAGCTGACGGTCAAGGGCATCACCACGGTCGAGAACGTGGCGCTGGTGAACATCGAAGGCGCCGGCATGATCGGCGTGCCGGGCACTGCCCACCGCCTTTTCGGGGCGCTGCGCGAGGAAGAGATCTCGGTGATCCTCATCTCGCAGGGCAGCTCCGAACATTCCATCTGCTGCGCGATTCCGTCCGTCGAAGCCGCAAAGGCCGAGCGCGTGGTGCGCGCGGCGTTCTCCCGCGAGCTGGCTGAAGGGCAGATCCAGAGCGTGGAAGCCTCGGATGGGCTCACCATCCTGGCCGTGGTGGGTGATGGCATGGCCGGTACGCCGGGCATTTCGGCCAAGGTGTTCGATGCGCTGGGCAAGGCGGCCATCAATGTGCGCGCCATCGCGCAGGGGGCCTCCGAGCGCAATATTTCCGTGGTCGTCGATTCGGCGCAGGCCACGCGCGCGCTGCGCGCCACGCATGCCAGCTTCTATCTGTCGCCCAACACGTTGTCGATCGGCGTGATCGGGCCGGGCACGGTCGGTCGCGTGTTCCTGGACCAGCTGGCTTCGCAGCAGGAGCGCCTGGCGCGGGAGTTCAAGCTGGACCTGCGCGTGCGCGGCATCATGGCCACTCGCGGCATGCTGCTTTCCGACCGCGGCGTGGATCTGTCGCGGTGGAAGGAGGAATTCGAAGCCGGACGCAGGGCATCAGACCTGGCGCGCTTCGTCGAGCATGTGCAGGTCGACTACCTGCCGCATACCGTGATCGTGGACTGCACCGCCGATGAATCCGTGGCCATGCAGTATCAGGCGTGGCTGGCCGCCGGCATTCACGTGGTCACGCCGAACAAGAAGGCCAACAGTGCCAGCATGGCCTACTACGATTCGCTGAAGTCGGCGCGCCGCGCGGGCGCGTCGCATTACCTGTACGAAGGTACGGTAGGGGCGGGGCTGCCCGTCATCCAGACGCTGCGCGATTTGCGGGAAACCGGCGACGTGATCAATTCCATCGAGGGAATCTTCTCGGGGACCCTCGCATACCTGTTCAACCTGTACGACGGCTCGGTGCCGTTCTCGGCCATCGTGCGCGATGCCAAGCAGCGTGGGTACACCGAGCCGGATCCACGCGATGACCTCTCGGGCACGGATGTGGCCCGCAAGCTCATCATTCTCGGGCGGGAAATGGGGCTGAGGCTCGAGCTGGGCGATGTGAAGGTCGAAAGCCTGGTGCCGCAGGATCTTGCAGGAGGCTCCATCGACGCCTTCCTCGACGGGCTGGCGCGGTACGATGCCTCCATGCAGCAGCGTTACGAGAAGGCCCGGGCAGCCGGCAAGGTGCTGCGCTTCGTCGGCCGCATCACCGCGCAGGGCGAGGCCACGGTGGGCGTGGTGGAACTGGATGCGAAGCACGCCTTCGCCAATATCGCGCTGACCGACAATGTGGTGCGCTTCGCCACCGCGCGCTACAACAACAATCCGCTGATCGTGCAGGGTCCGGGCGCCGGGCCGGAAGTCACCGCCGGTGGCGTGTTTGCCGATCTGCTGCGTCTTTCGGCCTATCTCGGAGCACAGATGTGAGCGTCACGCGCGTCACGGCCTTCGCTCCCGGTTCGGTGGCCAATGTGGCCATCGGTTTCGACATCCTGGGCTTTTCGGTCGACGCAGTGGGTGATCGCGTCAGGCTCGTGCGCCGGCCTGAACGCGGCGTCACCATCCGCGCCATCACCGGCGTCGTGGAAGACCTGCCGCTGGCGGCGGAGAAGAACACGGCCGGACAGGCGCTGCTGGCCCTGATCGACGCGCGCAAGCTGCAGTTCGGCTTTGACATGTGGATCGAGAAGGGCATCCCGCTGGCCTCCGGGCTGGGTGGTTCGGCCGCTTCGGCAGTGGCGGCGGTGGTGGCCGCCAACGCCATGCTCGAAGATCCGCTGACGCGCATCGAGTTGCTGCAGGTGGCGATGGAAGGCGAGGCGGTGGCCAGCGGCTCGCGCCACGCCGACAACATTTCTCCCTCGCTGTTTGGCGGGCTGGTGCTCACCGTCGGCATCGACGAGCCGCGCGTGAAGCAGATTCCGGTGCCGGAGGAAATCCATGCCGTGATCGTGCATCCGCATCTGCAGGTCTCGACCAAGGAGGCGCGCGCCATCCTGTCGGGCACGGTGCAGATGTCGGATTTCGTGTGGCAGACGGCGAACCTCGCCGGCTTCATATCCGGCTGCTACACCAATGATCTGGATCTGATCAAGGCTTCGATGGTGGACGTGATCATCGAGAAGCAGCGCCAGGTGCTGATTCCGGGCTTTGCCGAACTCAGGGGCGCGGCGCTGGAGAAGGGTGCGCTGGGCTGTTCGATCTCGGGCGCGGGACCGACGGTTTTTGCGCTGTGTCTGGAGCGGGATGCGCGCAATGTCCGCAATGCAATGGTCGCCGTCTTCGCCGGGCAGGGCATCGAGACCGACAAGTGGATCGTGCCGGTGCAATCCGGCGGCGCGCATGTGGTGAGCAGCGAATGAAATTTGCGAGTACGCGCGGCCAGTCCGCGCAGGTCTCGTTCAGTGAAGCGCTGTTGCAGGGTCTTGCCCCGGATGGCGGGCTCTACATGCCCCAGCAGTGGCCGGATCTGGGCGGGCTTGCTCCGGCATCGCTTCCCGCTCTGGGCGCGGCACTGATTGGCCGCTTCGCCGAGGGTGATCCGCTCGCGGACGCGATTCCCGCCATCACCGCAGAGGCATTCAACTTCGCTGCTCCGCTGCGCGCGGTCGGCGCCTCGGGGCGATTGGATGTGCTGGAGCTTTTCCACGGCCCAACCGCCGCCTTCAAGGATTTCGGCGCGCGCTTCCTCGCCGCCAGCCTGGCGCGCATCCGGCGTTCCGCGGGGCGACCGCTGCGCATCCTGGTGGCCACTTCCGGGGACACTGGCGGCGCGGTGGCTGCGGCTTTCCATCGCCGGCCCGGCATCGAGGTGGTGGTGCTGTTTCCGAAGGGGCTGGTCTCGCCAACCCAGCAGCAGCAACTGACCTGTTGGGGCGACAACGTCACGAGCCTGGCGGTACGCGGCAGCTTCGATGACTGCCAGCGTCTGGTGAAGGAAGCCTTCCTCGATGAGTCGCTGCGGGCCAGGGTGGAAATGTCGTCCGCCAACAGCATCAACCTGGGCCGGCTGCTGCCGCAGGCCGTGTACTACGCGGCCAGCAGCCTGGAAGTGCAGGCGCGCACGGGCGACAAGGCTTCCTACATCGTGCCCAGCGGCAATCTCGGGAATGTGGCGGCCTGCGTCTGGGCGCGCCGCATGGGCCTGCCCATCGACCGCATCGTGCTCGCCCACAATGCCAATCGCACGGTGCCGGATTTCCTGGAAACCGGGAGACTGCAGCCGCGATCGAGCATCGCCACGCTGGCTTCGGCCATGGACGTGGGCAATCCGAGCAATCTCGAGCGGCTACTGGCGTTGTTTCCTGGTGCCGAGCTCGCCGGGCAGGTCAGTGCCTGTTCCATTTCCGATGCGCAGATCCGCCAGCGCATCCAGGCCGACCATGCGGCCTACGGGGTGACCTGGTGCCCGCATACCGCGACTGCGGCTGAAGCCTATGCCCGCCTTCTGGAAGGGGAGCGTGCTTCCCGCCGCTGGGTGCTGGTCGCCACCGCCCATCCGGCCAAATTCCGCGAGATCGTCGAGCCGCTGGTGGGCCCGGTGCCGGTGCCCGCGAACCTGCAGCACCTCTATGATCTGCCCTCGCGGTTTTCCGAGATCGGCGCCACCCTGAGCGAGCTCGTGCGTGCAACTGGCGATTGAACAATCACTGCAGCGGGTCGATACGCCAGAGAACCGCCTGATCCTGTGGGCGGTGCTGGGCGTGATGCTGCTTGCCATGGTGGTCTTTACCGTTCGCGTCCTGCGCCGGCGCGCCGCGGCAAGACGCCTGCACCAGGGCATCATCGCAGCCAGCGTCGAGTACCTGGAAAACGTGCTGGTTCCCGACGGCATGGGCGCCTTCCTGCACGCGGATTACCTGCTGCTGACATCGCGCGGCGTGGTGGTGATCGACCTCAGGGACATCCGCGGCAATATCTTCGGCGGCGACCAGATGACGCAGTGGACGGTGATGAATGGTGCCATCCGCACCACCTTCCAGAATCCCCAGCACGCGCTCTACGATCGCGTTGCGGCGGTGCGCTCCCTGGCCGGTGATCTGCCGGTGGAAGGGCGGGTGCTGTTCACGCGGCGTGCGAAGTTTCCGAAAGGGTTGCCGCGCTGGACCCTGATGGTGGATTCACTGCGCGCCGAGTTTCCGCGCGTGGAGGCTGACGCCGCGCGAGTTCTGGGCGAGCATTTTCGCCAGAACTGGCAGGCGCTCTGTGCAGCCGTGGCGCCAAGTTCCCTGCGCCGCAAGCGCGGATTCTTCGCGCAGGTATTCAACGAAGGCTACTGAAGCCCGGGCCTACCGGAGCCCGAACAGGCGCGCGGCTGCAGCGGTGCTGTGCGCGGCAAGTTCCTGAACCGTCTCGCCGCGCGCCCGCGCGATGGTTTGCGCCACCTCGACCAGAAATGCCGGCTCATTGCGTCGTGTCGGCGGATGCGGCTTGAGGCTGCGCGGCAGCAGATAGGGCGCGTCGGTTTCGATCATCAGGCGCCCGGCGGGAATCAGCGGCATCAGCGGCAACAGATGCTGACCGCGACGCTCGTCGCAGATCCAGCCCGTGATGCCGATCGCCAGATCAAGCGCGAGGCAATCCTCCAGCTCATTGCGCTGGCCGGTGAAGCAGTGGGCAACGCCGTCCCTGAGCCGGGGCCGGTAGTCACGCAGGACACCCATGAAATCCGCATGCGCGTCGCGCTGGTGCAGGAATACGGGCAGCTGCAATTCGACCGCCAGTTCCAGCTGACCGGCAAAGGCCTTGAGCTGCGCCTCGCGTGGCGAGTAGTTGCGGTAGTAGTCCAGGCCGCACTCCCCAATTGCCACGATGCCAGGCCTGCGGGCCAAGTTACGCAGGACATCGCGCGTGGCCGGGCTGTAGTCCGACGCATGGTGCGGGTGCAGCCCGGCAGTGGCGAACAGCCGGTCCGGATACTCCCCATGCAGGACCAGAGCGCCTTCGGTCGCCGCAACGCTGGTGCCCGTGACGATCATCCGGTGCACGCCCGCGCGCGAGGCACGGTGCAGCACATCGGAAAGATCTTGGGAGAAACTCTCGTGCGTGAGGTTGGCGCCGATATCGATCAGTTCCATTCAGCGCAGCGCCTCGCACAGTGCATCCACATCGCTTTGCGGTTGATCCCAGGAAACCACCACGCGACCGGCGTTGTCGCGCGGGGGCCCCCAGTCATGGAACCCGCAGCCCCGGGCACGCAATGCCTCCTTCTCGCCCGGAGCGAAGCGCAGGAACACGGCATTGGCCTCGACCGGATACATCAGCCGCGAACCTGCGGCCGAACCAATCTGCGCAGCCAGCGCATTGGCACGGGCGGCGTTGTGCAGGAAGAAGTCGCCGCGGAGGCAGGCCAGCAGCTGGGCGGACAGATAGCGCATCTTTGAAAAGAGATGCGCGGCGCGCTTGCGGCGCAGCTCGAAACCGGCAGCCAGTGCCTCATCGAAGAACACGACGGCTTCGGCTCCCAGCGCGCCATTCTTGGTGGCGCCGAACGAGAGTACATCCACGCCGGCCTTCCACGTGACTTCGGCTGGCGTGGCCCCCAGGTTCACCAGTGCATTGGCGAAGCGGGCGCCGTCCATGTGCAGCTTGAGCCCATGCCGGCGGCAGACTCTGCCAAGCGCCGCGATGCTGTCGGGCTGGTACACCGTGCCGCACTCGCTGGCCTGCGTGATGCTGAGGCTGGCCGGCTGCACGCAGTGCACGGAAACCGGATGGTCGGTCAGCCATGCGGAAAGCGTTTCGGCCTCCAGCAGGCCCAGCGCATCGGGTAGCGGAGTGAGGCGCGCGCCGCCGGTCTGCAATTCCACCGCGCCACATTCATCGTTGGCCACATGCGATGACACGCTGCAGAACACCTGGCCCCAGGGTGGTGTCAGTGTGGCCAGTGCCAGCGCATTGGCGGCAGTCCCGGTGGCGACGGCGAATGCGCGCACCGGATGTTCGAACCAGCGGCTGAACTCTGCGTCAAGTTGCGCGCTCCATTCGTCTGCACCATAGGAGGCGGACGGACCCTGGTTGGCCGCTGCGATGGCGGCAAGGACTTCGGGTGTCGCTGCGGCCGTGTTGTCGCTGTAGAAGTTCATCTATGATGCGCCCGTGGCTTTCGACGCAATTCTAGCGGCTTCTTCCGCACAGTCCCCGCAGTTGGCGTTGTGGCAGGAAGCCGCGCCCGGCGGCTGCGCGGTCAGCGTCCGCCATAGCCGGCGGGCACGTCGCATCGCCGTGCGCATTGCGGTTGGTGGGCGGGTGGAGCTGGTAGTACCTCGTGGCGTGTCCGAGCGTCGCGCCTGGGCGTTCTACGAGAGCCGGGCAGAGTGGGTCCGCGAGCATCTGGCGCGGCGTCGCACGGTGGCGCCGGCGCAGGAGTTCCCGCCCCGCCATCTGTATCTGCCGCTGCTCGATGAAACCTGGCGCGTCTTCTGCGCCGGTGGCAGCGGGCGGCCACGCATCGAGGAATCCGGCGGGGTGCTGGTGCTGCGCGGTACCGGAACTTCCGAGGCCTTCCGGCATTGCCTGCTGCACTGGTTGAAGAGGCGCGCGCATGCGGCGCTTGCGCCCCGGCTCGCCGCGGCGGCCGAGCGTCACGACTTTCACTACACGAGGCTGCGCATCGGCAACCAGCGCAGTCGCTGGGGCAGTTGCTCCGTGCAGGGCCTGATCTCGCTGAACCTGGCGTTGCTGTTCCAGCCGGAGCGGGTGGTGCACTACCTGCTGTGCCACGAGCTGGCGCACACGCGGCACATGGATCATTCGGCCCGCTTCTGGGCCTGCGTCGCGGCCTGTGTGCCGCGCTGGCGCATGCTGGATCGCGCACTGTCGAATGGCTGGCGGCATGTGCCCGCGTGGATCGGCGGGCTGGCGTGAGCAGCGAATCCCAGCCGCCCGGCCGCATCGACCTGACCGGCGAGGGTGTGCACTGGGACCTGGGTAGTTCGCAGTCCTACGGGGATTACCTGCAGCTGGCCCAGCTACTGTCGGCGCAGAAGACGATTTCCGATGCGCACGACGAGACCATGTTCATCATCGTGCACCACGTGTCGGAGCTGTGGATCAAGCTGTTCCTGCACGAACTGGCCTTCGTCCGCCAGTGTGTGGTACGCGACGACCTGGATCCCTCCTTCAAGGCGTTGCAGCGCATTGCCAAGGTGCAGGCACAGCTGTTCGGCGTGTGGGAGGTGCTGGCCACCATGACGCCAGCGGATTACACGGCGTTTCGCAATCTGCTCGGGCGTTCCTCGGGGTTCCAGTCCGCGCAGTACCGCCTGCTGGAATTCGGGCTGGGCAACAAGAACGCCGACATGATCCGCGTGCACGAGCGCAACCCCGGGGACTACGCACGGCTGAAGCGCGCGCTGGTGGAACCGAGCCTGTATGACGAGGTGCTGCGGCTGCTGTCACGCCGCGGTTACGGCGTTCCGGATGAATTGCTCAACCGCGACTTCTCGCAGAGCTATGTGCCCAGCAAGGCGGTGACCGGCGCGTGGCTCGGCGTGTATCACAACTCCGAGAAGGACTGGGACCTGTACGAACTGGCCGAGGGGCTGGTGGACCTGGATCACCGCTTCCAGCTGTGGCGCTTCCAGCACATGAAGACGGTGGAGCGCATCATCGGATCCAAGCGCGGCACCGGCGGTACCAGCGGCGTGCCCTATCTCGCCAAGGCGCTGGAACTCAGGTTCTTTCCGGAGCTGTGGGCGGCCCGAACTTCCCTTTGAGGCGAAAGGCCATCAGCACCGCAAAGATCGCCACGTACAGCAGCGGTTCGCGGATGTCCTTCTTCACCTGCCACCAGAAGTGCCACAGGCCCAGGGCGGCGATCACGTAGACGAGCCTGTGCAGCTTCGTCCAGCGACGGCCCAGGCGCCGCATCATGCCGTTGGTAGAGGTCACCGCCAGCGGAATCAGCAGCAGCAGGCCCAGCATGCCGATGGTGATGTAGGGGCGCTTGACGATCTCTTCGCCGACGAGTGCGAAGTTCAGGTCAAGATCAAACCAGGCAAAGGCCGTGAAGTGCAGCAGCACATAGAAGAACGCATACAGGCCCAGCATGCGTCGCAAGCGGATCAGGCTGTTCCAGCCCGTGAGCATGCGCAGCGGTGTGACGGCCAGCGTGAACAGCAACAGACGCAGCGCGGTGATGCCGCAGGCATGTATCAGGCGGCTTACGGGATCGGCCCCCAGGTCCATGCCGACGCTGACCTTGCCCAGGGCGGCCAGAATGCCGAGCACCATCCACACGGCTGGCGCGGCGCAGGCCACGAACAGCAGCGGCTTGTAGAGATAGCGGTACTGCTCTGCGGTCTTCAATACAGCTTGCGCGGATCCATGCCCTTGTACAGGGCTGCCACCTGATCGGCGTAGCCATTGAAGGGTTCGGTGTTGCGGCGCCTGGCGAACAGTGCAGCGCCGCCGATCAACCGCTCGGTGGCCTGGCTCCAGCGTGGATGATCCACATTCGGGTTCACGTTGGCGTAGAAACCGTATTCATTGGACGCGGCTTCCTGCCAGCTGTTGAGCGGCTGACGCTCCGTGAAGCGGATGCGCACGATGGCCTTGATGTTCTTG
>CAYWDZ010000135.1:0-8889 GCA_964456255.1 uncultured Steroidobacteraceae bacterium | reverse complement strand
GGTCGCGGTGTCGCCGTTCACCTCGATCACCGGATTGGTCAGCATCATGTGCGAGACGCCATTGGCATCGGGTGCGGCATTGTCGTCGCGACCACCACCCATGCCGGCGTACAGCTCCACGATCGCCTTGCGGCCGTTGTAGACGGCGCCATTCACATCGAACACCGCATCTTCTGTGTAGAAGTCGCCGAAGGCCTCCGGCTGCTGGCCGCCGAGGTGCGAGACATAGCGCATGGCCAGGTTCTCGATCGCCAGCCTGTCGGCGAGTGCCGTTACCGCGCTCTTGTCGCCGTTCTGGACCGTGATATTGCCGCAGGCCGATGTCGCCATGCAGAGCACCGCCATTGCCGCCTGTGTGATCCTGGTCATGGTTGCTTCTCCTCGTGAGTCAGGGCGCGGAAATCGTGAGTTTGCCGTCGATGAGCGGGTTGCGATCGTTCTCGTCGCAGTCGAATTCGATCATGCGGTCCATGCCTGGCAGCCGCGTGAAGCGGAAGGTGACCTGCCATGGCGTGGCAAAGCGCTCCGGGTCGTCGATCGTCATCGCATCCTCGATGGTGTTCGCATCGACCTGGCGCAGCCGTTCGGTGAATCGCACCTGGTCGCTGAGCTCAGTGGGCGAGAGCAGCGGTGCGATCGGGCCGGCGCTGCGCGCGGTGGTCTCGATGGTCAGCACGCCGTCCTGCCAGTGGCCCAGTGAAAAGCCCATCGGCGTGGGCCAGAGATCATCCGGTGGAGGCGGCGCCCGTCCGTCGGTGTACACATGCCGGACCTGGCCGTGATCGAAGATGAAGAAGGTTTCCTCGGGCGTGATGGCGATCTGGAACACCATCGGCGCCTCGAACACGAACGGAAAGGTGTCTTCCATCCGCACGGCACCGTGGCCGCAGCCCTTGAAGTTCACGAACTCCGCCTGCCGCGCGGCGGTATCGGCCAGCGCCGCGTTGTAACGCGCTTCCCACTCGGGCAGCAGAGCGGGCGGATGACCCAGCGTGGGCAATGTGCGCAGGAAATCGCGGAAATCTCCGCCGCCGCGGCTGCGGCCCGAGGGCGTGGCGGTTCGTTCGGACCATGGCGTCTGCCAGTAGCCGGTCCAGTCGGGCAACCTGGCAAAGGCCTCTACGCGGGTGTCGTCATGGCGCGCTGTGCAGCTGACTCCGGCGAGCAGCAATGCGCCGACCAGGACTGGCAGCTTCACTTCGATGCTCCACTCGTACGCGGCGCGCCGACGGTTTGACCATCGGCAGCCGTGGCCGAGACAAAGACGCCGCCCTGGGTGCCATCGCGCAGCGGATTGATCACCACGGTCAGTCGTTCGCCGACGCGGATCGAACTCGGGCGCCAGCCACTGCGGTACAGCTGGCTGGGCGAGCCCATCTCGATGCTCCACTCCTGCGCGCCCTTCGGCCCATCAACCATGAGCTGGATGAAGCTGTGCGGATTGGTCCACTGAAAGGCCCTGACCGTGCCCTGCAGCGTGACGGTGCGGGCGGAGTCGAACATCGCGCCCGAGTGATGGGCAGCGGCGATGCGGGCGGCCAGGCTCAGGGCCACAAGTACCGTCGCTGCAATGAGCCTTCGCGGGCTGGGTGCGATCATGGTCCCCCTCACGCCGGATCGACTGGACCGGCGTGGGCGCAGCGTACCAGCGAAATCAGCCCTTGGGATTTCCGCGCGCGAGCAGGGTGTCGATGGCGACGCGGCCCGGTCCAAACACCACCAGCGCCAGGGCCATGGCCACCCACGCGCCTGGCCCGCTGGTAGCGGCCTCAGCCGCCGATGTAATCCTTCTTGCCGATGTCCAGGCCGTTGTGCCTGAGCAGTGCGTACACCATGGAATAGTGGAAGTAGACATTCGGCGTGGCGAAGCCCAGCAGGTAGTCCAGTCCGGTGAAGTTGCGCTCGGTCTGCTTGCCGGGCGGGCCCAGCTTCAGCGTGATGGGGCGGTCTTCGGCGCCATTGAAATCGGCCGCCGGCACGCTCTCGAGGAATGCGATGGTCCTGGCCACCCGCGCCTTCAGGTCCGCGAAGCTCGCTTCGTTGTCTTCGTAGGACGGTGGCGTGCGGCCAGTGAGTCGCGCTGCCGCGCCCTTGGCATTGTCGGTGGCGATCTGGATCTGGCGCGTGAACGTGAACATGTCCGGCGCCAGGCGCGAGTTCAGGATCGCGGTGGGATCGATCTTGCGCTCGGTGACCCAGCTTTCCGCCTTGTCCAGGATGGTGGCGAGGTTCTTCAGGACGCGGATGTAGACGCCGACGGATGCGTTGTGCATCGAGATGTTCATGGGGTGCCTCGAGGGGAAACAGGGTGCGCATCATACCCGTGGCGCAATTGCGCACCTAGTCACTCGATGTTCTGGTGCGCGCGGCAGGCCTGGCTTGTGGGTGAGGCTGCAGGATCGTCCAGGTTCACGCCGGTCAGCGAGCCGCCTCAGACGCAGCCGGTATCCAGCGCGAGCAGGTTCTTCTTCTGCAGCAGGCTCAGCCGGGTTGGCCAGCGAATCGCGGTTGGTCGGTACCCTCGGGTTCGACATAGGCCCCATTGCGCGAATTTGACACCGGCAACCATGCGGGCTGAAAGTCCTATCCGCCGAGATTGAGATGCCCGCGTCCCGGGCGTAGTCTGCGGTCGCAGCGGCACAAGGGGGATTGCAATGAAGCTACTGCTAATCGGTGCGCTGTTGCTGGTTTGCACACCGGTGATGGGGCAGATTGCCTGCAACAATGCCGACGCCATCAATTGCGGGTTTGATCCCAGCCATGGCTGGATCGTCAACGGCTCGGCTCCGCGCCAGCAAGAGCGGCCCAGGCTGCCGACGTTGCCTCCGCCAGAACCGTATTCTGTCTCGGCCGAAGAGATCAAGCGCCTCTTCCATGATGTCCCCATTCCGCCCAGTGCGATTGCCGCAATGGAGAAGATGATGGATCGACATCGCCTGGTGCTCGCGCAATGGGAACTGCGCCGGGGATTGCCCAGCGACAACGCAGCCCTGTATGCCGAGATCATCAAGATGAAACGTGAGTCTGAAGAGAACATCATCTATCGGATGGGGTATACCACTACGTTTCCAGCGCACATTCGGGCGTGGTTCCTCACGACGTCCTACGTGGCTGCCATCGCCAAGTGGGAGCAAGGCGTGGAGGCCAGCGTCGATGGAACCGATCTGAAGGTGGCCAAACAGTTGCTGACCGACAGTGTCGGGTACCTGAACAACGCCGCCTTTGGTCTCGCTGGCGTCCCGACCACCAATGCCACCCTTGCAGCCAGGGAATTCGCCGCATTCTGGATACGGGCAGACGAATCCCGGCAACTGCGGCTGGCAGCGAACTCGGAGGAAAGCGGGATATACATCAAGGGGCCCTGGGCCAGTCACTACTGGGTCGAGGCGGTAAGGGACCATGCGGGGCGGGAACGGCCGGTCAACTACGATCTGATCGGCAGCGCCGATCGCATCGAAGAACTCGTCAAGGCCAAGATAGGCGCGACAGTCAATCCCTCGAAAGGCGTTGTCAAGCCGAACTGACCACGCCAAATCGTGGGTCTTCTTCGGTCGCCGATGAGATGGCGCTACGTAGTGGGTTTCACGGTGCGTCCGTTGCATGGCCATTTCCGTGGCGGAGCTGCGACTGTCGTCGACTCCCCGTCCCATGCCGCACGTATTCGTCTCCTGCAGCCGCGAGGACCAGGCCACTGCCCGGCGCTGATCGAACCCTATGACCGGCCGAGACTGTTCGAGCTGACGCAGAGGGCGGAGCTGGCGCACTGGCAGGTGGGGGGTGCAGGCGACCCGGCATGGCGGGGATTCCTTGCCAGCGTGAGGCGCATGACCGGCGACGGAAGGTAATCAGACCAGGTGCTGTGCGCAGTTGACGCAAGGACATGGTGCGTCGAGGCCGCTGCTGCGGCGGCTCAAGCGCGTGTTCGGTATCGACATCGAGGCCTGCGCGCGCTGCGCCTCTGACCTGGTTCGAGAAGCGGGCGATCTGGCGTGGTGAGCCGGCGGCCGGAACGGGTGGATTCAGGCGATCAGGCCGGCTGAAAGTCCTATCCACCGCTGCCGGTTGGCCAGCAGCGACAATTGCTGATGGTTACTCGATGTTCTGGTGCGCCCGGCAGGCCAGGCTCACGGGCCGGGCCTCCGGATCATCCAGATTCATGGCCGTGAGCGAGCCGCCCCATACGCAGCCGGTATCCAGCGCCAGCAGGTTCTTCTTCTGCAGCAGGCTCCGCCGGGTTGGCCAGCGAATCGCGGTTGGTCGGTACCTTCGGGCTCCACACATGACCCACTGTGCGAACTTGACACTGACAAACATGCAGGCTGAAAGTCCTATCCACCCTGATGTTCTTCCTCGCGCGGTGCGGCTTCGATGCATTTGAATTACTGGATGGGGAAGACCCGGCGGCAGCCATCGCGCAGCTCGAACGCTTCAGCGTGGCCTACCAGTCCGGCGTCGCCGGACTGACGCATCCGCGCCGGCGCTACGGCGCCTGAACGCGGGTCAGATCGAACGAGCGCGAGTTCTTGCCGCTGCTGCGCGCAATCCGGATCTTTCCACCCGCGGGCGCATGTACCCACAGCGTCCAAGTGCAGCGAACAGGAGGTCTTGCCTCGGCATACTCGCAACTTCCCTTGAAAGTGACATCGTCGCCGTCCATTGATCCCAGGCCACTGTAGCCTGCGCCGTTGGAGTCCATGAACATCACGTTGAGCCTGCCGGCAGCAGGATCAATGCCGAACAACGCCCGAACCGGTAGATTGTTGGAAAGGAAGGATGCGGGCGCGTATTTGCCGACCTCGCTGCCATCCTTCCCTGAGGGCTCACGTCGCAGTTCTTCAAAGGTGCAGCGCAGGCCTGGACCGTCACCGATGCCGAGGCAATTCGCGCTGCTGACAAACGTGGCAGCCTGCTGCGTGGTGCACATCTGCGTTGCACCGGGAGCGCTGGGGCCAAGTGAGCTGCATTTCGTCTCTCCGATGTCGCTGTGCCTGACGGTGAAGCTTCCCCTGAGGCGTGCGAGCCAGCCCTGCAGATCCTGCTTCCCGGCTCCTGCCTTCGATGCAGACCTGGATCCTGGGGTGGCTGCGCCGGCCGCGGCTGATGTGAGCAGGACGGACGTCAGCAGAACGGAGGTCAGCAGAATCATGTAGCCAGTGGCGGCGCGATTCATGGTGTGGTCGGCCCGCGGTGAAATGTGAGCTGCTGACCGCCGACCTTCTTTCCGTCCACTTCCATTTCTATTTCCATTCTTACTGGTTCGGGGTTCGGCCCGGCGGTAATGCGCACCTTGCGCAGACAAGTGCCCTTGATGCGCGCGCACCTGGAAGTCGAATCGAGCGTGCTGTCGGCCAGTAGCCCAGTGCCGCCTTCGGCCACTCCTTCGTCGTCGACCATCATGTGCCATACGCCGAAGGTGGACTGATCAATGGCGTACATCAGTACCGCAGTGTGCCGAGTGGGGGCGGAATCCTGTGCAGCAGTGCCGTCGGCAGCAGACGGCACCGACGTCATGTCAAGCAAGCACTCGATACCAGGCGTCAGACCCAATCGTAGAGACGAGGAGACGCTGCGACAGTCGGCCTGCCCCTGGATCGACAGGTTTTGCGAAGTTCCTGCCTCGCCGCGCAGTTCGGCACTGCCTTCGACGCGGAACAGGCCCAGCAGCCTGGGCATCCATTTCTGGGCCTGAGCCCTGGTCGCGGCGGGCTGGCTGGTCGCCTTGGCTGACCATCCGGGAACCGCCAGCACCGGTGCTGCCACGAGCACAAGTATCCGGCTTACATTCACGACACGAAGTCTGCGCATCTGCATCCCTGCTGAAAACCCATGCTGCGTTAGTATCATAAGCGAGCGCAGAGGGGTAATCCTGCTGGCGCAACGCCCGGCGGGAACGGCAGGTGCGCGCCGGCCTCTGACCTGGTTCGCAAGCGCGCGATCTTGCGAGGTGAGCCGGCGGCCGGAACGGGTGGATTCAGGCGATCAGGCCGGCCGACTTGCTGCAACCGGCCTGCGGTCGGTACCCTTGGGCCCGACATATGCCCCATTGTGCGAATTTGACACCGGCAACCATGCGGGCTGAAAGTCCTGTCCGCCCGATGAACAGACGTATCCCCCCGGCCTTCGCACTGGCCCTGCTGATGCTCTCGCCGGCATCGCCGGCCCGCGACCTGCCGACGATCTCCCCCGCGCGCGCCGGGCTGTCCGAAGCTGGCCTCGCGCGGCTCGACGCGGCGATCGAGCGTCATGTGCGCGAGCAGCGCATCCCCGGCGCGGTGGTGCTGGTGGCGCGCAAGGGCGGCGTGGCACACCTGCGCAGCTTCGGCGTGGCGGACCGGCCGTCGCAGCGCCCAATGCGCAACGACGACCTTTTCCGCATCTACTCGATGACCAAGCCGGTGGTGAGCGTGGCGCTGCTCACGCTCTACGAGGAGGGCCGCTTCCAGCTCGACGATCCGCTGGAGCGCTACATCCCCGAGTTCAAGGGCCTGATGGTGTACGCGGGCACCGATGCCGCCGGCGGCCTGAAGCTGGAACAGCCCCGCCGCAAGCCCACGGTGCAGGACGCGATGCGGCACACGCTGGGCATCGGCGCCGGCAGCGGCCCGGCACCCGTGGCGCAGCTGTACCGCGACAACCGCATCTGGGTAAACACCATGGATTCCCTGGCGCAGCAGATGCAGCTGCTGGGCAAGGTGCCGCTGCTGTACCAGCCCGGCGAGCAGTGGCTGTATGGCTATGGCCATGACGTGCAGGCCAGGCTGGTGGAAGTGCTCTCGGGCATGCCCATCGACCGCTACCTGCAGCAGCGGCTGTTCACGCCGCTGGGCATGAAGGACACCGGTTATCGCGTGCCCGCCGCTCAGCGCGGCCGCATCGTCACCCTGCACGACGTGCCCGAGGGGATGCCGTCCAATCCGGCGGTGGACATGCGGCCGGCCACGTACGAGCGCTTCGCCGATCATCCCTTCGGCACGCTCGGGCTGTGGTCCACCGCGGCGGACTACGCGCGCTTCGCGCAGATGCTGCTCAATGGCGGCGAGCTGGACGGCGTGCGCATCCTCTCGCGCAAGACCGTGGAGCTGATGTCGCGCAACCACCTGCCCGCGGCCATCGCGCAGGGCGGGCAGCCGGGCACCATGGAGCCCGGCACGGGCTATGGCCTGGGTGTGTCGGTGACGGTGGATCCCGCCGCGGCGGGAAACCTCGGATCGGCGGGCGCGTTCGGCTGGAGCGGCGCGGCGACCA
Organism: uncultured Steroidobacteraceae bacterium; assembly: GCA_964456255.1. Lineage (GTDB taxonomy): Bacteria > Pseudomonadota > Gammaproteobacteria > Steroidobacterales > Steroidobacteraceae > ZC4RG30. The sequence continues at coordinate 1,644 of CAYWDZ010000135.1, read as the reverse complement.
CGTGGTTCACCATCGATCCCGCGGAGAAGATGGTGGCGGTGCTGATGACGCAGCAGCACCCGTACGACGCGCGCCTGCTCTCCGAATTCCAGGCACTGGTGTACCAGGCCATCGGCGACTGAACATCCGCCGGCGGTGCCCGCGGCCTCAAGGTTGACCCCGACTCGCCCCGGCTGTTTGAATGCCCGCCGCCAGATCGAGCCGCGCAGTCCTTCCAGACATCGATACATCGGGGAAAAGCACCATGGCTTCCGTGGGCCTGATCCACGTCCTCCTGGCCTTGGGCAGCCCTGCTGCCCATGCACGGCTTCGCTGCCGACGCCGCCCGGGTCGATGAGAAGCGCCTCCTGAACGCCGACCAGGAGCCCGGCCAGTGACTGTCCCACAGCCGCACGTACGACGAGCAGTACGTGGCCATCGCCGTGGGCGGTCCCCCGCCACGCGCAGCGACCTCTGGGCCGCGCCACCTTTTGATCCCGCATCCATCGATGCGGTGGTCCTCACGCATGCGCACATCGACCACAGCGGCTACCTGCCGGCGGCTCAAGCGGGTCTTTGGCATCGATATCGCTGCCTGCGTGCGCTGTGGCGGCAAGCTCAAGGTCATTGCGAGCATCGAGGAGCCTTCAGGTGATCGCGAAGATCCTCGCGCACCTGGCGCTTACGACTCCCGAGCAGTACCAACCCGAGCTGCCGCTCGGTCCGCGAGCCCCGCCGCGGCAATCCGGTCTGCTTTGAACTCACAGAAGAGGGGTAATCCTGCTGCGCAGCGCGCGGCGGGAAGGGTAGGTGCGCGCCGGCCTGCGGTCGGTACGGTCGGGCTCACCACAAGACCCATCGTGCGAATCTGACACCGGCAATCATGCGGGCTGAAAGTCCTATCCACTGCAGCCGGTTGGCCAGCAGCGACAATTGCTGATGGTTACTCGATGTTCTGGTGCGCCCGGCAGGCCAGGCTCACGGGCCGGGCCTCCGGATCATCCAGATTCATGGCCGTGAGCGAGCCGCCCCAGACGCAGCCGGTATCCAGCGCGAGCAGGTTCTTCTTCTGCAACAGTCCCAGCGTGGACCAGTGGCCGAAGATCACGCGGGTATCGGCGCTCCTGCGGTTGGGATGGCTGTACCAGGGTGCGTACGGGCCGGGAGTGCGCTGCGGGGAGTCCTTGAGTTTCAGGTTCACGCGCCCCTCGGCGGTGCAGTAGCGCAGGCGGGTCAGCACATTGATGGTGAAGCGCAGACGCTCCTTCTTCTTCAGGTCGTCGCGCCACATGTCCGGATCATTGCCGTACATGCCGCCGAGAAAGTCTTCCGGGTCATCACGCAGCGCCCGGCTGGCGCGCTCGCCCTGTTCAGCGGCATCGGCGGCCGACCATTGCGGTACCAGACCCGCATGGACCACCAGTTCCTTTCGCGCCGGGTCATGGATGGCCAGCGGCAGGGACAGCAGCCATTCCATCAGCGGCCTGCAGTCCGGTGCATCCAGCACGGCCTGCAGGGTGTCGCCGCGATGCAGTCTGCGCTCCGGTTCGAAGTAGTGGGCCAGCAGATGCAGGTCGTGATTGCCGAGCACGCACTGCGCCCCCGCACCGAGCGACTTCACGTAGCGCAACACTTCGAGGGATTGCGGCCCGCGATTGACCAGGT
>CAYWDZ010000134.1:0-8943 GCA_964456255.1 uncultured Steroidobacteraceae bacterium | reverse complement strand
ACCCTGCGGAAATTCGGGTAAAATCCGGCTCTTTTTAGCCACAGCCGGAAGTACCAAATCATGGCGCTAGAGCGCACCTTTTCGATCGTGAAACCCGATGGCGTCGCCCGCAACCTGATCGGCGAGGTCTACCGCCGCTTCGAGAAGGCCGGCCTGACCATTGTTGCCGCCAAGCTCGTGCACCTGTCGAAGGCCGAGGCAGAAGGGTTCTACGCCGTGCACAAGGCGCGGCCGTTCTTCAACGACCTGGTCAAGTACATGACCTCCGGCCCGGTGGTGCTGCAGGTGCTCGAGGGCGAGAATGCGGTGGCGAAGAATCGCGAGATCATGGGCGCCACCGATCCGAAGAAGGCCGCGCCGGGCACGATCCGCGCCGACCTTGCCGAGAGCATCGAGGCCAATACCGTGCATGGTTCGGATTCACCCGAGAATGCCGCGATCGAGATCGCGTACTTCTTTGCACAGACCGAGATCCACAGCCGCTAGCACTCCAATGACTGACGCGCGCATCAATCTGCTCGGCCTGACCCGCCCCGAACTCGAAGCCTGGTGCATCGAGCGCGGCGGCAAGGCGTTCCGCGCGCGTCAGTTGTTCCAGTGGATGTACAAGCGCGGCGAGCGCGACTTCGACGCGATGACCGATCTGGCGAAGGACTTTCGTGCGCAGCTGAACCAGATTGCCGAAGTGCGCTTGCCCGAAGTGGCCACGCGCCAGGATTCGGCCGACGGCACCGTGAAGTGGATGCTGAAGGCCGATAACGCGCAGGGCTTCGAGATGGTCTACATCCCCGAGGAGGGGCGCAGCACGCTGTGCATTTCCTCGCAGGTCGGCTGTGCACTGGATTGCAGCTTCTGCTCCACCGCGCAGCAGGGCTTCAACCGCAACCTGACCACCGCCGAGATCGTCGGGCAGGTGCTGCTGGCGCAGAAGGAGCTGGGCTTCCAGGCCGGCGACGAGCGGATGATCAGCAATGTGGTGATGATGGGCATGGGCGAGCCGCTGGCGAACTTCCGCAACGTGGTGCCGGCCCTGAACATCCTGCTCGATGAGCTGGGGCTCGATTTCTCGCGGCGGCGGCTGACGCTTTCGACCAGTGGCCTGGTGCCGCAGATCTACAAGCTCGCCGAAGAAAGCAACGTGGCGCTGGCTGTCTCACTGCATGCGCCCGACGACGAGCTGCGCAGCCAGCTGGTGCCCATCAACCGCCGGCACAACATCGCCGAATTGCTGGAGGCCTGCTGGGCCTACATCGACGAGGCGAACGGGCGCAGCGTGACGTTTGAATACGTGATGCTCGAGGGCGTCAATGATTCACCGGCGCAGGCGCGTGCGCTGGCACGGCTGCTCAAGGGGCATCCGGCCAAGGTGAATCTGATCCCCTTCAATCCGTTCCCCGGGACGCAGTACCGGCGTTCCAGCCCGGAGGCGATCAAGACCTTTCTCGACCAGGTGCTCAAGGGAGGAGTGATGGCAACGATTCGACGGACCCGAGGCGATGACATCGATGCGGCCTGCGGCCAGCTGGCCGGCCGCGTGATAGACCGCACGCGCACGCGACTGGGCAGCAGACCCATCGCCGTTCCGGTGGTGGTGCAGTCATGAGGCGCGTCCTGCTGCTGCTGCCGCTGCTGGCGCTGGGCGCCTGCGTCACGACCAACGACCGCACCGCCAACTACGATCCGGTGGGCGCCGCGAAGGACAACGTGCAGCTTGGCGCGCACTACCTGCAGGTGGGCGACCTGCAGGCGGCCAAGGACAAACTTGAAAAGGCCGAAAAGCAGGATCCGAAGAACCCGGATGTCTACCGCATCCAGGCCCTGCTGTACGAGCAGCTCAACCAGCCCAAGGACGCCGAGCGCTACTACCAGAAGTCCCTGAACCTCACGCCGGACTCGCCCGAGCTGGTCAATACCTACGCCGTGTTCCTGTGCAAGCAGGGGGAGATTGATCGCGCGCTGCCCATGTTCGAGAAGGTCATTGCCGACAAGCTCTATTCGCAGCCCTGGGTGCCAGCCACGAATGCGGCCGTGTGCCTGCGCGGCGAAAAGCGCGACGCGGACGCGCTGGGCTATTTCGAGCGGGCGGTGGCGATGAACCCCCTGTACGAGGACGCAGTGGTTTTCCTGGCCGATCTGCAGATCGACAAGGGCAAGCCCGATGCAGCGCTCAAGACGGCCCAGAACTTCCTCGGCTCCGGCAAGAAGTCCGCGGATGTGCTGGTGGTCGCGGTGCGCGCCAGCGTGGCACAGCACGAATGCGGCAGTGCGCAGCTCTATGCACGGCAGCTCGCGCGTGACTTCCCCAATTCCAACCAGGCCAGCAAGTTGCCGCAGGTGCTGAGCGTCTGCGCCACGTACAACTGATGAGCGACGCGCTGGCCATAGGCAGGCAGCTGCTCGCGGCACGCGAGCGGCAGGGCCTTACGGTCGCCAAGGCGGCCGAGAGCCTGCGCGTGGATGTGGCGGTGATCGAGTCGCTCGAAGCAGGGCGCTTCCACGCGCTGGGCGCGCCGGTGTTTGCGCGGGGTTACCTGCGCCAGTACACCGAGTTGCTGGGCGAGCCGCTCGACGAGGTGACCGGCCGCTACGAAACGCTGGAGGAATCCTCCGTATCGCCGGACATCACCGCCGTGCCGCACCTGCCGGGCAAGAGCGGCAAGCGCCGGGCCCGCTGGCCGCTGGTGGTGGTTGCCGTGGCGCTGCTCGTGGTCGTGATCGTGTGGTGGGCGATGGGAGTGAAGGCCGCTTGAGTGCGCAGCAGCTCGCCGCTGTGCGCGGCATGAACGATGTGCTGCCCGCCGATATCGGCGCATGGCAGCAGCTGGAGCGCGTAACCCGCGATCTGTTCGCGGCCTATGGTTATGAAGAAGTGCGCGTGCCGGTGGTCGAGCAGACGGGCTTGTTCAAGCGCGCCATCGGCGAGTTCACCGACATCGTCGAGAAGGAAATGTTCACCTTCACCGAAGGTGACGGCGAGAGCCTCACCTTGCGGCCCGAGGCCACCGCCGGTGTCGCACGGGCGGCCATCACCAACGGCCTGCTGCGCGGGGCGCGGCTGAAGCTGTGGACCTACGGCCCGATGTTCCGCCACGAGCGGCCGCAGGCGGGCCGTTACCGCCAGTTCTACCAGTACAGTGTCGAGGCCATCGGCTTTCCAGGCCCGGACATCGACATCGAGCTGATCGCGATGACCGCGCGCCTGTGGAAGCAGCTGGGCATTGAAAGAGTGCAGCTGAAGCTCAACTCGCTGGGTACCCCCGAGGCGCGTCACGCCTATCGCGAGCAGCTGGTGGCCTATTTCACGCAGCATGCTGCGGTACTCGATGCCGACAGCCAGCGGCGCCTGCAGGGCAATCCGCTGCGCATCCTCGACAGCAAGAACCCGGCGATGCAGGCCGTCGTGGGCGGTGCGCCGGTGCTCACCGACTACCTGGATGCCGAATCCCGCGAGCATTTCGCTGCGGTGTGCGCCACGCTCGCCGCCATGGGTATCGACTACGTACTCGACCCGCGGCTGGTACGCGGGCTGGACTACTATTCGCGTACCGTGTTCGAGTGGGTAACCGATGCGCTGGGCGCGCAGAATGCGGTCTGCTCGGGCGGGCGCTACGACGGGCTGATCGGGCAGCTTGGCGGCCCGGCGACTCCGGCCGTCGGCTTCGCGATGGGCGTGGAGCGCGTGGTCATGCTGATGCAGCAGGCGGGCAGGGTGCCGGCGCAGCCCGGTGCAGATGTATACGTGATCGCCAGCGGCGAGCGGGCGACCCGCGCCGGGCTGGCGCTGGTCGAGCGGCTGCGCGATGAGCTGCCGGCTTTGCGATTCGAGATGAACCAGGGTGGGGGCAATTTCAAGGCACAATTCCGTCGCGCCGATCGCTGCGGTGCGCGCCTTGCCCTGATACTGGGGGACGACGAGCTGGAGCGTGGTGCCGCGGCCCTGAAGCCGTTGCGCCAGGAGCTGGCTCAAGCCGAAGTGCCGCTGGCTGAACTGCCGGCGCGGATTCCGGCCTTGTTGAACACGCTTTAAGACCTTGCAAGGGGTGGGATAGTGGACGAGCTTTCCGAACAGGAACAATGGGACCGGCTGAAGGCCTGGGTACGCACCAATGGGCCGCAGGTGCTGATACTCACGGCGCTGGGGTTGATTGGCTTCTATGGCTGGCAGTGGTGGCAGGGGCGTGGCGAGCAGAAGGCCCAGGAGGCCAGCGCCATGTACCAGCAGATCCTCGCGACACTCGATGAGCAGCAGCTGGCCGAAGGTGTGGCCATGATCGACAAGCTGCGCGCCGAGTATCCGAAGTCGCCCTATGTGAGCGCGGCGGACCTGGTGGCTGCACGGGTGTACGTGGAGACCAACCAGCTGGACAAGGCCGTCGAAACCCTCAAGCGCGTGGCAAGCACGGCCGAGGATGAGAAGTTGCGACCGGTCGCGCAGGTGCGGCTGGCGCGCGTGCAGGCAGCCCAGGGCAACTACGATGAGGCCCTGGCAACGCTGGGCGACAAGCCGCTGGGCGCGCAGGAGCCGGCGCGGCTGGAAGCACGGGGCGACATCCTGCTGGCCAAGGGTGACCAGGCCGGGGCGCTGGCCAGTTACGAGGAGGCGCGGCAGTTGCATCCGGGCGGCGGCGATGAGCAGGACTCGGCCGGGCTGCTCGATCTGAAGATTGCTGATCTGAAGGGGTCCGTTGCCGCTCCGGTAGAGCAGCCATGACCCTCACGCGCACGGTGCACCTGGTCGTGTTGGCAGCGCTGACCGTGCTGGTTGCCGGCTGCGCGTCCAAGGAGAAGAAGTCCGAAGAGCCGGCTGAACTCGTCAAGTTCCAGGGCACGGCCAGCGTCCAGCGTGTGTGGAAGGCCAGCGCAGGCGAGGGAGCACCCAAGTTGCGATTGGGCCTGTCGCTCGCGGTGAGCGACGATGCCGTGTACGCCGCCAACCATGATGGTGTCGTGACGGCATTCAACAAGGCCAACGGCAGGCGCCTGTGGAGCACAGCCACCAAATTGCCGCTCACTGGCGGGCCGGGCGTGGGCGATGGGCTGGTGGTCGCTGGCGCCAGCCACGGCAGGCTGGTGGCGCTTGATGCCGCCACGGGCGCCATCAAGTGGAATTCCTACATCAACAGCGAGGTACTCTCCGCGCCCGTCATCGCCAGAGGCTTCGTGGTGCTGCGCACCGTGGACGGCCGGGTGGCTGCATTCAGCGCCAGTGACGGCAGCGCGCTGTGGAGTGCCGAGCAGCAGGTTCCGCGGCTCTCGTTGCGTGGCACTTCGCGGCCCCTGATCGCCGGTGATCTGGTCCTCGTTGGTTTCGACAATGGCCGTGTGCAGGCGCTGCAGCTGAATGACGGCGCCACAGCCTGGGATGTCAATCTGGCGCCCGCCGGCGGCAAGACGGAACTCGAGCGGCTGAATGACATCGACACGGTCATGAAGGTGCAGGGCGACTACCTGTATGTCGTGACCTTCCAGGGCAAGGTCGCGAGCCTCGATCTGTCATCCGGCGATGTGAAGTGGTCGCGGGACGAATCCAGTTACAGCGGTCTTGCCGTGGATGATGCAGGTGTCTACGTCACCACCGCGGATGGGTCGGTGGTGAAGCAGACGCTCGACGGCATCGAAGCCTGGAACTCCAAGGCACTGGCGTGGCGCAAGCTTTCCCCGCCAGAGTTGATCAGCGGGCTGGTCGCAGTGGCCGACTTCGAGGGCTACGTGCATTTCCTGGATCGCGAAACCGGCAAGGAGGCCGCGCGCAGCCGGCCGCTGTCCGAACGCGTGTCCGCGGATCCGGTCGTCAGTGATGGCGTGCTGTACGTGCTGGACGTTGCGGGCAGCGTTGCGGCGCTGCGCGCCACGCCGGCTGCGGCAGGTTCCGCGACGCCCGCGCAGAATGCCGGCGAGGATCGCGAGGGCACGGCTCCCCTGCGTCCGCGCTGAGTCCGGGCAATGCTGCCGATCGTCGCGCTCGTGGGTCGGCCCAACGTGGGAAAGTCCACGTTGTTCAACACGCTGACGGGCACGCGCGACGCCATTGTTGCCGACGTTCCCGGCGTCACCCGCGACCGGCAGTACGGCTATGGCCGTGGCGGTGATATCCCCTGTGTGGTGGTTGATACCGGCGGCGTGGTCGCAAGCCCGAAATCCTCGGTCGAGCAGCAGATGCGCGTGCAGACCGAACGCGCCATCGCCGAGGCCGATCGCCTGGTCCTGGTGGTCGATGGCCGCGCCGGCCTGACCAGCGACGACCAGGAAGTGGCGCGCCTGCTGCACCGCTCGGGCAAGCCGGTGGTGCTGGCGGTCAACAAGGCCGAGGGGCGCGACCCGGGCGTGATCGCCGCCGAGTTCCATCGCCTGGGTTTTGCCGAAGTGCAGCCGATTGCCGCATTGAATGGCCAGGGCTGCGAGAAGTTGCTGGCGCGCGCGCTCGAAGGCTGTCAGAGCGATGCGGTCGAGGATGCCGCCGGCGTCGACGACGATTCGATCCGCATTGCGGTGATCGGCCGGCCCAACGTCGGCAAGTCAACGCTGGTCAATCGCCTGATCGGCGAAGAACGGGTGATCGCCACGGACATGCCCGGCACCACGCGCGATTCGATCTTTGTTCCCTTCGAGCGTGATGGCCGGCGCTTCACGCTGATCGATACGGCCGGCGTGCGGCGCCGTGCGCGCGTGGAGGATGCCGTGGAGCGCGCCAGCGTGGCGCGTACGCTGCAGGCCATTGCCGCCGCGCACGTGGTGGTGCTGGTGCTCGACGCGCACCAGGGCATTGCCGAACAGGACGCCTCGGTGCTGGGGCTGGCACTGCAGAAGGGCCGCGCACTGCTGCTGGCCATCAACAAGTGGGATGGCATCCCGATGGACCAGCGCGAGCAGGTGAAGAACGAACTCGCGCTGCGCCTGGACTTCGTGCCCTTTGCGCCCCAGCTCTTCATCTCGGCGCGCCATGGCACCGGCGTGGGCGAGCTCGCCGCAGCCGCGGTGCGTGCGCATGACGCCTCGATGCGCGAGATGTCCACGCCGAAGCTTTCCAAGATCCTCGAAAAGGCGCTCGAGGCGCATCAACCGCCGCTGGTTCGCGGCCGGCGCATCAAGCTGCGCTATGCGCACCAGGGCGGGCGCAATCCGCCGCGCATCGTGATTCACGGCAACCAGACGCAGAACACGCCCGATGCCTACCGGCGTTATCTGTCGAATGTGTTCCGCGAAGCCTTCGACCTGTATGCCTGCCCGGTGGTGCTGGAGTTGCGCACTGACGCCAACCCGTTCGGCAACCGGGAGCAGCGCGAGGCCGCCGCGCGCAAGCTCGCGGCAAGGAAGAAGGGCGGGCAAAAGAACATTGCGCGACGCGTGGCGCGCAAGAAGGTCGCGAAGGGAAAAGGCAACCCGCGCAAAGGGCCGCGCTAACGCTTCTCCGGCGGCAGGAACAGCCCCGGGTCGACCGAAGCGCCGTTGAGCAGCACACCGAAGTGCAGGTGCGGGCCGGTCACGCGACCCGTTGCACCGACCTTGCCGATCACCTGGCCGGCCTTCACCACATCGCCTTTCTTCACCGCGTAGGCCGACAAGTGCAGGTACATGGTCACGAAGCCGTGGCCATGGTCGATGAACACGCTGTTGCCATTGAAGAAGAATTCGCCCGTATCCAGTACCACGCCATCGGCCGCCGCGTGGATGGGCGTGCCACTGGCCGCTGCGATGTCCATGCCGGAATGCGGATTGCGCGGCTGGCCATTGAACAGCCGGCGCGAGCCGAAGGAATCGCTGCGCTCACCCGGCACGGGTGGCTGCAGCACGAAGGTCGCCGGCATGGCATCGCTGAAGCTGTCGAGGGATTCGCGCTGGCGCTTTGCTTCGGCCTCGACGCGCGCCGCATCCTCGGGTGAAAGGTCCACCTGGCCCGGCGCCACGGTCAGGCGCTGCTCGCGATATTTCTTGGGCACGATCTTCACGATGGCCACATGCCGCTTGCCATCTGCATCGGTGACGAAGAGCGAGTAATCATCCGGCTCGACCGCCAGCGCCACGCCGACCACGGCCTTGAAACGGCCCGCGTCGGTGGTGACCAGCACGGGGCGGTCCTGCCACATCGCCTGCGGGGCAGCACCCGTGGCCGGGCCCAGATCCACCACCAGCACACCGCCGGGCACATTGCTCGATTTGGGCAGGGCCGCGAGGGCGTTCCCGGCGGCCAGCAGGGCGGCAATGAACGCAATGCGAAACCGTATCAACATGAGGGCGATTCTACGGAATCTGCGATACTGGCGCCCGGTTCAACTTTCCGGAATTTCCCCATGAAAGCCACTCCGTTCCTGCTCAGTCTGGGTGTCATTGCAGTGCTGGCCATCGGCACGCCTTCGGTGGTGCCGGTGGCACAGGCCGTCGAGAAGCCGGCCGCGTCCTGCCCGGCCTGGCTCAACCACGACTTCCGCAAGCTGCATTCCTCCGAGACGGTGAACATCTGCAAGCAGTTCGCCGGCAAGCCGCTGCTGATCGTGAACACCGCCAGCCATTGCGGCTTCACGCCGCAGTTCAAGGGCCTGCAGGAGGTCTACGAGAAGTACAAGGGCCGCGGCCTGGAGATGATCGGTTTCGCCTCGGATGACTTCAACCAGGAAGACAAGAGCGAAGAGGCCGCCGCCGAGATCTGCTACATCAACTACGGCGTGAAGTTCACCATGCTCTCGCCCACGCATGTGAAGGGCGCGGAAGTGAACCCGGTGTTCGCCGAGCTCATCAAGCAGCAGAAGGCGCCGAACTGGAACTTCAACAAGTACTTCGTGAAGGCGGACGGCAAGGTGGAAAACCACTTTTCCAACACCGTTGCTCCGGAGTCCAGGCAGTTCACCGATGCGGTCGAGAGCCTGCTGAAGTAGCCTGCGCGGGCCGCCGCCTGGCGGCCCCTTTCACGTGATGCGCGCCCTGACGCTGCCGCGTCTGAGGCGCGCT
>CAYWDZ010000133.1:0-9091 GCA_964456255.1 uncultured Steroidobacteraceae bacterium | reverse complement strand
GCAGCTTCTCGATGTCCTCGCCCTTCTTGCCGATCACGATGCCCGGACGCGCCGTGTGGATCGTCACATTGACCTTGCGCGCGGCACGCTCGATGTGCACGCGGCTGACCGAGGCTTCAGCGAGCTTCTTGCGCAGGAACTCGCGCACCTGGAAGTCCGTATAGAGCTGCTCGGGGAACTGCTTCTTGCCGGCGTACCACTTGGACACCCAGTCGCGGGTGATGCCAAGCCGTATACCCAGCGGATTGACCTTCTGGCCCATCTACTATTCCTTCCTGCCGTCGCTGACGTGAACGGTGATGTGGCTGGTGCGCTTCACGATGCGGTTGCCGCGCCCCTTGGCACGGGCATGAAAGCGCTTCATGACCGGAGCAACATCGATCTGGATGGCCGAAATCTTCAGCTCGTCGATGTCCGCGCCGTGATTGTGCTCGGCATTGGCCACGGCCGACTCGAGCGTCTGCAATACCAGTTCGGCGCCCTTCTTCGGCATGAAGCGCAGCTGCGAGAGGGCGAGGCCCACGCGCTTGCCGCGCACCACGTCCGCGATCAGCCGCGCCTTCTGCGGCGAAATGTGCGCGTACTTCAGTCTGGAGTAAGTCTGCATTGCGTTGGCCTTCAGGTCGGAGCCGCGACTTTCCTGTCGCCGCCGTGACCCTTGAAGATGCGCGTCGGCGAGAACTCACCGAGCTTGTGACCGACCATGTTCTCGGTGACCAGCACCGGCACATGCTGCTTGCCGTTGTGCACGGCGATGGTCAGGCCAACCATGTCGGGAATGACCATCGAGCGGCGCGACCAGGTCTTGATCGGCTTGCGATCGTTCTTGGCCATGGCCGTTTCCACCTTCTTCGCGAGGTGCAGGTCCACGAACGGACCCTTTCTCAGTGAGCGTGGCACTGTCTACTTCCTCCGCTGCACGATCATGTTGCTCGTGCGTTTGTTCTTGCGGGTCTTCAGACCCTTGGTCTGCCAACCCCACGGCGACACCGGATGCGGGTTGCCCTGACCGGGCTTGCCCTCACCGCCACCGTGCGGATGATCCACCGGGTTCATGACCACGCCGCGCACCGTCGGGCGGATGCCGCGCCAGCGCTTGGCACCGGCCTTGCCGTAGTTGCGCAGGCTGTGCTCATCGTTCGACAGCTCGCCCAGCGTGGCGCGGCAGTCGATGTGCACCTTGCGGGTCTCGCCGGACTTGAGGCGGACGTACGCGTAGATGCCTTCACGCGAGGTGAACTGGGCCGAGCCGCCGGCACTGCGCGCGATCTGGCCGCCCTTGCCGGGCTTGAGTTCGACGTTGTGCACCACCGAGCCGACCGGGATGTGGCGCAGCGCCATCGCATTGCCGGCCTTGATGGGCGAATCGGCGCCGGAACGGATCTCGTCGCCGGGCACGACACCCTTCGGTGCCAGGATGTAGCGACGCTCGCCATCGGCATACTTGATCAGCGCAATGTGCGCGGTGCGGTTCGGATCGTACTCGACCGTCTCCACGACACCGGCGATACCGTCCTTGTCGCGCCTGAAGTCGATCAGGCGGTACCGCTGCTTGGATCCGCCGCCCTTGTGGCGCGTGGTGATGCGGCCAGCATGGTTGCGCGCACCGGTCTTGTTCTGCGCCACGGTCAGCGGCGCGTGCGGCTCGCCCTTGTGCAGGTGCGAGCGGTCGACCTTGACGACGAAACGGGCGCCCGGCGAGGTCGGCTTCATCTTGATGAGTGCCATGGCGGGTCCTTACTTCCTCAAAGCCTGGGCTTCGTAATCGATGGCCTGGCCTTCAGCCAGTTTCACGTAGGCCTTCTTCCAGTCCTGCGTGCGACCGATGCGCGCGCCAAAGCGGCGGTCCTTGCCAGGCTCGTTGGCGACCTGCACGCCGGCAACCTTGACGTCGAACATCATCTCGACGGCCTGCCTGATCTCGGTCTTGTTGGCGTCGCGGCGTACGCGGAACGCATACTGGTTCGCGTTCTGCATCGCCAGCGCGGTCTTCTCGGTGATGTGCGGAGCCACCAGCACGGTGGCGAGACGCTCGCGGCTCATTGCAGACGCTCCTCGATCAGCTTCACGGCGCCGACAGTCAGCAACACCTTGTCGAAGGCGGCCAGAGCCAGCGGATTGACCTCGGCCACGGTGATCACCTCGACGTGCGGCAGGTTGCGCGCAGCAAGCTGCAGCTTCTCGTCCTGGGCCTCGATCACGATCAGCGCGGATTCCAGCGACAGCTTCTTCAGCTCATCGACCAGCAGCTTCGTGCGCGGCTCGGCCACCGACAGCGACTGGGTAACGACCAGACGGTCGGTACGAGCCAGCTGGGCCAGCATCGAGCGCAGCCCGGCGCGATACATCTTGCGATTGACCTTCTGCGTGAAGTCGCGCGGGCGCGCGGCGAACGCACGACCGCCACCGACCCAGATCGGGCCGCGGGTCGAACCGGCGCGGGCCTGGCCCGTGCCCTTCTGCGCATGCGGCTTGCGACCACCACCACGCACTTCCGCACGGCTCTTCTGCCGCTTGGTGCCGGCGCGACCACCCGCCTGGTAGGCGGTGATCAGCTGATGCACCAGCGCTTCGTTGTACTCGGCGCCGAAGGTCGTGTCGGAAACCGACAGTTCGGCGCCGCCATTGGCGACTTTAAGCTTCATGTCCTTGCCTTACTTCTTGCCCTTGGCGGCTTCGGCTTTCTTGTTCGGCGTGATGCTCTTGCGACGCGCCAGTCGTGCCGCCTTCACCGAGGGCCGCACGATCACTTCGCCGCCCTCGCTGCCCGGTACCGCACCACTGATCAGCAGCAGGTTGCGCGCCACGTCGATCTCGACCACGCGCAGGTTCTCGATGGTCCGGCGCAGTACGCCCATATGGCCCGACATGCGCTTGCCCTTGAACACGCGGCCCGGCGTCTGGCGCTGGCCGATGGAACCAGGGGCGCGATGCGTGACCGAATGACCATGCGAGGCCGGGCCGCCCGCGAAGTTGTGCCGCTTCATCGTGCCGGCATAACCCTTGCCGACGGTGGTGCCGGTGACATCCACCAGCTGACCGGCCTTGAAGATCCCGGCAGTGAACTCGGTGCCCGGCTGCACATCTGTGCCTTCGCCGTCGGCAAGCCGGAATTCCACCAGTGAACGGCCGGGCTCAACCTTCGCCTTCGCGTAATGGCCGGCCACCGCCCTGGAAAGCAGCTGCGGGCGCTTCTTCCCGTACGTAACCTGGATGGCGCGGTAACCGTCAGCATCACCCTTGACCTGGGTAACCCGATTGGTCAGCACCTCAACGACCGTGACAGGCACGGATTCGCCGGCTTCCGTAAAGATTCGTGTCATGCCGCACTTGCGGCCGACCAGACCGATAGTCATCGCGCAATCCTCAGTTCGGCGTGCGCGGGCGGGAAATCCTGGAACGAACGCGAGACAGGCAAGCCGCCCGGATAAGGGGGCTCACGAGGCTCGAGTGGTCTTGGCCTTGTCGTGAAGTGGCCAACCGTTCCCGATTCCACGTCCGTGAACGCGGGCCGCCGGAACAGCCGACGGCAAAAAGGGCGCGCAGTATATGCAGCCCTCCCGCCGCGAACAAGCCCTTCCAGTGCCTCAACTTCTGCCGGGCGCTGCAGCGCACCATGGAACCTGCGATTGCCGCCGCCGCCTGCCCGCTGGACCCGCCCGCCGGCCTCTTCCCGTCGGACCTGACCCATGTGACTTGGCAGCCAGCGGCGCGCATCATGCTGCAAACAACGGCACCGGACAGCCCGGTCGCCGGGCAGTACAGAAGATGAGGAGTCCAAATGAAGACCAATGAAGGCGGAATCGACCGGGCGCTGCGCGTAATCGTCGGCCTGGCAGTGCTGTCGCTGGCGTTTGTGGGTCCCAAGACGCCCTGGGGCTATGTCGGGCTGGTCCCGCTGCTGACCGGGCTGGTGGGTTTCTGCCCCCTCTACGCCCTGCTGGGAATCAATACCTGCCCCGCCAAGCGCACCTGAACACGGCCCGCGGGAGCGGGTGCCAGAGCGGTCTCAGTATTGCCAGAGGAATGGAGTGTCCGCGGGCACTTCCTTCATGAAGGCTTCGACGGCATTGATCTTGCCGTCGTAGATCTTGAACATCTCGAACACCGACAGTTCGCCGGTGCCGCGCATCAGCGAGCCCTTGCCGAAGTTCATGCGCAGCAGCACGATGCCCTGCTCCTCGTCCACTGCGGCAACTTGCGCCTCCATGCCGGCCAGCGTTGGCACGGTCTGTTCGCGGATGTTGGTGCAGCCTGCGAAGAAGGTGCAGCCGGGGCCAGCCATCAGCTGGCCGTTCTCGAAGCGATAGGCCTTGGGATCGAACTTCGCGTCTGCCTTGACGAAGCTGCCCACGCGCAGTCCTTCCGGATACAGCAGTGCCAGCCTTTCCATTTCCTCACGGGTATTGCGCTGCGCGACGGTGGGCGTGATGTTCATGGCTTCACTGGGTTTCACGATGTTGTCCACCGCAAAGATCATGCCTTCCTCGCGCGAGCGCACCACCATGCTCTCGACGCCGGCGATCTTCCGGCCATCCATCTGGATGCGGATCGCGGCCAGCACCGGCTTGCCGCCGGCGATGGCCTTGACGTGCACCGCGGCCACGCCCTTGCGTACGTCGATGACGTCCTGCCGGAAATCGGCAAGGCTCTCGATGTCCTTCCACAAGCCCTCGCCGAGCTTCAATTCCCGGGTGTCCTCGGTGAAACGAACCCTGGCGGCCAGCGGCAGCCTTGACGGGTCGTGCTTGAGCATCGCGTCAAGGTACTGCGTGATGGTGCTCTTCAGGCACTCACGGTCGCAGGCCGGCGCAGCGGCCTGGACTGTACTGGCGAAGAGCATCGCAGCTGCGACGAACAGAAGCTTCTTCATCGAAAATACCTCCTGGGTTGTGATGCGCGCGAACTTGGCACAGGGCAGCGCCATGCCGCTGCCGCAGGCGGTCAGTGCGAGTCGCGCGCCACATCCGCGCCGCTGCCACCCACCAGAAAATCGAGATCCGCTCCCTGATGAGCCTGTTGCACGTGATCGACGTACAGACGCACATAGCCGCGGTCCGGCGCTGCCGGCTGCTGCCATTGCCCGCGACGGCGCGCCAGCTCCGCGTCGCTGACATCCAGATGCAGTCGGCGCGCAGCCACATCCAGTTCGATCATGTCGCCGGTCTTCACCAGCGCCAGCACACCGCCGGCGGCAGCCTCCGGCGACACATGCAATACAGTGGTGCCGTAGGCCGTGCCGCTCATGCGCGCGTCCGAGACGCGCACCATGTCGGTGATGCCCTTGCGCAGCACCTTCGGCGGCAGCGGCATGTTGCCCACCTCGGCCATGCCCGGATATCCCTTCGGGCCGCAGTTCTTCAGCACCATCACGCAGTTCTCGTCGATGTCGAGGTTCTCATCCTCGATGCGGGTGTGGAAATCCTCGATGTTCTCGAACACCACCGCGCGGCCGCGATGCTTGAGCAGGTGCGGTGAAGCAGCCGAGGGCTTGATGACCGCGCCGTTCTCGGCCAGGTTGCCGCGCACCACGGCAATGCCCGCGCTCTGCTTGAACGGCTCGTCGACGGTGCGGATGACTTCGCGGTTCCAGCACGGCGCATCGGCGACGTTTTCGCCCATGGTCTTGCCGTTGGCCGTCAGCGCACCCTGGTTCAGATGCTGGCGGATTTCCTTCATGACGGCCGGCAGGCCGCCCGCGTAGTAGAAGTCTTCCATGAGGAACTTGCCCGAGGGTTGCAGGTTGAGGAGGCATGGCATGGTCGAGCCGTGCTTGTCCCAGTCCTCGAGCTTCAGGTCCACACCGATGCGGCCGGCCAGCGCCAGCAGGTGGATCACCGCATTGGTGGAACCACCGATGGCGGCGTTCACCTTGATGGCGTTCTCGAAAGCCTCGCGGGTCAGGATGGAAGACAGCCTCAGGTCTTCCTTCACCATCTCGACGATGCGTCGGCCGGTCAGCTGGGCCAGGCGATAGCGGCGCGCATCCACCGCTGGAATCGCGGCGTTGCCCGGCAACGAAACTCCCAGCGCTTCCACCATGCTGGCCATGGTCGAGGCCGTGCCCATGGTCATGCAGTGGCCCTTGGAGCGATGCATGCACGACTCCGCGGCCATCATCTCCTCGGCGGGCATTTCGCCGGCGCGCACCTTCTCGGACATCTGCCATACGCCGGTACCTGAACCGATGTCGCGGCCCTGGTACTTGCCCGAGAGCATCGGACCGCCCGACAACCCGATCGTGGGCAGATCACAGCTTGCCGCGCCCATCAGCAGCGACGGCGTGGTCTTGTCGCAGCCCATCAGGAGCACCACGCCATCGAGCGGGTTGCCGCGTATGGATTCCTCGACATCCATGCTGGCGAGATTCCGGAACAGCATCGCGGTGGGCCTGATCAGGGTCTCGCCCAGCGACATCACCGGGAATTCCAGCGGAAAGCCGCCGGCTTCATAGACGCCACGCTTCACGAACTCGGCCAGCTCGCGGAAATGCCCGTTGCACGGCGTGAGCTCGGACCAGGTATTGCAGATGCCGATCACCGGCCGGCCGTCGAACAGATCTTCGGGATAGCCCTGGTTCTTGATCCAGCTGCGGTACAGGAAGCCCTCACGGTCGGCGCGACCGAACCAGCCCTGGCTGCGTCGAACGGGCTTCTTCTTGTCGTCCATGGTTGACTAATATGCGTGAATGAAGAGGGCCACCAGTCTAGCCGCGTCGTCGATGCATCGTCCAAGGCTGGCCCCGGGAGCCCGTCCATGAGCACGGTGGAATCGCGAACCGAGTTCCCCGCCGGCAGCGCCGGGTATCCAAGCCTGAAGGGCAAGCGCATCTTCATCACCGGCGGCGGCTCCGGCATCGGCGCATGTCTGGTGGACGGATTCTCGCGGCAGGGAGCACACGTCGCGTTCGTGGATATTTCCCGCGAGCCGTCGGAAGTGCTGGTGAGGACGCTGCAATCCAGGGGGCAGCCCGCGCCGTGGTTCCGCCCATGCGATGTCCGCGATATCGGCGCGTTGCAGTCCGCCATCAGGGACGCTGCCGGGGCCCTGGGTGATTTTCACGTGCTGGTGAACAACGTGGCCAGCGACGATCGGCATGCCACCGCGGAAGTGACTGCCGAATACTGGGATGAGCGCATGGCGGTGAATCAGCGCCCGGCCTTCTTTGCCATCCAGGCTGTGTTGCCGGGCATGCGCCAGCTGGGCGGCGGCTCCATCATCAACATCGGCTCCACCGGCTGGCTCAACAAGACCTCCGGCTACCCGGCCTATGCCACCGCCAAGGCTTCGGTGATGGGACTGACCCGCGGCCTGGCGCGCGAGCTGGGCGCCGATCGCATCCGCATCAACGTGGTCTCGCCCGGCTGGGTCATGACGGAGCGGCAGTTGCGCCTGTGGGCCGTGCCCGACATGGATCAGGAAATCGCCCGCATGCAGTGCCTGCCGGATCCGCTGCAGGCATCGGACATCGCCGGCATGGTGCTCTACCTCGCCTCCGATGATGCGCGCGCCTGTACCGCGCAGGAGTTCATCGTCGATGGCGGCTGGAGCTGAGTCGTGCGGCTGATCCAGTTCAGGGACAAGTCGGGGCAAACGCGCGTGGGCCGGGTGGATGACTCCGGCACGCGGGTCGGGATTCTGGACGGCGTGCAGTCCTCTTACGAGCTGGCGCTGCGCTGTGCCCGCGAGGGCAACAGCCTGGCAGACCTGGCGCACTCGCTGGCCGTTGCAGGCACCGAGCCCTATCAGCCCCTGCTCGAATCCGGTCGCATGCTCCCGCCACTCACGCATCCCGAACCGCACCGCTGCCTGGTCTCGGGCACCGGCCTGACGCACCTGGGCAGCGCGGCGACGCGCGATTCCATGCATCAGAAGGCCGCTGCAGCCAGTGCCGAACCTGCGACCGACTCGGCCCGCATGTTCCGCTGGGGCATCGAGGGCGGCAAGCCGGCGGGCAACGGGCCCGGGGTGCAGGCCGAATGGTTCTACAAGGGCAATGGCAGCATCGTCGTCGGCTGCGGCACGCCCATCACTGCACCCTCCTTCGCGCTGGATTGCGGCGAGGAGCCGGAGCTGGTGGGCCTGTACGTGATTTCACCCGCGGGCGTACCGCTGCGTCTCGGCTACGCCATCGGCAACGAGTTTTCCGATCACGTCACCGAGCGGGCCAACTACCTGTACCTCGCGCACTCCAAGTTGCGCCGCTGCAGCGTGGGCCCGGAGCTGCGCACCGGTCCATTGCCCCGGCACCTCGAGGGGCAGAGCCGGATCCGTCGCGGCGGCGCCGTCCGGTGGGAGAAGCCTTTTCTCACCGGCGAGGACAACATGTGCCATTCGCTGGCCAACCTCGAGTACCACCACTTCAAGTATGCGGCGCACCGCCTGCCCGGCGATGTGCACCTGCATTTCTTTGGTACCGCGACGCTGAGCTTCGCTGATGGCATCCGCGTGGAGCCGGGCGACAGCTTCGAGATCGATCTGCCGGCGCTGGGGGCGCCGCTGGTGAATCCGCTGGCAGTGGCTGCGCCGGATTTCGCGATGAATTCGGTGGTGGCACTGTGATATGTGTAGTGACCACGGGGTGGGCGATTGCAAGAGGGATGCACGAATGAAGCACACAAGAAGAATCTTCGGCCTGCTGGTGGTGACGCTCGGCGCCATGGCACTGACTGGCTGCGCGAAAAAGGAGGCGGGCAACTCCGGGCAGATCGTGCTGGGCTTCAGCCAGATCGGGGCCGAGAGTGAATGGCGAACCGCCAATACCAATTCCATCCAGCAGGCGGCCGCCGATGCCGGCATCACCCTGAAGTTCTCCGATGCGCAGCAGAAGCAGGAGAACCAGATCAAGGCGATCCGATCCTTCATCGCCCAGGGGGTCGACGTCATCGCGTTCTCGCCAGTGGTGGAAACCGGCTGGGAGCCGGTACTGCGCGAAGCAAAGACCGCGAAGATTCCGGTCATCCTCACCGACCGCGCCGTCGAGGTCAGTGACGACTCGCTGTACCTGTCGCTGATCGGTTCGGACTTCGTCGAAGAAGGCCGCCGCGCCGGTCGCTGGCTGCTGGAGAACACGGCCGATCGCAAGGGCGAC
>CAYWDZ010000132.1:0-9099 GCA_964456255.1 uncultured Steroidobacteraceae bacterium | reverse complement strand
CGTCCCATAGAGCTGACGCCAGCCCACTGCCTGCGGCATCCGTGCCACGCCCGAGCGCACGGCGAGCCACACGGACCCGAAGATACCCAGCTGCTTGCCGACAAACAGGCCGAGCACAATGCCCACTGACATGGTCGATCCCAGGATGCCGGGAGTGGCCGTCGAAAGCCTGATACCCGAATTGAACAAGGCGAATAGAGGTACCACGCCGAGAGCCACCCAAGGATACAGCTGATGTTCGGCATCACGCAGCGGCGTGGCGGAACGGCCACGATGCATGACCCTCATCGGGATTGCCAAGCCGATCGCCACTCCCGCGAGGGTCGCATGCACACCGGATTTCAGCATCGCAACCCACAGGAACACGCCGACGATCACATATGCCGCGGTGCGTGTGACGCGGCAAACATTGAGCCCGATTAATACAGCCACGCCGATCGCAGCCATTACCAGTGACGAAATGGCGAGCCCTTCGGTGGTGTAGAACAGCGCAATCACCAGAATCGCACCCAGGTCATCGAAGATCGCCAATGCCGTCAGGAACACTTTCAGCGTTGCCGGCACACGTGCACCCAGCAGGGCAAGAACCGTCAACGCCAGAACGGTATCCGTTGCGGTGGGGATCGCCCAGCCTCGCAGGGCGGACGGATCACTCCGGCTCAACACCGCATAAAGCAGCGCCGGCACCACCATGCCGCCGAGCGCGGCAAACCCGGGCGCGGCTATCGCCCGCCACGTGGAGAGTTGACCCTCCAGTACTTCGCGCTTCAGTTGCAGCGCGATCAACAGGAAGAAGAACGTCATCAAACCGTCGTTGATCCACAGAATGAGCGGCTTGTCGATGACGAAGGCACCGACCCTCACCATGACCGGCAGATGATGGATCTGCTGGTACACCTCGCGGGCCGGGGAATTGGCCAGCGCGAAGCCGAGCGCCACGGCGGCGAGAGCGCTTGCGCCCGCCACCTGCTGTGAGCGCCAAAGCTGCTTCACCGAGGAGGCACGCCGAGCCACACAGCTTCGACAAGGATCCCTGTGAGTTCCACAGGCGCAATCCAACCCTCAGTTGGAGCGGACCCGGCCGACGATCACCCGCTGCAGCCAGTTGTACAGCGGACAGAACACGAGGCCTGCATAGACTCCATACAGGAAACTCTCCACCAGCCCCAGCAAGAAGCCCTGCGGGGTCAGCCACCGGAACGCCGGCAGAATCTGTTCGAGGAAAGCACGCATGTGCAGGCTGGCGGGGGTCACCAGTCCATAGAGTACGCAGATAGCGAACGTAATTGCGGCCCACAGCCCCAACGACCACGAAACGACCTTGATATTGAGCATTGATCCTCCCGGTGGCCGGATGATTCCCGTCAGTGATGATCGGCCTGTGACGCCGGCGGGCGCCTGGCTCCGCCACAACATGCATGTCCACCATCGCCGTGGCCATCAGGCCCTGACCCACGTTCGTGCGCTCGCCCGTGCCCGTGCCCGCCATGACCAAACAGGTGCGCCCCGACGAACAGCACCCCGATCAATACCCAGAACCAGTTATCACTCAGCCATGCCATATCGTTATCCTCACACCTGACCAGAAGGATTTGCGCGGCCGAACGGCAAACCGTGGCGCGTGTCAGTTCTCGTCATCGGCTGGTGCATTGGAGCTGGCGACCATCCGTCGCCATTGACCCAGCCGCGGCAGGAACATCGGTACCTGTTGCTGGTAGCGGCGATATTCCGCCCCAAACTCCTCCAGCATCCGTCGCTCCTCGCGGCGCGCCAGCAGCACATATGTCAGCACGATTAGCGGAAACAGGGCCACCGACAACACCGTCGGCCAGTGCACGATGCCTTCTCCGAACAGCCCGACGAACAGCCCCGTATATTGCGGGTGCCTGACAAAGGCATACAAGCCGTCCGTGGCGAGGCGATGCTCGCGGCTCGCCCGATACAGTTCGCGCCACCCCTGGATGAAGATGCCGATGCCGACGAACAGCAGCACATAGCCCACGACCATCGAGATCATCATGCCCAGCTCGCCCATACCGAGCAGCGTCGCCCACAGACTCGCGTTCAGTTCCGTCCGGTCGAGTCCGAAGAAGCGAACCAGAAGATAGATGGTCAACGGGAAGCCGTACATTTCGGCATACAAGGCGATGATGAAGGCCTGCACCACGCCGGCACCGACCCATTCGCGCCAGTTCTTCGGGGCGAGATACCGATACAGCAGCCACGACGCCACAACGACCATGACTGCGGCCAGGCCCCAGGCGCCGGAATGTGCTATGTGTTCGTTCATGCTGCGCAGTATTGGCAGCAAATAATCGCCAAAGCATCTCGGCGGCCCACGGAGGCGGCTTGAGGTTCAACCCTGGTTTTCGCTACTCCTGCGCTTGAGCACCCTGCCGATGATGACCCGGGCCTCTTCCTGGATTCGTCGCAGATGCTGCGCTCCGCTGAAACTCTCGGCGTACAGCTTGTAGATCGACTCGGTGCCGGACGGGCGCGCCGCAAACCAGCCACGATCCGTGACCACCTTGATACCGCCGATGGGCAGCCCCTGCGCGGTGCTCGTCAGCACGCGGTTGATCGATTCGCCGGCAAGGCTGTCGACCTTCACATCCTCAGGCGCCAGCCGCGCCAGCGCCGCGCGTTCCTCTGGCGAAGCCGGCGCGTCGATTCGCTCGTAGACCGGTTCGCCGAGCTGGGCTGTCAGGGCTCGATAGCGCTCCCCGGGATCGCGCCCGGTACGCGCGGTGATCTCCGCGGCAAGCAGTCCGAGCAGAATGCCGTCCTTGTCGCTCGTCCACACACGTCCATCCTGGCGCAGGAACGACGCACCCGCGCTCTCCTCGCCCGCGAACCCGAGCGACCCATCCAGCAGCCCCTCGACAAACCATTTGAACCCCACGGGAACCTCAATCAAAGGGTGGTCCAGGCGCGCGGCAACCCGATCGATCAGACTGCTGCTGACCACCGTCTTGCCAATGGCCAGATCACCCCGCCACTGCGGCCTGTGCCGGAAGAGATAGTCGATCGCAACAGCCAGGTACTGATTGGGGTTGAGCAGGCCCGCGGTGCGCGTGACGATGCCGTGGCGGTCAGCATCCGTGTCGGTCGCGATCGCAAGATCGAACCGTGCGCTTGATTCCACAAGGTTGCTCATCGCATAGGGCGAAGATGGATCCATCCGGATCTCGCCGTCCCAATCCAGCGCCATGAAGCGAAACGACGGATCCACTTCCCGATTCACGACGTCCAGTTTGATTCCGTAGCGCGCAGCGATCGGCTCCCAATAGTCGACGCTTGCGCCACCCAATGGATCGACTCCTATCGTGAGCGCGCAGCCGCGCAACACTTCGACATCCACGACGCGCTCCAGAGCCGTCACATACGAGCCAAGGTAGTCGAAGGAATGAATGCACGGCGCAAGACGCGCCCGGTCGAAAGGAACCCGCGCGATCTGGCGCAGGCCGCCATCTAGAATGGCATTGGCCCGCTCCGCGATCCAGGCGGTCGCCCTGGTTTGCGCGGGACCACCGGAGGGCGGGTTGTACTTGAAGCCGCCGAACCGCGGGGGATTGTGTGAGGGCGTGATGACGATGCCATCGGCCAACCCGCCGGTCCGTCCCTCGTTATGGTCGAGGATTGCCCATGACACCACGGGCGTCGGCGTGTAGCGCTCCCGGCTGTCGAGCATGACATCCACACCGTTGGCTACCAGTACTTCCAGGGCCGATCGGCGCGCTGGCTCGGACAGTGCGTGGGTGTCGCATCCAAGAAAGAGTGGCCCATTAACCCCGGTCACACGCCGATAGGCGCAGATGGCCTGGGTAATCGCCAGAATATGGGCCTCATTGAAGCTCCCGTCGAGTGAACAGCCGCGATGCCCGGACGTGCCAAATGTCACACGTTGTCCGGCATGCGAGGGCTCCGGCGACTCGGTGTAGTAGGCCGCCAACAATCTGGGCAGATCGGTGAGTTGCGCAGCGGTCGCAAGTCTTCCGGCGAGGGGGCTGGTGGTCACAGGATGTCCGCACGAGGCTGACGGTAGGCATCTACGGCATAGCGGCGCAGCATCCGATGACTGCTGAACAGCGATGCGCCCTTCGAGATCGCACCCTTCATGACAGCGATCCAGGCCGCCCGATCGGTCTGATACATGGGCAGAATCGATTGCTCCAGCTTCTCGTAGAGCGAGGCCGCATCGGCCAGGGACTCGTGCGCCGTCCCGTCCCCAATGGCCCATCCAGTGACCCCTTCAACGTGCCCTTCCACCCACCACCCATCGAGCACGCTCAAGCTCGGTACGCCGTTGAAGGCCGCCTTCATACCGCTGGTCCCCGAAGCCTCCATCGGGGGCTGGGGTGTGTTCAGCCAGAGATCCACTCCCGCCACGAGCAACTGGGCCGCACGCATGTCGTAGTTGGGCACAAACAGCGACGGAAGATCCTGTTTCAAGTCGCGTAGATGTTCATGCAGGAGTCGGATCAGACCCTTGCCCTGCTCGTCATGCGGATGGGCCTTTCCCGCCAGCACCAGCTGAAACGGCCAGCGCCTGGCAATTGATCGCAGGCGCTCCAGATCGGTGAACAACAGGTCCGGGCGCTTGTACGCCGTCATCCGGCGCGCAAATCCGATGATCGGAAGATCCGGATCCAGGTGAACTCCCAGCCCATCCGCCTCGGCCAGCAGCGACGCTTTCGCCTGGACATGGGCATTCCACACCTCATCGTCTGTCAGGCAGCATTCGGCACGTACCAGGGTTTCGGGCTCGTGCCGCCAGCGCGGCACGTGCCGGTCGTACAGTTGCGCAAACGCCGGGGCGGTCCAGGTCGCGGCGTGCACACCATTGGTGATGGCATGGATGGGGTATTGCGGAAACATGCGCCGCGAAGTCTCGGCATGACGCTCAGCGACGCCATTGACGTACTGGCTCATGTTCAGTGCGAGCCGCGTCAGATTGAGGGATTCATCTCCTCCGAGACTGCGCAACAGCGCTTCCTCCAGCGGCAGTCCACCGACTTCCGCCACCATCCCGTAGTCAAAGCGATCATGTCCGGCTTCCACGGGAGTGTGGGTCGTAAACGTGCACAACTCCCGCACACGTGCGATGTCGTAATCCGAGTCACCGGCGCGCACGTCGCGCTCTGGCAATGCCGTCCGTCGCAGCAACTCGAGGGTCAATAGCGCAGAGTGACCTTCGTTCATGTGGTAGTGACGGATTCGCAAGCCCAGCGCCGCCAGCATGCGCACGCCGCCGATGCCGAGTAGCAACTCCTGCTTGAAGCGGTAGCGGCTGTCTCCACCGTAGAGATTGTTGGTCAGCTCCCGATCCTGCGGGGCATTCTCGGGAAGATCCGCATCGAGCAGGATGACTGGCGTCCGCGCCCCCATGGCGCACTCCACAACGTACAGCCAACCGCTGATCCACACATCGCGCTGCTCGATTGCGACGCAGGTACGGCAATGCAGCGGCACGGCACGAGCAGCAGGATCCCAATTGTCCGGCGACTCGAGCTGTTCGCCGGCTGCGCCAATGCTCTGGCGAAAGTATCCGGCCCGGCTTACCAGTGTTACGGCCACCAATGGAATATCCAGATCCGCCGCCGAGCGCACCATGTCGCCAGCCAGTACCCCGAGTCCACCACTGTAGGTCGGGATGTCCGGTGCCAGCGCGATTTCCATGGAAAAGTAGGCCACGCGCGCGTCCCGGGTAAATGGCCAGACCACGTCCCGCGACTGCGACAGGACATGCGTTTCCCCTGACTGTCCCTGGACGAGCTCGGGCTGCATTCAGACCTCCAGTGTAGCGATGATCCAGCCAGTCACGCGACTGACGGTGAAGGAGCATCTCTGCGTCGCGCAATCCACATCTCCCACAGCGAGAAGAGTATCTGTACGGCAAGCGCAATGCCCATGAGCGTTCCACCACTGATCACGACCCATGCGAATACGGGATCGTACTTGGTGATCCACCATGACCCGATGTCTGCCCACATGGCCAGATACGGAATGGAAACGATTGTCAGCCGCCACTTCCACGAGATCTCGCTGAGCGCGAAGATCCCTCCCGTTAGCAGGAAGATGATGCTGATCCCGAACAAATGGACGTGCGAGACGCGCGCGAGCTGCTTGATGCTGTAGCCCGTATCGACTTCGGTCAGCTTCCTGACGTTCGCGTATGTGGTGAGCGGCGGTACCGGGATACCGGACTGGGGGTTGTGGCACACCACGCAGGCACGGTCGAGTACCGGTTTGACACTGGCAAATCCATCTTCGGTGGCGCCATCACGGATCCATGCGATCAACTTGTCCCTCTCCGTATCGTCAAGGCTCCCGGACATCGCACCGCGCAGCGCTGATTCGAGCCGCGTGCTGTTGCCCTTCCCGTGGTACTTGACGGAGATGCTGGACACCGGCGACATGCCCATGCGCCGATGCGGGCCGACGTCCTGGAGGAACAGATAGAGGATCGCGGCAAGGAACCCGAGTCCGGCCGTGACGAGGAAGCAGGAAAACAGCACACGCAACGAAATCGAAAGGGTGCGCAGGGTTACACCAGGAACAATCATTGCACTGACGGTCATGAGTCTTTCCTGTCAGGGAGTCTCCGGTCTCCCACCTGCACACAGCGTGTCTGTGGAGTAATAGCGCAGAACATTCGCGAAACTGTCTCGATCTCGCGAGCACTGCATCGGCATGTTGCGCATACTGCATCCGCGTCCGCAGCGTTGTAGGATCCTTCATCACGACCAAATCGGGGGCGTCGATCATGTACAAGAGGATTCTGGTTCCAGTGGACGGCAGTGACACTGCCAAGCGTGGAGTGCAGGAGGCCATACGATTGGCCTCACACCAAGACGCGGAGATCCGGCTCATCCATGTCGTCAACGAGCAGGTGCTGCTGTCCTACGATGGGTATGGAATGGATATCGCGTCACTCCTTGAAACACTTCGCAAAGGCGGCGAGAAGGTGCTGGGAGAGACGGAAAAGGCAGTGCGAGCTGCTGGAGTGTCCGTGCAAGCCATTCTGGTCGACATGAATGGCGGCCAGGAGGGTGAAGCCATCATCCAGCAGGCTGTGGACTGGCCAGCCGACATCATCGTGTGCGGAACCCATGGTCGCCGTGGATTACGCAGACTCGTACTCGGTAGCGATGCCGAATACATCGTCCGTCACACTCCGGTCCCCGTGCTGCTGGTTCGCCACCCCGACAAGGGCAAGACGTAGGTTACTGACCTTACTTGCCAGGCAGGAGCATCAGATCCCGACCGCAACTCATGCAAAAGGGCTTTGGTGCTCCAGGTCGCCGCAGGTGCGCGCCGGGTTCGCACTCTGCGCAGGCGGCCACCTCGCGCGATCCCGCGACGCCGATTCCGGAGAGATTCTGGCGCAGCAGCGCCGAAACATCCACACGGCACACGTTTGGTTCACGCAACAGCAACTTGTACAGACCATGCGGCGTCCACACGACATATGGGCGTCCGAGCAGGTAGGACGCAAGCGCCGCACAGGTCATCCACCCGCGGATCTGGCTTCCCTCACCCGGGATCGACTCACGAACCAGCAGCACATCACCCCGCGCGCCCCATTTCAGGAACTTACGAGCCTGTTCCGCGGTAATCGTCGCCGTCAACAGGCGATGCCACCAAGGTTCGAACAACGTCCACTTGCAATCCTGCGCTGGCCGCATGGCAAAGACGTGCTTGTGGCGCTTGCTGACAAACGGGTGCCACCACTGCTTCTGCAGTCCCGGAACGAAACAGACAAACCAGCTTCCCGGCTCCAGCGTTACCGGAGATCCATCCTTGTCTGTCTGCAGTTGCACCGGCGGCACTTCCCGGCCCGAATGCGACTCAAGGTGGAGATGAGATCCACGGTGTTTATCACAGGCACTTGTGCTCACAGGAACGATACCGACGCGGCCGAGGGCAAGGGCTGGCTCGCGACTCCACGGGCTCCGCGAAGTTGCAACAGCTCCTCCTGCCCCAGTGTTTCCTTTAGCAACAACCTACGCGCTCCCTCTTCCAGCTGCGCGCGGCGCCGGCAGAGCAGTTCAGTGGCCCTCTCAAACGCCTTGTGAACAAGTTCCCGCACGGCGCAGTCGATTTCACGGGCCGTCTGTTCGCTGTAGTCGCGCGTCATGGGGAATATGCCGCTTGCCGGCACCAGCGCCGGACGATCCCGCTCCAGGGCCACGGATCCCAGACTCTCGTCCATGCCATAGCGCATGACCATGTTGCGGGCGATGTCGGTGGCCTTGACCAGGTCATCCGCCGCCCCAGTCGAGAGATGCCCGAATATCAGCTGTTCCGCAGCGCGCCCGCCCAGCAATACCGCCATCTTGTTTTCCAGCTCCGTGCGGGTCATGAGGTAGCGGTCTTCGGTGGGCCGCTGAATGGTGTAACCGAGCGCACCTATACCTCTGGGAATGATCGAGATCTTGTGCACCGGGTCCATGTCCGGCAATTCCATGGCCACCAGTGCATGACCCATCTCGTGGTGCGCCACGACCTCGCGCTCCCTGGGATTCAACAACCGGTTCTTCTTCTCCAGACCTGCCACTATACGCTCGACAGCCCGGGTGAAGTCCTCGATGGTTACGGCCTCCGCACCGCGGCGGGTTGCGAGCAGTGCCGCCTCGTTTATCAGATTGGCCAGGTCGGCTCCGGAAAAGCCTGGCGTCAACGCGGCGATCTGTTCCGGATCGACATCCGCTGCAAGTCGCACGTGTTTCGTGTGCACACGCAGAATCTGCAGGCGCCCGATCTTGTCCGGCCGGTCGACCAGCACCTGGCGGTCAAACCGCCCGGCGCGCAGCAGAGCCGGGTCGAGGATTTCCGGGCGGTTGGTCGCCCCCAGCAGGACCAGCCCGCTGGAGGTATCGAAACCATCCAGCTCGGCCAGCAACTGGTTGAGAGTCTGTTCCTTTTCGTCATGGCCGCCGCCCATGGGGCCGATGCCCCGCGCACGACCCAGGGCATCCAGTTCGTCGATGAAAATGATGGCCGGTGCCTTGCTGCGCGCCTGCTCGAACAGGTCGCGCACCCGGGCGGCGCCCACGCCGACAAACAGCTCGACGAACTCCGAACCGGAAATGGAGA
>CAYWDZ010000131.1:0-9100 GCA_964456255.1 uncultured Steroidobacteraceae bacterium | reverse complement strand
AGGCGGCGATGAAGGAAGCCTAAACGCGGATCTTCAAGCGCATGGGACTGGAATTACGTGCGGTGCGCGCCTACATGATCGCGATCGGCGGCAATGCCTCCGAGGAATTCCAGGTGCTGGCCAACTCCGGTGAGGATGCGATCGCGGTGTCGGACGCGGATGACTACGCAGCCAACCTGGAACTCGCGCCTGCGCCCGCCTTTGACGGCAAACGTCCCGCACCAGCTGCGACGCTGGCGCGCGTTTCGACACCGGCCACGAAGACCATGGAGCAGCTCACGCAGTTGCTGCAGGTGCCTGCTTCGGCCTGCGCCAAGACACTGGTGGTCGAAGGCAGCGATGGCGGTGTCGTGGCGCTGATACTTCGCGGTGACCACGAACTCAACGCCGTCAAGGCGCAGAAGGTGGCCGGCGTGGCCAGCCCGCTGCGCATGGCCTCGCCCAGGCGCGTGCTCGAAGCCATCGGTACCGAGCCTGGCTTCATCGGCCCCGTGGGCCTCAAGTGCCGGATCGTGGCGGACCATGCCGCTGCGGCACTGGCCGACTTTGTGTGCGGCGCCAATGAAAAGGACATGCACCTGACCGGCGTGAACTGGGGGCGCGACCTCGCCGAACCGGCCATCGCCGACCTGCGCAACGTGGTGGAGGGCGACCCCTCACCTTCCGGTGTCGGCAGGATCCAGATCCGCCGCGGCATCGAGGTGGGCCACATCTTCCAGCTGGGCCGCAAGTACAGCGAGGCCATGCAGGCCACGGTTCTGGACCCGGCGGGCAAGCCGCTGTCCCCGCTGATGGGCTGCTATGGCATCGGTGTGACGCGCGTCGTGGCGGCCGCCATTGAACAGAACCACGATGACAAGGGCATCATCTGGCCGGAACCGCTGGCACCCTATACCGTGCTGATCGCTACGCTCAATCACGACCGCTCAGAAGCCGTGCGCGCCTGCGCCGACCGGCTCTACGCCGAACTGGAGAGTGCCGGCATCGACACGCTGTATGATGACCGCGACGCGCGGCCCGGCGTGAAGTTCGCCGACGCCGAACTGCTCGGCATACCACATTGCATCGTGGTCGGAGATCGCGGACTGGCCGCCGGCCGGCTCGAATACCGCAACCGGCGCGTCGGCAACACAGAGGAGATCGCCATCGATGGCATCGTCCCGGAACTCAAACAGCGCCTGGCGCAGTAGCCTGCTGGCAGCCTGGCTGGTGGCGCTCCCGTGCGCGGCGGCCTCTGCCGAGTCGCAGCGCGAGCCGGAACTGCGCGGCATCGTGCAGCAGGCCATCGAGACGGCCCCGTGCATTGCCGACAAGTACGATTCGATCGTGTGGTTCAGTCTGCAGGAACCACGCCTGCGCAAGTACGTGAAGGATACGGATGAGCGCATGCTCATCCTTTCAACGGCCTACTGTGAAGCCAGCCGCGCTGGCGAAATGCGCCTGCCGCCCGGACTCATCATGGCGGTGATGGATGTCGAGAGCCACTTTGACCGCTGGGCGGTTTCCAGTGCCGGCGCGGTGGGGCTCATGCAGGTCATGCCCTTCTGGCCGGGCAAGCTCGGCATGGAGCGGCACCAGCTCACGCAGATCGCCGAAAACATGCGCATGGGCTGCGCGATCCTGCGTTATTACCTGAAGCTCGAGAAGAACGACTGGCACAAGGCGCTGGCCCGCTACAACGGCAGCGTCGGCAGCCGCAAGTATTCGAACCTGGTCGTTACCCGCTGGACCACCCGCTGGAATGGCGCCGATGAGCTTGGCGCAAAGACCGTGATGCGGTGAATAGTTCTGGCGTAGAGATTCTGGTGCTGTACTACTCGCGCACCGGCAATGTGGCGCGGCTGGCCCGGCAGGTGTGTCGGGGAGTCGAATCGGTGCCCGGCGCCAGGGCAAAGCTGCGCACCGTCCCGCCCGTGTCTTCCGAGAGCGAGCGCCCGCAACGCGCCGTTCCGGAGGAAGGCGCGCCCTGGGTCACTCTCGAGGATCTGGGATCCTGTGATGGCCTGGCGCTCGGGAGCCCGACGCGATTCGGCAACATGGCCGCGCCGCTGAAGCACTTCATCGACCAGACCGGCGGCCTGTGGGCACAGGGGGCGCTATCCGGCAAGCCCGCAGGAGTATTCACTTCCACGCAAAGCATGCATGGCGGACAGGAGAGCACCCTGCTGTCGATGATGCTGCCACTGATGCACCATGGCATGGTGGTCGTGGGCATTCCCTACACCGAGCAGGCCGTCAACACCACGCGCAGCGGCGGCACACCCTACGGCGCCTCGCATGTGGTCTCGGCGGTACCGGAAGGCGAACTCTCCGACGAAGAAGCCGTGCTGGCACGCGCTCTCGGGCAGCGCGTGGCGAGCATTGCGCTGAAGCTCAAGGCCGGCTGATGGCTGCAAAGAATTGACGCCTACGGCTTCGTGTACACCACGCGTCCGTCAAAGATCGTCGCCGCCACCCTGATGTCATCCGGTCCCTGCGGCGGCTGAGCGAACACATCGCTCGTCAGGACAGCGATGTCAGCCAGCATGCCGGGCGCCAGCGTTCCCTTGCGTTGCTCGTCGAACGAGGCGTAGGCGGCCCAGCTCGTGTAACCACGGATGACATCGGCCATCGGCATGGCCTGCTCCACTCCACCGGGCAACGTGACGCGCGTGGTGGCCAGCCAGATCCCCGCGCCGGGATTGAGCGTGGCCACCGGCCAGTCGCTGCCGAACGCAACGCGACCGCCGCCTGCCATGATGCGGCGCCAGGCCCATGCGCGCGCGTAGCGCTCGGGGCCGACATTGTCCGGCCACGGGCCGTGTGGCGTCTTCTGGTTCATGTCGCCCAGCGCGACATGCATCGGTTGCTGTGACGCGATCACGCCCAGCGCGCCGAAGCGCGCGATGTCCGCTTCGGAGACCGCTTCGATGTGCTCGATGCGGTGGCGGCGCCCGCGCGCCGGCGCGGGGTTGATCTTCGCCGCGCGCTCGAACGCGTCGAGCGACATGCGGATGCCGCGATCACCGATGGCATGGATCGTTATCTGCAGGCCACGCTTGTCCAGCATCTCGACCACGCGATTGAGTTCGTCGGCGGTGAAATTCGGAATGCCGGTGTCGGAGCCGTTCGTGTATGGCGCCAGCATCGCTGCCGTGCGGCTCTCGATCACGCCATCGACCGCCAGCTTCACGAAGCCGGCACGGAGGGTGGGGTCGTCGCCGAGGCGCTTCCAGGCCTCCACAAAGGTGTCGGCATCCGCTTCCGTGGTCTGTGCCGACCCCCAGAATGCGACGTACGCGCGTACCGTCAGGTCGCCGTCGCGGCGCGCGGCCTCGAACACGGCCATCTCCTCGGGCGTGGCGCCTGGATTCTGGATGCTGGTGACGCCGAGACTGTTCGCGTAGGCCGATGCCGTCCTGATCGCGGCGCGCCGGTCGGCGTCGGTGCGCGGTGGAATCACCTTGTTGATCAGCCGCGCCGCGGACTCCTTCAGGTGACCGGTGGGCTCCCCGGTCTTCGGGTCTCTCACGATGACGCCATTGGGCGGATCCGGCGTGTCCCGGGTGATGCCCGCCAGTTGCAGCGCGCGCGAATTCACCCAGATGCTGTGCCCGTCATAGCACTGCATCACCACCGGCCGGTCGGACACGACCGCATCGAGCTGCGCGCGGGTCGGCGAACGGTTCGTGAATGGCGTGTACAGCCAGCCGCGTCCCTGCAGCCAGCCGGTGCCCGGATGCGCGGCGGCGAACTGGCGGATCGCAGCCTGCACCTCGCCGAGCGTGTCGAGCCCCCCGAGATCGAGTTGCTCCTGCGAGAACGCACCCGCGATGAAGTGGACGTGCGCATCGTTCATTCCGGGGATGATCGATCCGCCCTGCGCGTCGATGACGCGCGTATTGGCGCCGCGCAGCGCGGAGATCTCCGCCGTGGTGCCGACACGCAGGATGGTGTTGCCACGCACGGCAACGGCTTCCGCGGTGGTGCCGGCCGCGTCGGCAGTGAATACGCGGCCGTTGAGGATCAGCAGATCGGCCGCCTCCGCAGCATCGGCACCGCCGGGTGAGGAGCCGCATGCGGACAGCACCAGCGCGGTCGACAGCAGGCCAGTGCGCATGTGGTTGAAGAATCTGCTCATGCTGGTGCTTCCCTGTTCGATGGCGATGATGGAGTCTTTCCGTATTCGTGGCGATGTTCAAGGTCAGCGGTCGCTGCCATCCGGCTCCGCATGGGCGAGGGTCTGGCCATGCGACGAATGAACGACCAACCATGCCGTGGAAGTCGTGCTGGCTTACCCTGCATCACCCAGCACGCGCCGGATGAACGGCAGCGTCACACGGCGTTGTTCCTCGAGTGATGCCAGATCCAGCTGATCCAGCAGACGGTTCAGGCTGCCCATGTCGCGCGCAAAGCGACGCTGGAGATACAGCAGCGTCTCCTCAGGCAGTTCGAAACCGCGCTGTGCGGCACGCAGCTGCAGCGCCTGCCGTTGCTGCACTTCATCCAGCGGACGCAGCGCATAGTGCGGCATCGCGGCCAGACGCGAGGCCAGATCAGGCAGCAACAGTGGCAGATCGCTGGCCGGCACGGCGGCCGATACCGCAAGACGGGCGCCACTGCCGACGCATTCGTTGTAGAGCCCGAACAGATGCCGCTCCCACTCGGCCATGCCGGCCACGGCATCCACGTCATCGAGCGCAATCACCGGCAGCGCGGCAATACCCTCCAGCACTGCCGGGCCCAGGTCGCGCAGCTGGCCCAGCGGAAAGTAGCCGGCGCCCGGGACCGCGGCGCAGGTCGCCTGCAACAGATGTGAGCGCCCGGTGCCGGCAACGCCGTGCAGATACAGCAGCGGCGCAGCCGTGCCCTCGGCCAGGCCCTGCGCCGCAGCCAGTGCCTCGAGGTTGGCGCCGGGCAGAAAGCTGCTGAATAGCGCGCGATCCTGCAGGCGCACCGAAAGCGGCAGCTGCTTCATCCGGTGGCGGCGATCTGGGCGAAGGCGCGCTCCACGAAACGGGCAACGTAATCCACGCCACTGGCCAGCGTCGTCAGCACCGTCACGGCGGCCAGCGCCTCGAGCACCTCACGTGGCGGAAAGCCGCTGGCGCTGGCCAGGATCACGGCCAGCAGATATCCAAGCTGCACGGCGGTGTTGATCTTGCTGATCGTCGTGGGCCGCCCGCGCAATGGGCCGAACCACAGCCGGAATATCAATGCGCCCACGCCAATGACCAGATCCCGGCCAATGGCCACCGCCGCCACCCACCATGGTGCAATGTCGAGCCAGGCGGCCGTGGTGAACACTGCGATCAACAGCATCTTGTCCGCCAGCGGATCCAGGAACCGGCCCAGCTCCGATGCCCAGTTGAAGCGCTTGGCAAGATAGCCGTCCAGCCCGTCGGATACGGCGGCAATGGTGAAGAGCACCACGATGCGCACGTTGTCGCCCGCCAGCATGGCCGCGATCAGCGGCGCAATCAGCGCGATGCGGAGCAGGCAGATGAGGTTGGGCAGGTGGCGCATGGGGGAAGCAACCGGAAACTCCGATACAATATCGCAACCGGCCCGTCCGGCCGACCCCCAAACGGCAGCTTCCTTCCCCCATGACTCAGAAATCCACTGGTCTCACCTATCGTGACGCAGGCGTAGACATCGACGCGGGCGACGCGCTGGTCGATCGCATCAAGCCCATCGTCAAACGCACCCTGCGTCCCGAGGTTCTGGCCGGGGTTGGCGGCTTTGGCGCACTGGTGGGGTTGCCGCAGCGTTATCGCGAACCCGTGCTGGTTTCCGGCACCGACGGCGTGGGCACCAAGCTGCGCCTGGCCATCGACACGGGCCGTCATGAGCGCATCGGCATCGATCTGGTTGCCATGTGCGTGAACGATGTGGCCGTGCAGGGCGCCGAGCCCCTGCTATTCCTCGACTACTACGCCACCGGCAAGTTGTCGGTGGACGTCGCCGAGTCGGTGATCAGCGGCATTGCCGAAGGCTGTGTGCAGGCAGGCTGCGCGCTGGTCGGAGGCGAGACCGCCGAAATGCCGGGCATGTACCACGGCGGGGACTACGATCTGGCCGGGTTCTGCGTTGGCGTGGTCGAGCGCAGCGAGATCCTGGACGGCAGCCGGGTGCAGGCAGGCGATGCCATCATCGGCCTCGCCTCCTCGGGAGTGCATTCCAACGGCTATTCGCTGGTGCGCAAGCTGCTGGAAGTGACCGGCGCGGACCAGCGCACGATGCTGGACGGCCAGCCGCTTTACGAGCGACTGCTGACTCCCACGCGCATCTACGTGAAGAGCATGCTGGACCTGGCCCGGTCGCTGCCGGTCTCGGCCTTTGCGCACATTACCGGCGGCGGGCTCACGGACAACATTCCGCGGGTACTGCCCGAGGGACTCGAAGCGCTTCTGCATCGCAGGCAGTGGCACCGTGATCCGGTGTTCGAGTGGCTGGCGGCCAGCGGCAACATTCAGTCGGCCGAAATGTATCGAACCTTCAACTGCGGTCTCGGCATGATTGTCGTGGTGCGCGCAGCCGCTGCGGACGCGGCGCTCGCCCGGCTGCGCGCAGCCGGCGAAACCGCCACCCTGGTAGGAGAAGTACGGCGCGGGAATTCCGGTGTCGTCATCGATGAATGAAACGCCGCGTCCACGTCTGGCCATCCTGATTTCGGGCCAGGGCAGCAACATGCTGGCCATCGCGGCGGCGTGCAGCAGCGGCCGGATCCCGGCGCAGGTTGCCGCGGTCATCGCGGATACGCCTGATGCAGGCGGCATTGAACGGGCCCGCGCACAGGGGTTGCCCACCTTCGTCGTCGATCGCCGCCAGTTCGTGCGGGAGGGTCGCACGGACCGTGAGGCATTCGAATCCGCGCTGAGCGCAGCAATCGCCGCCAGCCGTGCCGACTACGTGATCCTTGCCGGCTTCATGCGGGTGCTGTCCGCCGGGTTCGTCGCGCGGCATGCCGGCCGCATGCTCAACATCCACCCGTCGCTGCTGCCGCGTCACAAGGGGCTCGACACGCATGCGCGGGCACTGGCCGCCGGCGATGCCGAGCATGGCGCCAGCGTCCATTTCGTCACGTCCGAGCTGGATGGCGGCCCGCTGATCGCCCAGGCCGTCGTCCCGGTGCTTGCGGGTGACGACGTTGCCGGCCTTTCAGGGCGCGTTCATGCTGCCGAACACAAGCTGTATCCCATGGTGATCGAATGGCTCGCAAGCGGCCGCCTGGCCTGGAATGGCGGCAACCCTGCGCTGGATGGCGCGCGCCTCAACGCGCCCGTGCGCCTGCCACAGTGAGGCCACGCGCCATGCACCGCAGAATCCTGGCCGCACCGCTGCTGCTCGCTGCAATGCTGCTGCCGCAGCTGGCTGCGGCAGACGAGCTGAAGCCGTTTGCGGCAACGTATTCCATCACCTGGCGCGGCATCACCGCTGGTGATGCAAAACTGCAGCTGGAGCAGATGCCCGACGGCCGCTGGTCCTACCAGTCCAGGACCAGCCCACGGGGCCTGGGCCGCCTGTTCAATCCGGCCGAGCTCTCCATGTCCCAGCGCAGCGTGTTCCGGTTTCAGTACGACCGGCTGATCCCCGAATCCTTCACGGCCGACGATGGCACCGCCAATGACTCGAAAGACCAGGATCTGACCTTTGACGGGGTTGCCGGACGCGTGCGCGGCGTTGCGGAGCGCAAGGCTGTTGACCTGCCGTTCCAGCCGGGCCTGGTCGACGAACTCTCGGTACATGTGGCCCTGATGCATGCGCTGGCCGCCGGCAGGATTCCGGAGAGTTTCGTGATGCTCGACGGTGATCGGGTGAAGAACTACCTGTACAGCGCCGAAGGCAAGGAACGGCTCAAGACCGATGTGGGTGAATACGACACCGTGGTCTTCCGCAGCAGCCGGCCGGACTCGCGCAAGGGCACGTGGTTCTGGTGCGCTCCCGAGCTGGGCTACCTGCCGGTGAAGATCGAGCGGCGTGACGGCAAGAACGTGATCCTGTCGATGCAGCTGCAGAAGGTGGAGCGCTGAGCCACGCTGCTCTTCAAAACTGAGAACACGCGCATGGTTCCGCGGCTGGACAGCGTTCCCCGCAAGGCCTGAAACTGCCCGCAGTACCCATCCTGATTCGGACTCACCGGGTCTGCAGGGAGCGTCGACATGAAGCGCATCAACCAAGTCATGGCCGCAACAGCTGCCACGCTGGCTCTCGCCGCGTGCCACGATGACTCCTTCGTGCCCGAGCCGGAGGAGGCTGTCGTCACTGCCGGAGGTGTCTACAGCGGCACCCTGACCAACGATCCGGCAGGCGCCACCGATTTCGCGGCCATCGTGCTCGATGATGGTTCCTTCTGGACGCTGTACGGCGAGGCCACTGCCTCGGACTTCACGGTCCTGGGCTTTGCCCGCGGCACCGGCATTGCGACGGACGGCGTATTTGCTTCAACCGCTGGCACGGACTTCGGTTTCACCCCGCCTGCAGACTTCGACCTGATCGCCGACTACGACACCGAGGCCGGCACATTCGGCGGCACTTACACCACGGTCGCCGGCGACACCACTTTCGAGGGCGGCCCGCTCTCCTTCAGCGATTACGACTTCTCAGCCACGCCTGCCCTGTCGATGCTCGCCGGAACGTGGGAGGTGGAAGGCACGGACGGCGCGGCCTACACCGTGGATGTGGCCGCAAACGGCTCCTTCGATTTCGCCGAGGAGGGAGGCGGATGCACGGGCGCCGGCACCTTCACGCCCGATGCAGGCGGCAGGAACGTGTTCGATGTCAGCGTGGACTTCGATGACGTGCCCGAATGCGCGCTACCGGGCGGATCGGCCAGCGGCATTGCCATCTCATACACGATCACCGGCCAGCTGACCGACCAGCTGCTCGCAGCGATCGACGACGGCGACACTTTTGGCGTGACGCTGTTCGGCACGCGCCCCACCCCGTGATGACCTACGGCGCACGCAGTGCGCCGGCCATCACGCCTTCGGCAGCGTGACGCCCTTCTGGCCCTGATACTTGCCGCCACGATCCTTGTAGGACGTGGCGCAGACTTCATCCGATTCGAAGAACAGCATCTGCGCCACGCCTTCGTTGGCGTAGATCTTGGCCGGCAGCG
>CAYWDZ010000130.1:5002-9103 GCA_964456255.1 uncultured Steroidobacteraceae bacterium | reverse complement strand
TCCACATCGTCCTGCCGTGGAACCAGCGGTGCAGCCAGTAGGCGATGAAGTCGCCGATGACCAGCATCTCGATGGCCTGCAGCCACAGCGGTTGCGCGGCGAGCCCGGTGTCCCGTTGCTGCAGCATCTTGCTGATGGCGGCGGGATTGCTGCGGTAGATGAGCACCAGCAGGATTACCAGTCCGATTTCGGAGACGGATTTCGTCACCAGCGGCGTCGCGAACCAGTAGATCACGTCGGTCCAGAACCCCTGCCGGCGCGGACCGCGCGGCTGGTCGCGGTTGGCGGCGAACAGCGCCTCGACCATCCAGAAGAAGGCCGAGAGCACCAGCAGCGCGAAGAACAGGCCGACGAGTCGATTCACGCCGTCGATCGTAGCGCTGCCTCCCGGCGCAGCGCCACGACCTGCAGCGCCACTGGAATCATCGCGGCAATCAGCAGGGCGCAGAACAGATAGGGGGCGTCGGCATGCCAGCCGAACACCCAGCCGAAGAAGGGCGGAGCAATGATGCGTGACAGCGCATTGGAAGCCATGTTCAGGCCCATCACGCTGCCCTGGCGGTCCGGCGGCGTGGTGCGCGACACCAGTGCGCCGGCGTTGGGAAAGGCCAGGCTGTGGCCGGCCATCAACAGCGACATCAGGATCACCGACGTGACGGGCATGCGCAGCACTGGCTGCAGCCCGATGGCAAGTACCAGCAGCACGATGCCACCGTGGATGACGCGGGCCTCCCCGAAGCGCGCGACGAGGGGACCGATCAGCAGCGCCTGCACGAACAGGCCCGCGCCACCCACGGCAACAAAGGTCAACCCGACTTCACGTGAAGCCCAGCCGAAATTGCGTTCCGTCCACAAGCCGAAGATCGCTTCCATCGAGGCAAAGGCCGCGATACCGCAGAACGCGATCAGGAACAGGCGCCACAGCAGCGGCTGGGAACTGACGTACCGAAAGGCTTCGCCATAGCTCGGCGCCGCGCGCACCTGTGCATGGGCAGGCCGGGTCTCGGGTAGTACGGCCATTGCCCACAGTGATGCGCCTGCCGTGAGCGCCGCGGCGATGAAAATGGGCAGGCGAAAGCCGGGCAGGCCGGCGGCAGGATTGGCCAGCAACCCACCGATCGCAGGACCAGTGGCGAAACCCAGATTGAAGGTCGCGCCGAAATAGCCCATGTAGCGCGCGCGCTGCTGTGGGGGTGTCAGGTCGGCGATGGCGCCGGCAACCACGCCGAAAGTGCCGCTGAACAGGCCACTGACGATGCGGATCGCGATGGCCACCCCGAGCGTCGGCGCGAACGCGAAGGCCACGTAGCTCAGCGCGGCACCGGCGGTGGTGATGATCAGCACCGGCCGGCGGCCGATGATGTCCGAGC
Source organism: uncultured Steroidobacteraceae bacterium (assembly GCA_964456255.1). Taxonomy (GTDB): domain Bacteria; phylum Pseudomonadota; class Gammaproteobacteria; order Steroidobacterales; family Steroidobacteraceae; genus ZC4RG30. The sequence goes on along the minus strand of CAYWDZ010000130.1, from coordinate 7,733 downwards.
GTCGGCCCCAGAAGATTTCGCCGAACACATTGCCCAGCGAGTAGGCCGCGAACAGGCAGGCCACGCCGAACGACGACGCGCCGAATTCGGGACCATAGAAAGGCAGCAGCGGCAGGATCAGGCTGAAGCCGGCGATGTTCAGGAACACCGTGACCAGCAGCAGCGGCAGCGCGGATTTCACGCGCCGAACCTGGGCTCGGGAACACCCTTGATGCCAAGGCCCTCGATGACGAACGTGGAGCCATCCAGCGGATCGGCTGGCCGCCCGAGAAACGCCGGGCTCAGCGTCGGGACGTAGAGGCGGTCCAGCTCCGGACCGCCGAACATCACGCTGCCCGGCAGCTTCAATGGCATCTGCACGACGCGTTCGATGCTGCCATCGGGGCGGAACCGCACCAGCTTGCCGCCCTCGCAGATCGCCGACCACACATGGTTTTCGGCATCCACCGTGGCGCCATCGGGTATGCCGCCGAGGTCGGCCGTGCTGGCAAACGGGCGGCGATTCGTCACGGTGCCGTGCTCGAGGTCGTAGTCGTAGGCGTAGATGAGCTTGCGGATGCTGTCCGCGTGATAGAAGGTGCGATCGTCGCGCGACCAGCACGGACCATTCGACAGGAAGATGTCGGTGTCGATCCTGCGCAATGCCGAAGCGCCAGGGTCCAGCGCATACAGGCAGCCGCGCGCTTCCTTCATGCCACGATCGCTTGAACCAACGATGAAGCGACCGCGCCGGTCGACCTTGCCGTCGGCCAGTTGAACCTGCTCGTTCAGGTCGGGGCTGGTGGCCAGCAGGCTGCACGATCCGTTGCCAAGATCCAGCCGGTACACCCCATCGGCCAGCGCCACGATGGCGTTGCCGCCGCGGGCGATGGCCATCGATCCGATGATCTTCGGGACTGGCCAGCTGCGGGTCCGGCCACTGGCCGGATCCAGGCAGTGCACGGTCTTGCCGAGGATGTCGATCCAGAACAGCAGCTGGGTCTCGACATCCCAGACCGGACCTTCGCCCACCGCGCACTGCGGCACGTCGAGACGATGAATCTGCATTGGCTAGCCCCCCTGGTGAGAGTCCCCACTCTGACAGAGACCACCCAGGCTGGCATCAGGCCTTCTGCACTATTGCGATACCGCGGTGTTGGTACGGCCGCCGTTGCTGTCCATCCCTGGTGTCTGCGCCTTGGTGTCCCGCATGTCCTGCAATGTGTTCTGGACGCCCCGCTCCTGGGCATCCAGCTGAGCCTTGGTCAGGCACACATCCTCGGTCCGGGTCCGGGAACCCGTTACCCTCTCCTTGCGGCAGTAGAAATCAGTGCCGTCCTTCCTGACGAGCGTGTAACCCGACCGGACTGTCGCGCTCGACTTGGTCCCTGAACTGGCTGGATTTGCGTCGGCACCCTTTGTGCTACTGGTGGCCGCAGCAGTTGCTGTCTTGGCGGAATCCGGGCTTTCCGCCCCAACTGCCACGGATGCACAAAGTGCGAGCACCGCGAGGGAGACCTGCCATCCGTCGATAATCCTTTTCATGATGCCCCCAATGAATTGAAAGGTTGCACAGCATATCCCACGGAAAGTTGACTTCCAGGTCCTCGCATTGAGACCACATGTCTGCCGGGCCATCAAGTTTGCTGTTTCTCAGCGGGTTTCAGGGTTTCCCTTACTGGTGAGCTCGATGTTCCCACCGATATGATCACGTCGCCTGTTGACCTAAAGCCAAGACGCTCAGGAGCCTTGGGGGGGGGAATCAAGAGTCCATTGATCGAGTCGTGCGGCTGCACGCTCGGACACTGGCTCAGGCCGGGAGGGAGCCCGCCGTCACGCCGCAAGGTGTATTGACGCCTCCCAAAGTATGCTGGACCATCGGTGAGTCAATCGGCCACAGGTCGATCTCGGTCTTTCATCTTGGTCTTTCGAAATTGGGGGAACTTATGAAGTATGCGCCCAGCCAGCGGGTAACCGCAGGAGCTGTCGTGGTGTCAATGGTTGGCGCCTTGTTCGCCACCGGATACACGCCGCGTGTAGTCGCAGCAGACGATGGGGAACAGGAGCTTGCGGAAGTGGTTGTCACTGGGTCGCGCATTTTGCGCCGTGACAATCAGGCCAACAGCCCGCTGGTCACCGTCGATGCCGCACAGCTGGAAAGCCAGTCCGGCCTGAACGTCGAGTCGTACCTGAACCAGCTGCCGGCCTACAACCCGGCTGCCACGCCGACCTCTGAAGGTACCAACTCCGACGTGCAGATCTCCTCGATCAACTCGGTGGGTATCGCGTCGATTTCGCTGCGCGGCTTTGGCCCCAACCGCAGCCTGACGCTGGTCGATGGCCGCCGTGCCACGCCGACCAACGCGCTGATGGTGGTGGACGTCAACAGCATTCCCTCTTCGATGATCCGCAGCGTCGAGATCATCTCCGGTGGCGCCTCGGCGACCTACGGTGCCGACGCCATGGGCGGTGTGTCGAACTTCCTTCTGAACCGCAGCTTCCAGGGTCTGCAGATCGATACGCAGTACGGCGTCGCCGATGTCGGCGACAACGACGAAGTTCGTGCATCGCTCCTGGCGGGCACGAGGTTTGCCGACGGCCGGGGCAACATGGTGTTCGCGGCCGAGTACTACGACCGCAAGGCCGCCTACGACAAGAACCGCAAGTTCTACACCGACGGCTACAAGGATCCGACCGTCGGCGGCAACTTCATCGGCTTCGTCATGGGCGTGAATGGCTGGAACCAGTACCT
>CAYWDZ010000130.1:0-4902 GCA_964456255.1 uncultured Steroidobacteraceae bacterium | reverse complement strand
GGCGCTGAAGTACAACGAGACCGAGGGTTACACGTCGAATCCGCAGACGCGCTATGCGTTCATGGGTTCGGCCAATTACGACATCTCGGACAAGCTGCACTTCGCCTCCAGCGCCCGCTACTCGCAGAGCGTCACGCGGACGTTCCTTGCGGGCACCAATGCGAGCTTCGGCTGGGAAGCCACTGTGCCGTTCAATGCCACCACCGACAGCCCGGTCGATCCGTCGCTGAACTACTCGGACCAGTCAGTCGTGGCGGCCGTGCTCGCGAATCCGGGGGCCTTTGCCAACCCGAACTTCCGTGCGCATGGCACGACGGGTGCCCAGCATCCCGTGCCGCTCGAAATGGCCATCCTGCTCAATAGCCGCACGGTCACGTACTGCCTGACGGGAAGCCTGGGCTGCGGCGCGCTGAATTCGGGTACCCGGCCGACAACCAACGGAGCCCTGGTCGGAACGAAGGCCGTTGACGGCCAGACCGCCGGCTGGATTCTGGAGACGTGGCCCCTGGACAGCTTCGGCCGTCGCGCCACGCTTGACACGAACGAGTCCTGGCAGCTTGAAGCCGGTCTGACCTATGACCTGCCGATCAAGGACTGGACCTCGGAAATCTACTACTCGCGCGGCGAGTCCTCGACCTACAACGTGGCCTTCGGCAACAACTCGCTGGCGCGCTGGCGCGGTGAGATCACGGCTGCCGACTACGGTTACAACTCCAGCCTGCAGAGCAACCGGACGCCTCCCAACGGTCCGGGCGCCAGTATCGGCTTCGGTTCCGTGGCGGTGCCCTGCACCAGCGGCTTCTACGACACGATCTTCAAGGCTGACACCCCCGCTTCGGCGGACTGCCAGTACGCCGTGCAGGCCCCGCTGCAGACGCGCACGCAGAACCAGCAGGACATCTTCGAGCTGAACTTCCAGGGTGGTGTCGTGGACCTGCCCGCTGGCGAGATGCGCGCTGCGTTTGGCTATCAGCAGCGCCGCAATGCCTCGCAGTTCAATCCTGACATCCTGCAGTCCACCGCTTCGTTCACGGACCAGGTGATCGGCGTGTATCCGACCGGCTCCCTGGACAAGCAGATCACCGCGAAGGACATCTGGGCCGAGGCGCTGATACCGGTTATCGGCGGGTTCAAGTTCCTGGAGAAGCTGGAACTGGAAATCGGTGGACGCCATTCGAAGTACAGCGTCACTGACAGCACCAATACCTACAAGATCAACGCCAACATCCAGATCAATGATTCGCTCCGCTTCCGTGGCGGCTTCAACCGCGCCACGCGTGCGCCGAACCTGGGTGAGTTGTTCCTCCCGCTGCAGCAGATCTTCACGTTCGGCAGCAGCAACTTCGGCGATCCCTGCAGCCTGCGGTCCAACAACCCGTTCGGTGCGGGCGGCGCGGCGCAGTCGGTCAATCCGAACGACGGCACGACGCTGGGCGTTTATGCCCCCGGGCAGACCGCCGCAGGCGCTACCAGCGCCTATCTGATCTGCCAGGCGCAGATGGGTCCGGCGGCTGTGGCGCAGTACTACCAGAATCCGAACAATTCACAGTCGGCGGCTCCGACCAGCGCCAGCTTCTGGATCAACCAGATCGGCAATCCGAATCTGAATTCGGAAAATGCGGATACCTACACCTTCGGTGTGGTGCTGCAGTCGCACCTGGACAATCCGCTGCTGCGCCGCCTGACCGCGACGATCGACTGGTACAACATCCACATCACCGACGCGATCCTGCCGTACACCACCGACTATGCGCAGTTCCTGTGCTATGGCGGCACCACGGTGACCTCGCTGGCTGAGGCTCAGGCCTACATCGGACCGGGAGGCGCTGGCGAGTACGCTTGCGGCAATGCGGTTCGCAACCAGGCGACGGGTGGCATCGTGAGCACGCTGGTGTCGTATGCGAACCAGGCCTGGGTGAAGACCCGCGGTGTGGACTTCGCCGTCAACTGGTCCGCAGATCTGGCCGACATGGGACTGAAGAGCCTTCCGGGCAGCCTGAATGTGGGCTTGCAGGGCACTTTCCTGGACACCTACAAGACCAAGCAGTCGTCCGAGGCCTTTGACCCGGTCTACGAGTGGAAGGGCACGCTGGGTCCCCAGCTGGCGAGCTTCAATGGTGGCGCATACAAGTACCGCTTCTTCACGAACATTGGCTACAGCCTGCCGTCCGTGGGTGTGAGCCTGCGGTGGCGCCATCTGCCAAGCGTGGCACCCGGCGCGCGAGCCATCGAGGAAGGCAAGATCGCCAACAATGCGGCAGTTGCGGCCGGCGCTCCGGGGCTGATCCTGGGGTACCAGCCCATCACCTCGCACGACGTCAAGGCGTACAACATGTTCGATCTGTCGGGCTACTGGAACATCAGCGAGACGCTGTCCATGCGCTTCGGCATCGACAACGTGTTCAACAAGGAGCCACCGACCACGGGTGCATCCGACGGATACCCGTACAACCCGGCGCTGAGTGCAGCCGAGAACGCGGCGAATCTGGCGTCGGTCTGCAATGGTGCGCCGGGATGCGGCAACCCTGCCTCGTACAGCCTGCCGAGCTCTGGTCAGGGCACCTCAAGCGGTGGCTTCTACGACGTGCTGGGCCGCCGGTTCTTCGTGGGCCTGAAGGCCCGGTTCTAGAGCGACAACTCAGAGGTTGTTTGCGAAGCGGCGGGCCGAAAGGTCCGCCGCTTTTTTTTTGCCCGTACCTATTGCACGCGCGTGACGCGAATCCAGTTCTTGGACTGGCCGGCATCACGGGTCAGTCGATAGGAGCCCATGGCTCCCTTGCTGATCGTGATGGCTTCGCCTTGCTTCAGAAAGCCGCCCAGATACGCGTCCTCGTGACGCCAGACCTGCCCATTGTCCAGCACGACCAGATAGCGGCCCGAGCTCGCTGACTTCAGCTCTGCAATGCGTGCGTGCAGGGTCTGCGCTTCATCCGCGTCCTGCTGGCGCTGCTTCGCATCCAGCTGTTCCTCGCCGAACCTGGTCGTTGGGGCAGGCACGGGATCCGGTTGTGCCTTTGGAGCGGGTGGCGTCCTGCTTTCTGGCTGGGTAGGGGCGGGCGGACGCACCGGCCTTGACGCCACCAGCGGCGCCACTGCGTTGTCGAAACAGGCGAGGCGCGCACTGCTGTCCTGAAGTGCTGCGCAGGCGAGCAGGTCGTCCGGACCGGGCGCGGCCCGGCCGGCAGGCCAGGCGGGTATGGTGGCCGCCGCCAGCAGCAGTGTGAGCGTGGGCTTGTACATGCGAGTGCCTCCGATTCGATGTGGTGGCAGCATATCCGGCCTCCTGCATCGGACAGCGCCAGGACTGTGCGCGGGCATCATATCGTCGAATGCCCAAGCACCGGTGGCACCAGCCCCGACCAGGTTCCGGGACGCTACAGGCGTCCCAGACCGGCTTCCGGGAGCAGGGCTCGGCCCCCATTGCCGTGGGCATCGTCCCGCGTTTGACAGCCCTCCCACCGGTCCCTAAACTTCCGCGCCTTTCCGCCAGCCCTTGGGTTGGGGGATAAACCGTCGCCCACGTGTAATTGCGTTGGCGGCAGACCACCCGCCAGCTGCTACAGGTTGGGGTCGTGGCCCTGGGTTCTTCCGCAAGCCTTTGAGCGGCGGGATGTTTTTCAGGGAGTAGCGACCTCTCGCCGTGCCTCTGGCAGAAAGAACAAGTCTTTCGAATCGGAGATTGCATGGCCACGACCAGTCAGCTGATACGCGCTCCGCGCCGCACGCGCGCCGAGAAGACGAAGGTGCCCGCCCTGGGTGCCGCCCCGCAGAAGCGTGGCGTCTGTACGCGCGTCTACACCACCACCCCGAAGAAGCCGAACTCGGCACTGCGCAAGGTCTGCCGCGTGCGCCTGGTGAACGGCTACGAGGTGACCAGCTACATCGGCGGCGAAGGCCACAATCTGCAGGAGCACTCGGTAGTGCTCATCCGCGGTGGCCGCGTGAAGGATCTGCCCGGCGTGCGTTACCACATCGTGCGCGGCTCGCTCGATTGCTCGGGCGTGAATGACCGCAAGCAGTCTCGTTCCAAGTACGGCGCCAAGCGCCCGAAGAAATAAGTTTCACGGAGTAGCACCATGTCCCGCCGCGCCGCAGCCCCCGCCCGCACCATTCTTCCGGACCCGAAGTTCCACAGCGAAATGCTGGCCAAGTTCATGAACGTGGTCATGCAGGACGGCAAGAAGTCCGCCGCCGAGCAGATTCTCTATGGGGCCATCGACCGCATCACGGAGAAGACCGGCAAGCAGGGCACCGAGGCCATCGAGCTGCTGTCCGTGGCGCTGGACAACGTGAAGCCCGCGGTGGAAGTGAAGTCACGCCGCGTCGGTGGTGCGACCTACCAGGTGCCGGTTGAAGTGCGCTCATCCCGTCGCCAGACGCTGGCCATGCGCTGGGTGATCGAGGCCGCGCGCGCGCGCACCGAGAAGTCGATGGCGTTCCGCATCGCCCACGAGCTGATGGACGCGGCCGAGAACCGCGGCGGCGCCGTGCGCAAGCGCGAAGATACGCACCGCATGGCGGATGCCAACCGCGCGTTCGCGCATTACCGCTGGTAATTTGATGAACGGGGCCCGTTGCGGGCCCCGTTGAATCCCCCGCGAAGCGGTAGAGACATGGCACGCGTCACGCCCCTGGAGCGTTACCGGAACATCGGCATCTCTGCCCACATCGATGCGGGCAAGACGACGACGACCGAGCGCATTCTTTTCTACACGGGCGTGTCGCACAAGATCGGTGAAGTCCACGACGGCGCCGCCGTCATGGACTACATGGAGCAGGAACAGGAGCGTGGCATCACGATCACCTCCGCCGCCACGACCTGCTTCTGGAAGGGGATGGACAACCAGTTCCCCGAGCACCGCATCAACATCATCGACACCCCGGGCCACGTCGACTTCACCA
>CAYWDZ010000129.1:0-9114 GCA_964456255.1 uncultured Steroidobacteraceae bacterium | reverse complement strand
AACTACGAGTTGCCGAACGTCCCCGAAGACTACGTGCACCGCATCGGCCGCACCGCGCGCGCCGGTTCCACCGGCAAGGCGATCTCGCTGGTCTCGCCGGATGAAGCGCCTTACATGAAGGACATCGTGAAGCTGCTGGGCCAGGACATCCCGTCCCTGCCCTTGCCGGAGTTCAAGATCACCGAGCCGCCGGCTCGCCAGCAGGCACCCGCGCAGCAGCAGCCGTCACAGCATCGACCAGCGGGTCAGCCGCGCCATCGGCAGCAGGGTCGCCCTAATCAGTGGCACTCGGGGCGGCAGAACTCGCAGGGCCGGGCCCGACGCGCGTGAAGTAGATCTTGTTCTCCTTCGACGCGATGTAGATCCGGAGTTTCTGCAGCACATCCGTGCCCAGTTCCATGGGCACGATCGAGTTGCAGCGGTCGAAGCCGATTCCACCGGATTCGCGATTGGTGGTCGGCGCGCAGCGCGGCGCACGATCGCCCTGTATCGTGAAAGTCAGATCCGCCAGGTCCAGCCCTTTCGCTGAGAGACTCATCTCCTTCAGACCGAGGGTGATCTGCTTGCCATTCTGGGCGCGTACGGTCTCGGTTCGCACGCCGGGCGACCCGATCCTGAAGCCGAAGAAGTCCTGCGTGACACGCTCGCTGAGCAGCGAGCGCCGGTCCTGCGTATTGAGCGAGGTCTCTACCCGCTTGCCGTCGATTTCCATCGGGAAGTACATCAGGCCGGCCGCATCCGTGAACAGATTCAACGCCGTGCTTGCACCGCCCCAGTAGACCGCCTCCCCCTTGCACTTGGTGTGCTGAAAGAGGTTCATCTTGTGCTCGGCCATGTTCAGTTCCATGTCGACGACATTCATGAACACCGCCGACAGCACGCCGACATTGGGACGCCCCTTGTACATCGGCGCTGGCCGGCCTTCGCCAGGATTCACATACAGCATCCAGTCGGTGAAGTTGGCATTACCCATGCGCAGGCTGTCGACCTTCACCTGACGCGTGATCCGGTTGCCGTTCGAATACAGGTTGGTTGCGGTAACCGGGATGGGCTTCAGATCCAGCATCTGCAGCGTCTGCGGCCCGATGATGGGCATGCCCGACGACATGTTCAGAGACATCCACACGTCGTGCCCGTTGATCTGCAAAGGCACCAGCACCCCGCCGTTGGGCGTGATGTCGATATCAATCGAGGCAAACTGCTTCATCTCGCAGGCCGCACGCGCGACCTGCGGCAGCAGACCCGTCGCTGCGAGCATGACTGCGATGAAGTGCGTGAATGGCTTTCTGGCCATGACCTCTCCCTGTCGTTCCAGCCGGCATCGGATCCCCGGTTCGCGCATCGAAGATACCGCAATTACGAGCGGGCAATGTGACTGACATGCCCGGGGCCGTGGGCTAGAGTCGGCCCATGCGCATGGCTTTCGGGGTATTCATGTTGTGGCTCGCGGTGCTGCCGGCCCGGGCCGCCGAGGCGCCTGATGGTTGTGCGTGGCTGTGCGGGAAATGGGTCATCGATGCGACCAGCAGCGAAGCGCCCGATGCGGCAGTCGATACCGCGCTCCAGAAATTCAAGGAACCCAAGCCTCGCAAGCCACCGCGCCCGCGCAGGGGCGATCTGCTGGATCCGGACGACCCCGCATTCGCGCTTCCTGTACCGGAATCCCCCGGAAAAGCCGCACTGCGCCAGCAGTTGCTGACAGCCCTCGAGCCGCCGGCTTCGCTGGCTTTCGCCGAGCAGGCGCGTGTGATCGTGATTCGCGCCGGCGACACTGAAGAACGCCGCGTCTACCCGGGCGAGCCACATAGTCGCGTGAGCGCCCAGGGCACCACCAGAATCAGCACCGACTGGAAGAAGACCTCCCTGGTCGTCAGCGAGGATCGCGGCGGCAAGCGCAAGACCACCGAAACCTTCGCGCTGCTGCCAGATGGCACCCTGCAGCTGACGCGGCTGGTGGAGTACCCGGGCCTCAAACCAATGCGCCACACCGCTATCTATCGCCGTGACCAGACCCAGGCGCTAGAATCCCCAGCCGCAGGGGCGCCCATCAAGTAGCGCTCCATGAGGGGGTATTCCGTGAAATTGCGCCTGCTGCTTTCGACGATTTGCCTTGCCATGGTGACCGGCACCGCTGCCGCCCACCACTCTTTCGCAATGTTCGACCGGGACCACCAGATCCTGCTGTCGGGCACCGTGACCAAGTTCGAGTGGCAGAACCCGCACGTGTACATCCACCTGAAGGCGAAGGATGCCGCGGGCAAGACCAGCGACTGGCTCATCGAGTGTGCCAACCCCGGCATCCTCAATCGCGTGGGCTGGAAGTTCAACATCGTCAAGGAGAACGATCAGATCACGGCGGTCGTCTCGCCGCTGCGCACTGGCGAACCGGCCGGTCTGCTGCAGCAGATCAAGCTCGCCGATGGCCGCATCATGGAGAACGGCGGCCCCGCCGGTCCGCCGAAGATCAGCATCGTGGATGGCAAACCTTTGCCCGGCGCAAAGCCCACCACGACTGACGGAACACCTCCGTGAAGCGCCTTGCGACATCGGCGATCGCAGGCCTGGTCGCGCTGCTGGGCGCGGCATCGGGCATCAGCGCTGCCGCGGACTCTGCGGGCGCGGCGTTCGACCCGAAGGATTTCAGTGGCACGTGGGATCGCTACAGCCGCGAACCCGGCGCCCCGAACAACATCCCCGTGTCGACCCGCATTCCGGATCCACCGCTGAAGCCGCAGTTCGTCGAGGCATGGAAGGCCGAGCGCAAGAAGTACGCCGATGCCACGGCCGCCGGCGAGCCCATCGCCACCGGCTACACGCACTGCCAGCCCGATGGCATGCCGGCCATGATGATGGCCATGTTCCCGATGGAGGTGCTGCAGACGAAGACGCAGACCACCATCATCCAGGAAGCCTACAACCAGGTGCGGCGCATCTATCTGAACGACACGCTGCCGCCAGTCGAGGATGCCGAACCGGGTTTCTGGGGCCATTCCGTCGGCAAGTGGGAAGGCAACGATTTCGTCGTCGAGACCATCGGCATCAAGCCGTACGTGCAGTACATGAACACGCCGCACTCGGCCAACATGCGCATCCACGAGCGCATGCGCCGCATCGATGCCGACCACTTCGAGGACGAGGTGACGGTGATCGACCCTGAATACCTCACCGGCCCGTGGAAGTGGACCTGGGTGTACCAGCGCCGTCCGAACTACAAGATGTACGAGTACGTGTGCGAGGACAACCGCGAATACGCCGATCCCGAGACCGGCGCGGCGCGGCTGCGCATCGACAAGAAGTAGCGCCCCGCGCTGCGGCTACTTCTCGTCCAGGGCCTTCAGGGGCTCGGGCATCTTGCCTTCCACGACCGGCACCGGCCTGACCGGCAGGCCGGTAATCGGATTCGGGTAGTGGATGGGCTGCTGGTAGTAGATGGGATAGGACTGATACCGAAGCGTCGGCGGTGCATCCGGCGGCAAGTCCTGTGAAGAACCAGCGGCCGGCCTCGGCCCCTGTGCCCAGCCACGCTTCAGGTCACCGACGAAGGTCGTGTACAGGTGCAGCGCCCTGATCTTCCAGACGCCGTTCTGCTTCACGTATTCGTTCTCGTAGATGCCGCCGCCGATCGTGGCATCGCCCTGGTACTGCCCTTCCATCGCAAGCTCGCGCACGCGCGCCCTGGCGGTGAGCCCGTCGGCAGCCACGTGCACCACCGGCTGGTACTGCAGGTGGTCGAATAGTTCGCCCTGGTGCAGGCCTGACTTGCCGAACAGTTCCAGCGATTTGCGGATGTGGTCCTTGCCCGCGTAGACACCGCGCTGGGCGATTTCGATGGTGCCGTCGCTGGCAAAGAGGTCAGCCACGTCATCCCACGACCAGCGGTCCAGGTAGTAGCTGAACGCGTTGTGCAGGTATTCGATGGCGCGCGCATCCTCGAGCCGCGCCAGGCGTGTGGCCAGTTGCTCCAGCGTCGCGGTTGCCGGTGGTGGCGGCGCCTTTGATACGGCATACACCGGCTTGCCGGTCACCGGGTTCTCGTAATGCGGCGGGTCAACGAATGCGCCGGGATACATGTCTGCGACCACCGATGGCGGCCGGTCCGGCGGCAGATCCTTTTCGGGCCGGCTGATCGGCCAGGCCCGCACGCCCCAGCCCTGGGCCAGGTCCGTGTACATCACGAAGTAGGCGTGCAGCTTCGCAATCATCCACTTGCCGTTGATCTTGCGGTATTCGTTCTCGTAGACGGCATCACCGAACATGCTGGAGCCGCCATAGTCACCGCCGAAGATCAGCGCGCGCCAGCGGCCCTTCGCCTCCCTGCCATCGGGAGACACGTGAACGATCGGCTGCATCTGCGTGTGATCGTAGAGCCGGCCGTGTACCGGAAAGCCCAGCCACGTCAGATATTGCAGCACGCGCTTGCGGCCCACGAACACGCCGCGTCCACCAATCTCCAGCGTGCCGTCCTCGGCGAAGAGCTCGGCGATCTCGCTCCAGTTGTTCTTGTCGACGTAGTAACCGTAGGTGCGTTGCAGGATCTCGATTTCATGCTCGTCTTCCAGCCGCGTGACCATCTGCTGCAGGCGCGCCAGCTCCGCGGCGCTTGCCGTTCCGGTGACGCCGCTGGTATCCGGCACTGCCGATGCGGAAGCCGGCGCATTGCGCACCGGATGCGCGAAGTCCCACGGCGGCAGGTGCACCGCAGGCCAGGGCTCATAGGTAAAGGTCGACGGCCGATCAGGTGCGGGCATCTTGCGATCGGCGACATTGGTCGCCTCCATCTTGCCGGTCCAGCCACCCTTGAACGGCACGGTGAAGGTCTCGAACCAGTGGATGCGGCTGATCTTCCACTTGCCGTCTTCCTTGCGGTATTCGTTCTCGTACGGGCCGATCTGCCAGCGACCGTACTCATTGAACTGACCCAGCAGCACCAGCGCACGCCAGCGGCCGCGTGCGGTGCGACCATCCGGCGCCAGCGTGATCACCGGCTGCAGCTGCGTATGCTCGCGCAGCTGCTGCGGACGCAGACCCCGTTCGCCATAGCCGATCGCATACAGCAACCCGCGAATCGACTTCTTGCCCACATAGACGCCAGACACCGCGTATTCGGCGGTGGCGTCGTCGGTGAGCAGGTCCACGACGTTGTCCCAGTCGGAATGGTCGATGTAGTAGCCGTAGGAGCGTTGCAGGCGCTCGATATCCTTGAGGTCGAGCGCCGCCTGCGCACGGTCCAGCAACTGCCCGACGGTGGCGGGCGCCGCACAGGCTCCTGAAGCACCAAGCAATACCACCAGCAGTGCGATGTAGCGCATGTAAGTCCCCCCCGCGGCGTGTGCGCAGCAGCTTACACCGCCGCGCCCCTATAATGTGCCGCCCCAACGCCGCTAACCGCTGCCCCCCTTGCAACGGATCTGGCGCTGGCAAGCAGCCTGATTGAGCCAAGAAAAACGCCTGTCACCGATGGTCATCGGTGCGCTCGGTATCGTCTACGGAGACATTGGAACCAGCCCCCTGTATGCCTTCAAGGAATCCCTGAATGCAGTGGGTGGTCATGCCGGCCAGGTGGCTGAAGTCCTCGGCATCCTGTCACTCATCTTCTGGAGCCTGCTGCTTCTGGTTTCGGTGAAGTACGTGCTGTTGCTGCTGCGCGCCGACAATGCCGGCGAAGGCGGCATCCTTTCACTGGTGGCGCTGATCCAGCAGAAGGTCGGCGAAACCAGCCCCTGGGCGCGACGCGCCATCGCCATTGGCGTGCTGGGCACGGCGCTGTTCTTCTGTGATGCGCTGATCACGCCGGCGATTTCGGTCATCTCCGCAGTGGAAGGACTGGGACTTCTTGACGCGCGGCTGCAGGACTTCGTGCTGCCGATCACCGTGGGCATCATCGTCGGCCTGTTCGCCATCCAGCGCCGCGGCACCGAGAGGGTCGGTCGCCTGTTTGGCCCGGTGATGCTGGTGTGGTTCGCGGTGCTCGCCCTGAGCGGACTGCGCGCGCTGCTGCGGGCGCCGGAGGTGCTGGTTGCACTGAATCCCGGCTACGGACTGGCGCTGCTCGGCACGCACCCGCTGGTCGCGCTCACGATTCTGGGTGCGGTATTCCTGGCGGTAACCGGTGGCGAAGCGCTCTACGCAGACATGGGACATTTCGGTCGCGGTCCGGTGCGGCTCGCATGGTTCCTGCTCGTCTGGCCTGCGTTGCTGCTCAACTATTTCGGCCAGGGCGCATTGCTGCTGCACTCACCGCAGGCGATCGAGCAGCCATTCTTTGCGCTGGTGCCCGCTGGAGCGTTGCCGCTGCTGATCCTGCTCGCCACGGCCGCCACCGTGATCGCCTCGCAGGCGACCATCTCCGGTGCATTCTCGGTGGCCCGGCAGGCCGTGCAGCTGGATCTGCTGCCGCGACTGATGATCCACCAGACCAGCGCCCATGAACGCGGCCAGATCTACGTACCGGCCGTGAACATGCTGATGCTGATCGCCGTGCTGATGTTCGTGCTGGGTTTCGGGTCCTCGTCGGCACTTTCGGCGGCTTACGGCGCATCGGTGGTCGGCACCATGCTGCTCACTACCTGCCTCGGCGCGGTGGTCGCGCGACTGCACTGGCGCTGGCCGCTGTGGCTGGTTGGGCTGGTGTTCGGCGGCTTCCTGCTGGTGGACCTGGCCTTCGTCACGGGCAACGCGACCAAGATTCCGAGCGGCGGCTGGGTGCCGCTCACGATCGCCGCGGCGATGTACCTGCTGTTCAAGACCTGGCGCGATGGCCGCATCAGCCTGCGCGCCGAACTCAACCGTCGCGCCGTCAGGCTCGACCAGCTGCCACAGCTGCTGGCCGATGCAAAGCGGGTGCCGGGCACGGGAGTTTTCCTGGTCAGCCATTCAGCATTCATTCCCACCGCATTGCTGCGCAACCTGGAACACAACCATGTATGCCACGAACGGGTGGTCATGCTGAACATGGAAATCGTGCGTACCCCGCGCTACACGGGTCCGCGCGCCTGGGTGGAAACGCTGCAGCCCGGAGTATTTGCCGTGCGCGCGCGATTCGGCTTCATGGAAACACCGGATGTGACCGAGGCGCTGCGCAGCGCCCGCCAGCGTGGACTGAAGGAACTCGACGATGACGTGTCATTCTTCCTCGGCTGGCACCTGGTTCGCGCGCGGCCGCGCCGCAATCCGCTGCAGGATCTGAAATACCGGGTGTTCGCGTGGATGCAACGCCGCAGCGCACAGGCAGCGGAGTTCTTCCGCATGCCCACCCAGGGCGTCATGGTGCTCGCCACCGACATCGAGCTGTAGGGATCCATTGCACCCCTTCCGCGGCCCTGGCCTGGTCAGACTGCTGGCCATCCTGATCGTCACGCTGAACCTGCGCGGCGCCATCACCTGCGTGGGCCCGTTGCTGAAGACCATCCAGGCGCAGTTCGGGCTGTCCGGCACAGCGGCGGGCTTGCTGACTTCGCTGCCCTTGTTTGCCTTCGGGTTCCTTTCACCCTATGCGGCCCCGCTCGCGCGCAGGCTTGGCCTGGAGCAGGCCGTGTTCATCGCGATGCTGCTGCTGCTCGCGGGACTGGGCATCCGCTACTTCGACAACACGCTGGCGCTGTACCTGGGCACTGCGTGCATCGGCTGCGGCATTGCGTTCAACAACGTGCTGCTGCCCGGCCTGCTGCGGCGGGATTTCCCGGGGCAGCTGGCAATGGTCACGGCGTTGTTCACGATGGTGCTGGTGACCTGCGGTGGCCTTGGCTCAGGTATCGCCATTCCACTGGCCGATTGGGGTGGCTGGCGCTTTTCACTGGTCTCGTGGGCCATTCCGGCCGTGCTGGGCGTCCTGATATGGGCACCGCAACTCCGCCAGCACAGCCGCCCCCAGAATCAGGTCGAAGCAAAGCCGCGCCTGTGGCGACGCGGGCTCGCCTGGCAGGTCAGCCTTTTCATGGCCTGCCAGTCGACGGCCTTCTACGTAATGATCGCCTGGTTCCCCAGCATGATGAGCGACCTCGCCGGCATCACCGCGGCCCGCTCGGGGGCGATCCTGTTCATCTACCAGCTGTTCGTGCTGGTGTCGGTCATGCTCACGCCCCTCTTCATCCACCGCATGCGCGATCAGCGCCTGATCGGGGGAACCCTGGGCCTGCTGATCCTCACAGGCTTCTGCGGGCTCTCCCTTGATCCGGCGCATGCGCTTGGCTGGATGATGGTGATGGGACTTGGTGCGGGGGGCTCGCTGGTTCTGGCCATCACGCTGTTCAGCCTGCGCGTGAACACCGCCGCCGAAAGCGTGGCGCTGTCAGGCATGGCGCAGGCGATCGGCTACACGATGGCCGCGGTCACCCCGATCTTCATCGGCTACCTGCACGACGTGACGGGCAACTGGCTGGTGCCACTGCAGCTGATGATTCTTCTGGCCGTGCTGCAGCTGGCGATGGGATATGCGGCCGGGCGGCCCCTGACCGTGCGGCCGTAGCGACGCGGAGAAGGCCCTCCGGGAGCCTTGCCCGTCCAGGCCCTTGATTTGACATAACTATTGGGATCCCGGACAGCTCCCGGCCCGGATTTGGGTGGCATCGGAGGGGGCCGATCGCGTATCCTTGCGCGCTTTTTAGTGACCCGTATCCCCCTCTTTTGACACGGAATTTCAGGTAATGGCCCGTACAACTCCGCTAGCCGACATCCGCAACTTCGGCATCATCGCCCACGTCGACGCCGGCAAGACCACGACCACCGAGCGCATCCTCTACTACACGGGGCGCAAGCACACCATCGTGGACGTGCACGACACCAAGGACCTGAAGTCCTCCACGACCACCGACTACCTGGAACAAGAACAGAAGCGCGGCATCACCATCCAGTCTGCCGCGGTATCGGCATTCTGGCGCGGCAAGAAGCTGAACATCATCGACACCCCGGGGCACGTGGACTTCACCATCGAGGTGAACCGCTCGCTTCGCGTGCTCGACGGCGCGGTCGTGGTGTTCGACGGCGTGGCCGGCGTGGAGCCCCAGTCCGAGACCAACTGGCGTCTGGCGGACAACTACAAGGTGCCGCGCCTGTGCTACGTGAACAAGATGGATCGCAGCGGCGCCGGCTTCCTGCGCTGCGTGGACATGATCAAGA
>CAYWDZ010000128.1:0-9225 GCA_964456255.1 uncultured Steroidobacteraceae bacterium | reverse complement strand
GATCTGCAATTCACCGTGCACCATGATCCACTCGGTGGTCAGCTCCAGGTCTGACCTGTCCGCAAAAGTGAGTTTGCCGTTGATGGTCACACCACCCAGCGCCGGAGGACTCACGTCAAGGATCACTTCCCTGCCATTCGCGATCTCCACCTTGTCGCCCGCGGCTGGCACCTTCCTGTTTGGCCAGGTTGCAGGATCGGACCAGTTCGTCGGCCTGGCCAAGCCGGCGTTCTGGGCCTGGACGACAGCGAATACGCTGACGACAAGGGACATTGGAAGGAGCGACCAGAGAATGAACGAGCGATTCTTCCTGCTCATGACATGACCCCCCGATACATGAGATGACCCCGAAACCTGGCGGCAGAGGATAGCGTGATTGTGGGGCGCCGAGCGCATGCCGTCCACAGACCGGGGGGAAGCCGCTTCCGGCACTGCGCAGCCATGCGAAAGATTCCGCGCATGATTCCCTCAGGAAATTCTGGTGCATCATGCCCCCCCTGCAAGCCGTGTGGTGGAGCCCATGCTGTCGAAGCTCGAACATTTCCTGGTGATGACCCACGACGTGGACGCCACGCGCGACTTCTACCGCGATGTGCTGGGGTTTCAGGAAGGGCCCCGCCCTGATCTGGGGTTCCTGGGCCACTGGCTGTATCTGGGCGACACGCC
Source organism: uncultured Steroidobacteraceae bacterium (assembly GCA_964456255.1). Classification (GTDB taxonomy): domain Bacteria; phylum Pseudomonadota; class Gammaproteobacteria; order Steroidobacterales; family Steroidobacteraceae; genus ZC4RG30. The sequence goes on along the minus strand of CAYWDZ010000128.1, from coordinate 8,559 downwards.
CGTGATCCACATCGCGGACTGGACCACCTACACCGCGCACAGCAAGCGCCTGGGCATTCCCGTCACGCGACCCGCAAACGGAACCGGTCCGCTGGATCATGTGGCTTTCAACGGTGCCGATTCGGGCTACGCGGAGATGCGCGAACGACTGGACCGGCACGGGGTGAAGTACCACCCGCATGACTCGCTGGCCATCGGCCTCAGGCAGATCTTTCTGGATGACCCGAACGGCCTGAAGCTGGAACTGAATTTCTGGAGCAGCGCCCGCGGCTAGATCAGGGCGCTGCCGGTTTCGCGGCCATCAATTCGTGCAGCACAGCGGCCACTTCAGGGTGCTTTTCGGGCCCTGATGCACCGGGCCTTGCAGCCGTGCCGGTTCGTCCCTCGGCGATATCCAGCGCCGTCGAGCCACCGCGATCCTTGATCGTCAGGTCCGCGCCGCGCTCACCCAGGAAACGCACCAGGTCCTTCATGTCCATGCGCGCCGCTGCATGCAGCGAGGACTGGCCATTGTTGTTCACCGCATTGATGGCGGCACCGGCATCCAGCAGCATGCGGGCCATCTCGATGCATTGTTTCTCGTTCCGGAAGCGGCCGCGCGTGTCCGTGATCGCCCAGTTGGAACCCGCCACGACCAGCAGGGGCGTGAGCTTCAGGCTGTTGGCCAGGTCCACTTGCGCACCACGATCCAGCAACAGCTTCGCGGCTGGCACATCACAGGCCTTGGCGGCACGCAGCAGCGGCGTGGACCCTGTGGTCAGCAGGGAATCGCCGCCACGGTCCGGACCGAGCAGGCGATACGGCGGGAATGCCGTGAGCTGAAAATCGATCTTCGCGCCCCGGTCAAGCAGCATGGCGGCAATTTCCAGCGGCGTGGCCACGTCCGATGACGGCCGGTCGGGGCGACCGCCACGCGGCGTGGTGTTGTAGTCGATGGCCGAATACAGCGGCGCACGACCCCACTTGTCGGCGATGTTCACGTCCGCACCCGCCTCGATGAGTACCTTGGCCACATCGAAGCGCGCATTGAGGATCGAGAACAGCAGCGCCGTGATGCCTTCAGGGCTCGCGGTATCGAGCTCCGCCCCACCCTTCACCAGCTCGCGCGCACACTCGGCACAGCCTTCGCGCGCGGCCAGCTGCAATGCCGTGAAGGCACCGGGCGGGCGCCACTGCGGTCGCGGCTCGGCCGTCGTGGTGCGTGCCCAGTTGCGCAGCGCCGACAGCACATTGGGATTCGCGCCGTTCTGAAGCAGCAACCGCACCATTTCCGGGTTGCTCTGCGAGGAGGCCCACATCAGCGCCGTCTGCCCGCGCCAGGATTCCACCGCGTTCACATCCGCCCCGGCCTTGATCAGCAGCTCCGCCGCTTCGACCGCACCCGTGCGTGCCACCGTCATCAATACGGTTTCGCCATCATCGTTGGTGGTGTTGGCTTTGGCTCCGGCCTTCAGCAGCGACTTGACGAGCCCGGCATGGCCGAGTTCGGCGGCCTCCTGCAGGGGCGTCGAACCATAGTCGTTGCGGGCATTGGGGTCCGCGCCCTTCTTCAGGAGCTTGTCCAGCAATGCCTGGTCACCGTTGTGCGCAGCCCAGTGCAGCGGCGTGGTGCCGTCCGGACTCGCCTCGCGCGGGTTCGCCTTCCGGTCGAGCAGCTTGAGTGCGGTTTCAGAGTCGCCAGCCTGTGCGGCATCGAGCAGTGGGCCTGCGCTGGCCAGAGCCGGCAGCGATGTCAGCAGGATCAGAACGCGAAGTTTCACAGTGATCAGACCTCGGTGAACTTCATGTTGCTGTCGCCGAACTTCTCCATCGGCACCCCGATGCGATCCAGGATCGTCAGGTACATGTCCGCAATCGGCGTCTTGTCCGGGTAGCGCAGGTGGCGATTGCCCTTGATCCTGCCTGCCCCCCCGCCCACGATGGCCGTGGGCAGCGGGAAGTGGTTGTGCAGGTTTGAATCGCTCATGTTGCTGCCGAACAGCAGGATGGAGTTGTCGAGCATGTTGCCATCGCCATCCGGCAGCGACTGCAGCTTGGCCGCGAACTTCGCGAACGCGCCGGTATTCCAGGCCTGGACCTTGGCCAGGTTGGCCATCTTCGTCGGATTGTTCGCATGGTGCGAAAGCGGATGGAAAGCATCCGGAATGCCGATGAAGTTGTAGGGCTGGTTGCTGACTTCCGCCGCCATCATGAAGCTCACCACGCGTGTGAGATTGGCCTGGTAGGCCAGAGCGATCAGGTCGAACATCAGTGCCATGTGCTCGTCGAACTTCGACGGGATGCCGGAAGGCGCATCGGGCAGACTCACCTTCGACAGGTCCCTACCCTCCAGTTGCTGCACACGCCGCTCGATCTCGCGCACGGTTTCCAGGTAATCATCCATCGCCGCCCGGTCCCTGAGGCCCAGGCTGCTCTTGAGGTCGGCAGCTTCCTTCGACACCAGGTCCAGGATGCTGCGGCTCTCGCGGGCCAACTGCACGCGCTCGTCGGCAGTGTCACCCGCGCCAAACAGCTTCTGGAAGAGCTTGCGCGGGTTGTGCTCCATCGGCAGCGGCGTGGCGGGATCACGGAACGAGATGGTCTTGCCGTAGCTGCAACCGTAGTTGCGATCGCACGAGCCCTCGCCGCCTCGCTCTTCCGTTCCAACCTCCAGCGAAGGCAGCGGCGTATCCTGGCCGATGTGGCTGGCCGCAATCTGGTCGATGGTGATGCCGCCGTACGGATCATGGCTGATGCGCGGAGGAACGCAGGACAGCCAGGTGCCCGGCGTGATGGCATGGACCGGCGCCGCAATGGCCGACTTGTTCTCCATGCCGGATATGATCGTCAGCTGCTTCTGGAACGGCTTCAGCGGCGCGATGATCTGCGGGAAGTCGAAGTCCGCGCCTTCCTTCGCAGGCGTCCACTGGCCCATCACCGCGCCGTGCGGAAAGTACACGAAGGCCATGCGCAGCTTCGGTGCCGCAGCCGTCTGCGCCAGTGCGGTGGCCGCCGGAATCATGGCATCCAGCAGCGGCAGCGAAATGGCGTAGCCAGCGGACTTGAGGACGGTGCGCCGGGACAAATGCTTTTTCGTGATGATGGTCATGGCCATTACCTCGCCGTTTGCACGGCACTTGCCGTGATGGTCTCCGACTTCTGCTCCGGGACCTTGTCATACAGGAATGCCTGGCTGTTGACGATGCCAAGTACCAGGGCGGAGAAACGATAGTCCTGTGGCGCGGCGTCGCGCACCAGCTTGCGTACCAGTGGCATGTCGAAATACTGCGCCGGCCGCCCCAGGGCGTAAACCAGCAGATTCTCGGCCAGCACATGCACGAACAGGTCCGGTCGACCCACGATGTAATCGCGCAACGCCACGACACCACTGATGCTGGTGCCGTCTGCCAGCCTGCTGCTGGCATCGATCGCAGCCCCGGCGTCGATGTCCTTCAGCCGCCATTGGCCAATGGCGTTGTAGTTCTCGAGCGCCAGCCCCACCGGGTCAATGACGCTGTGGCAGGCCGAGCAGAACTTCTGCGCACGATGCACCTGCAGGCGATGCCTGACGGTGAGCTGCTCACCACCCTCCTCGCTCTCCTGGAACGCCTCCACGCCAGGCGGCGGAGCCGCGGGCGGCGTGCCCATCAGGTGTTCCAGGACATAGGCCCCGCGCACCACCGGCGAGGTCCGGTTGGCATAGGACGTGGCCATCAGGATGGCGCCCTTGCCCAGCAGTCCGTGGCGGAAGTCCTGCTCGAGCGTGACCTTGCGGAACTGGCCACCCCGGATGCCCGGAATGCCGTAATGGATCGCCAGGCGCTCGTTCAGGAAGGTCCAGTCCGCGGTGAGCAGGTCGTTGACGTTGCGGTCATCGCCCAGCACGCTCCACACGAACCGGAAGAGTTCTTCCTTGAACGCCGGTATCAGGTCATCCGTGTAGCCGGGAAACAGCAGCACGTCGGTGTTCACCAGGTCGAGCCCATCGACATTCAGCCAGCGTCCGGTGAACTGCCGCACCATCGTCTCGGAGCGCGGGTCCTTGAGCATGCGCCGCACCTGGGCTTCCAGGACCTTCGGATCCTTCAGCTTGCCAGCCGCCGCGATGTCAATGAGCTGATCGTCAGGCGGCCCGCTCCACAGGAAGAACGACAGCCGTGAGGCCAGATCCAGATCGGAAATCCGGTATACGTCGCCGGGCTTGGCGCCGGGCGGGGGACGGTGGGCGCGGAACAGGAAGTTCGGACTCGACAGAATGGCCATCGTGCCCTTCTGGATTCCCTCGTCGAAACTGCCGCCCGCCTTGCGGGCATCCTCGTAGAACCCCAGCGCACCAGCCACGTCGCCATCGTTGACGGGACGGCGAAACGCCTTGCGGGCCAGCGTGGACAGGATCTGCTTCGCGCAGGGCGCTTCCTCTGCCGGCTTCGCCGGATGGCACACGAACAGCTTGTGGCGGCTGGGCGTGTCGCTGACACCGGACCTGCTGAACGGCCCCTTGATCTCGACGTTGCTGAGCCGGTAGCCATCGGAGAACGCCGCGCCGCTATGGTTCTGCGCCATGCCACTGACAGGATTGAAAGCGTTCAGGATGTCCAGGTGTTCCGCCGCCGTCTTCTGCTTGAATGTGATTCCGATCTGGTGGGTGCCGGCGGTGGCCTTGAACTTGATGTCGCGGAAGCGGTTGTCGATCGCGGCAATGCCCACGGCCTGCTTCTGGTCGATGGCCTCCAGGTCACCCTCACCGCCAACGTTGGCCTGGAAGACCCGCGTGCCGTCGACCGTCACGATCAGCGTGCGCTCGTCGGCCACGCCCCACACATAGCCACCCCCAACCAGACCGCTGACGGTGACCGCATACTCGCCATCCACCGGGAAGTAATGATCGATGATCAGACCGCCGCGAGTGCCCAGCGGCAGGCCCGCATGGTTCACGTACTGCTGTGCCGCGAGGCTGCCCGGGTAAACCTTGCTGGTCAGTCGGGCATCGGGATTGCCGATGGCCTGTACGCTGACTTCGCGCGCAGCCGCCAGGTACTGCTCCAGAAACGAAGGCGTGATCTTGAGTACTTCGGCCACGTTGTCGAAACCACTGCTCGTGTCATCGCGCGGCAGCAGGTCCTCGGCGTCCACATCAAGGTCGAGCAGTTCGTGGATGGAATTGCGGTATTCGCGCCGGTTCAGCCGATGCAGCACCACCGAACCCGGGTTCGGGTTCTGTGCTGCCGCCTTGTCCAGGCTGGTCTCCAGCATGTGCATGAAGCCCAGACGTTCCTGAGCGGTGGGCTGTGGCTCGCCGGAGGGCGGCATGAGCGCACCGCGCAGCTTCATGACCGCCTCTTCCCACAACTTCGCTTCCGGAGCCACGGAATCCTGATCCATCACGTCGAACGCGAGTCCGCCAGCCCAGTCGATCGAGTTGTGGCACTTGTCGCAATACTTGGTGATGAAGCCCCAGTTCTGCTGCAGCGGCGAAACGCCGGCATGAGCGGCCGGTGGTTCTGCCCCTCGCGCCTGCAAGGCAAACGCACCCAGGGTCAGCACGCCGATCGCAGCCGCGCTCGCCACTCGTGCCCACCGGAATTGCAGTCGATCAGCCATTCAATCGGATCCCCCGAACCATTGGGTGCGGCGCAGCATTATCGCATCTGGCCGCTTGCTGTATAGACAGCTGATTCTAGAGAAAGTTGTCCATGCCCGTGCAGGCAATCCGTCGCCCTGTCGGGCTTGCCGCGCGTCGCATCCGGCGCATTCCTGACCCGCCGCGGATCGCAGTCCTGCGGGCAGCAGCTTCCTGAACGGCATTAGAATCCCTGCATGGCAGCAAATCTCCAGCTGCCCCCAGGGAGAACTCTCATGTCTCGTAGCAGTCTCGCGCTGATCAGCACCTATTGCGTCGTGGCCGTACTTGCGGCCTGTGCCAAGAAAGAGGAAGCACCACCCGCACCATCCACGGCACTCGAAGGTCAGGTCGACATCGTGGCATGGCCCGGCTACGTCGAACGTGGCGAATCCGACAAGGCCTACGACTGGGTCACCCAGTTCGAAAAGGACACCGGCTGCAAAGTCAATGTGAAGACTGCCGGCACCTCCGATGAAATGGTTTCGCTGATGACCCAGGGTGGCTACGACCTGGTCACCGCGTCGGGCGACGCCTCGCTGCGCCTGGTGCGCGGCGGCACGGTCCAGCCGGTCGACATCACCAGGATTCCCGCGTATTCCACGGTCGATCCGCGCCTGCAGGAAGCGCCCTGGCATTACGTGGACGGCAAGCACTATGGCGTGCCCTACCAGTGGGGCGCCAACGTCTTGCTGTACAACACCAAGGTATTCAAGACCGCCCCGACCAGCTGGCGCGTGGTATTCGAGCCGCAGAAATTCCCGGATGGCAAGGACAACAAGGGCCGCATCCAGGCCTATGACGGCCCGATCTACATTGCCGATGCGGCGCTGTACCTGAAGGCCACGAAGCCGGAGCTGGGAATCACGGATCCCTACGCACTGACCGAAGTGCAGTACACCGCGGCGCTGGAACTGCTGCGCAAGCAGCACCCGCTGATCCAGCGCTACTGGCACGATGCGGCCGTGCAGGTGGACGACTTCACCAAGGAAGGCATCGTCGCTTCGGGCTCCTGGCCGTTTCAGGTCAACACGCTGGTCACCAACAAGCAGCCTGTCGCCAGCACCATTCCCGTGGAAGGTGCCACCGGCTGGGCCGACACGACCATGATGCATGCCAAGGCCGCGCATCCGAACTGCGCCTACAAGTGGCTGGAATGGTCGCTGTCGCCCAAGCTGCAGGGTGATGTCGCAGCCTGGTTCGGCTCGGTGCCCGTGGTACCGGCGGCCTGCACGGGCAATGAACTGCTGGGCGCAGAGGGCTGCAAGACCAACGGCAGCGACAACTTCGACAAGATCGCCTTCTGGCGCACGCCCGAGGCGGGTCCGGACAACAGGTTCGTGCCGTACACCCGTTGGGCCAGCGACTACACGGCCATCATCGGCGGCCACTGATCGGCTCTCGTGACCGAAGCGATCGCGTTCCACCGCGTGACGCGCGCCTATGGCGCGTTGCGCGCGGTGGATGATCTGAGCCTGTCCATTGCCGGCGGCGAATTCTTCTCGCTGCTGGGGCCCTCCGGCTCCGGCAAGACCACCTGCCTGAGGCTTGTCGCCGGATTCGAACTGCCCGACGAGGGGCGCATCCTGCTGGAGGGGCAGGATGTATCGCGTGTTCCACCGCACCAGCGCAATGTGAATACGGTCTTCCAGGACTATGCGCTGTTCCCCCATCTGACGGTATTGCAGAACGTGGCCTACGGTCCGCGCGTGCGCGGCGTCGCCCGGGCAACGCGCGAAGCCCGTGCTGCCGAAATGCTGGAACTGGTGCAACTCGAGGGCTTCGGCGCAAGAAGACCAGGGCAGCTCTCTGGCGGCCAGCGTCAGCGCGTGGCGTTGGCCCGTGCCCTGATCAATGAGCCGCGAGTACTGCTGCTGGACGAACCACTGGGCGCGCTGGACCTGAAGCTGCGCGAGGAAATGCAGACGGAATTGAAGGCGTTGCAGCGGCGCCTCGGCATCACCTTCGTGTATGTGACGCACGACCAGGGCGAAGCGCTGTCGATGTCGGACCGCGTGGCCGTATTCAACGCCGGCCGCATCGAGCAACTGTCGACACCGCAGGAACTGTACGCACGCCCGCGCACGCAGTTCGTGGCGCGCTTCGTGGGCAGCGCCAATGTGCTGCCACCAGAACTCTCGGCACAGCTGCTGGGCATTTCCCGCGCCCACGCCCTGCGCGGCGAAGACGTGAACCTGCTGGCGGCGGGCAGCCCTACTCCCTCCGGCAACACCGCCATCGAAGCCACGGTCGAGGATCTGCAATACCACGGGGCGACCTGTCGGTGGCTGCTGCGCCTGGCTGATGGCAGCACCCTGTCTGCCACCCGTCCGGCCAGTGAAAATCTCGGCGCCAGCGCGCCGGGCGAGCGCGTTACGGCCTGCTGGGTGCGCGAGGCCGCCGTGCCGCTGGAGGAGTAATGCCGCGCAGCCGCTTCTACCTGGCGTTGCTGCTGGTACCGCCGCTGCTGTGGTTCGGAACGGTCTACCTCGGCTCGCTGGGCACGTTGCTGCTGCAGAGCTTCTATCGCATCGACGATTTCACCGCGACCATCATCCGCGAGCCGACGCTCGCCACCTACGCGCAACTGTTCACGCCCTCGAATATCGACATCGTGGTGCGCACCGTGCTGATGGCGATTGCGGTGACCATTACCTCTGCCGTCGTCGCGTTTCCCATCGCCTACTACATGATCCGCCACACGCGTGGCGCGCTGCGCGCGTTCTTCTATGTGGGCGTGATGATGCCCATGTGGATGAGCTACCTGGTGAAGGTCTACGCCTGGCGACAGATCCTGGCGAAGTCGGGGATCGCCAGCTGGTTCTTCGACCAGCTGCATGCAACCCCGCTGCTGGATGCCGCGCTCGCACTGCCAGGCATAGGCGGACCTTCACTGTCGTCCTCATACCTCGGCATGTTCATCGTGTTCGTCTACATGTGGCTGCCCTACATGATCCTGC
>CAYWDZ010000127.1:0-9251 GCA_964456255.1 uncultured Steroidobacteraceae bacterium | reverse complement strand
TGCAGCCGCACGCGCTCGCGCCACGGCGCGGCCAGCCGCGCCACGTACTGCGCCGAGCCGCCGCGGATCACCTGCCATACGGGCCGCTCATTCACGGTGAGCATGCCGTGGTTGTGCAGGAAGCGTGCAAAGAAGCGCGCCGGAAAACTCATCATGCGCGCCGGGTCGGTGGACCAGATCGCCGCACCCATCGGTACCAGATAGTCATGCACCATGGCGCCGCCGAAGCCGTGCGCCGCCAGGAATCCGGCCAGCGTGGTCTCTGGTCCCCCGGCATGCATCAGCGAGGTGGCGGCGCGGTTGAAGCGCAGGATCTCGGAGAGCATGTGCAGGAAGCGCGGCCGCAGGAGGTTGCGCCGCTGCGCGAACAGGCCGTTCCATGAAGTGCCGTTGTACTCGAGGCCGCTGCCATCATCGCGCACCGAGAAGCTCATCGAGCTTGGCTGCGAGGCCACGCCCAGTTCGTCGAGCAGCGCGCAGAAGCGCGGATAGGTGCGTCGGTTGAACACGATGAAACCGGTGTCCACGGCATGCCGCTCGCCGTCGAGCTGGATGTCGTGGGTGTGCGTGTGGCCACCGATGTGACCGCCGGCTTCGAACATGGTGATCTCGTGGCCGGCCGCATGCAGGCGGTGCGCCGCGAGGTTGCCGGCGATGCCGCTGCCGACGATGGCGACCTTCAGGCGGTTCATCGCGGCAGCCATGGCACGAACGCATTGGTCCGGCGCATGTAGTCGGCGTAGGCAGGGCGCCGCTGGCCGATGTCGGCTTCCAGCAGCGTGACGCCGGAAACCTTCAGCAGCAGCACGGTCATGAGCAGGGGCGAGAGCAGCGTCCACCACGCACCGGACGCCGCGGCCAGCAGCCACAGGCCCCACCACACGCAGCACTCGCCGAAGTAGTTCGGGTGGCGGCTGTAGCGCCACAGCCCGGTATCAAGCACCTTGCCGCGCTGTGCGGGATCGGCCCTGAAGCGCTGCAGCTGCGCATCGGCCACGGCCTCGAACGCGAAGCCGAATGCAAACAGGGCAATGCCTGCGGCATCCAGCAATTGCCAGCCGGCCGGCTGCAGCACCGTGGCCACCAGCGGCATGGCGACGACCCAGGCCAGCAGTGCCTGCAGGCCGAACACCAGGTACAGGCTCTTCCACTCGAAGTGCGGTTGATTGCGGCGCCGGATGGCCTGGTAGCGGTAGTCCTCGGGTTTCCCGCGATGACGCAGGGTGATGTGCGTGCTGAGCCGCAACGCCCAGAGTCCGGCCAGCACCAGCGCGAGAACGCCGCGTGACTGCGGCGCATCCGCGAGCAGCACCGCGATGAGCGCGGGCGCGACGATCAGCCACGGCCACATGCTGTCCACGATGCTGACATCGTGGCGGCGCAGGCTGTTGAGCCACGTCGCGAAGCCCAGGGCCGCCGCGGCGCCCAGACCGCTCAGGTAGATGCCTGTCACGTGATCTCAGCGAGGTGCAAACAGGTAGTGGGAAACCCCCCACTCCTGGCCGCGCTCGAATCCGAACAGTTCGGCGCAGGAGAGGAAGAACAGCCGCCAGCGCTGCAACCACACTCCCGCCCGCTGCGGACCATAGGTCTCGGCCAGCAGCGGCCAGACCGCGCTGCGATTCGCGTCCAGGTTGTCCAGCCAGGCTTCGGCGGTGCGCGCGTAGTGGGTGCCATCCCAGCGCCACTGCGCCTTCAGTGCCATGTGTTCCTGGCAGCGCAGCGCCAGGTCAGTGCTGGGCATCATGCCGCCGGAGAAGAAATGGCGCGACATCCAGTCGGTCTCGTCACGCACATCGAACGTATAGGGCGTGCTGCGGTGGGTGAACACATGCATGAAGAAGCGCCCGTCCGGCTCGAGCCAGCCCGCGACGCGGCGGAAGATCTCCGGCCAGTTGCGCAGGTGTTCGAACATCTCCACCGACACGATGCGGTCGAACTTTCCGCCAGCAGCGAACTCGTTGATGTCGCAGGTGATCACCTCGACATTGCCGAACCCGCGGCGTGCGGCCTCGGCGGTGATGAACTCGCGCTGCGAGTGCGAGTTGGAAACGGCGGTGATGCGGCTGCGTGGATAGTGCTCGGCCATCCACAGCGTGAGCGAACCCCAGCCGCAGCCCAGTTCCAGGACTCGCTGGCCGTCAGCCAGAACTGCATGCCGGGCGGTTTCGGCCAGGGCGGCTTCCTCGGCGCCGGCGAGGTCCTTTACCCCTTCCGGCCAGTAGCCTGAACTGTACTTTCGCCGTGGCCCAAGCACGGTGGCAAAGAACTCTGCCGGAACTTCGTAGTGCTGTTCGTTGGCCTTTTCGGGAACCAGTGCAACTGGCTCCCGACGCATGGCGGCCACGAAGGATTCCACGCGTTCCGCCGCGGCTTCGGTGTCGTCGGCATGGATCTCGTCCAGCCTGGCATCGAGCAGGCGCCGGATGCCGGCACGGACCAGAGGGTCGGGCACGATGCCCCGTTCGGTGGCGGCCAGGGCAAGGCTCGCGAAATTCGGCACGTGTCGTCTCCCGCAGGTGGCAGATGGGCAGTGTTACGGACCGCAGGCCCCGCTGGATCACGGGTGGCGCCGGACATGATCTAATCGGATCCACGTTGCGTATCAGCGTCCATGGAGTACGCGTTGCCCATGGCATCAGCACCGGCCATCCGGCCGGTGCGCCCGCGTCCGGCCCGTGCTGGCGTGGTGCCCAGGGAGACCGGAAGCGCCTGCATGCCCGAACAGGATGAGTTGAACGAGTGGATGCAGGCGGTGGCGCAGGCTGCGGACCGGCCGGCATTCGCCGCGCTGTTCCGGCACTTTGCGCCGCGCATCAAGGGTTACCTGATGCGATCCGGCTGCGCCGAAAGTCTGGCCGAGGAGCTGACACAGGAGACGATGGTGGCCTTGTGGCGCCGCGCGGCGAGCTTCGACCCCTCGCGCGCGCGGCTTTCCACCTGGATCTTCACCATCGCGCGCAACCTGCGCATCGACCACTACCGCCGCGGCGGAGGTCAGCTTGCCGTGGACGAGGGCTGCTGGGACGCCGACCAGCAACCGGTTGATCTGGAGCTCGCGCCCGAGGAGCAGGCCCTGGCTGCGCAGCGCGAACACAGCGTGCGCACCGCGCTCAAGGACCTGCCTGAAGAACAGGTGCAGGTGCTGGTGTTGTCCTACTTTGAAGAGGAGCCGCATGCGCGCATTGCCGAGCGGCTGGGCATTCCACTGGGCACCGTGAAGTCGCGTATCCGGCTCGCCGTCGCGCAGTTGCGGCGGCGCCTCGAAGGGCTTGAATCATGATCCGTCACCACCCTGAAGATGAATTGTTGCTGGGCCTGGCCACGGGCCGGCTGGAGCCGGGTCCGGCGTTACTCGTATGCACGCATCTGGAGGGATGCGGCGAATGCCGCGCGCGGCTGCACACCCTGCAGGCGCTGGGCGGCGCGCTGCTGGAAGCGGCCGAGCCCGCGACTCCCGCGCCAGGTTCGTGGGAACGCACGCTGGCGCGCATCGATGCGCCGCCGCGGCCGGTGCCTGCAGTTGCTGTGGCACATCCTCCGGCGGCGTGGCCGTCCGGAGTGCAGTGGCCCTCGAGCCTCGCCGGTTGCAGAGTCTCGAAGTGGCGCTGGATGGGGCCGGACATGCGCTTTGCGCGCGTGCAGCTGCCGCATTCACCCGAGGATTCGCTGTTCCTGCTGCGCATCGGCTCCGGCCGCAGCCTGCCGCGCCACAGTCATCGCGGCAACGAGTTGACCCAGGTGCTGTGCGGCAGCTTTGACGATGGGCGCGCCACGTTCGGAGCGGGCGATTTCGATGCCGCCGGTGGTGACGTACACCACCAGCCGGTGGTGCGTGAGGGCGACGAGTGTATCTGCCTGGCGTATCTGGATGCCCCGTTGCGATTCGATGGTCGCGTCGCGGGGATGATCGGCGGACTGATCGGGCTGTAGTCGCGGATCAGTTCGGCCGCCGGCGCTGCAGGAGCCGGAACACGATCGCACAGGTTGTGCCGGTGACAAAGGCGCCCCAGGCCAGATCTGCAAGGGTCACATGCCATGGCCAGTCGCGCAGGGTCGCCTGGTTGGTCAGATCGTAGGTCGCGTAGGCGACCAGCCCAAAGAAGGCGCCGCGCCGCAGGGCATCGCCACTGCCGCGTGCCGGCAGCAGCACGAAGTACAGCAGCGCCGCCACGTACAGCAGGTAGAAGAGCGCCGCGGCACCGAGATCGAACCCCTCGCGCATCAGGTGCCCGATGCCCGGGCGGTACAGACGTTCCGCGGCCAGGGTCAGCCAGACGGCGTCGAGCGCCAGGAACACCAGCATCAGCAGGGCGAAGGCGAGCGCGGCGCGTTTTGCGGACATGTCCGCTTGTACGGGCGCCGCCCCCGGCTGGATCAGTGCACCGTCACGCCAGGCGAGAACGCCAGCACCCGTTGCGGGCCATCGGTGTGCTCGTTCATGTACTGGTAAACCGCGGTGTAGGCCTTTTCGTAATCGGCCTGTGCGACGGCGAGCGCAGTCCCGGCGCGCCGGAGTTCGCTCTCCAGCTCCACCAGCAGCTTCTTGCGATCAGGTTCGCTCATGGCACACCTCCGGGTCTCATGGAGGCAAGTTTGGGCCCGCGAACCTGAAATCAAGCTGAAGCGCTATCTGGCTCCGCCAGCGGCCGGAAACAGCATCATGAAGCCCTTGCCGTCGGGCATCAGGTCGTACTGGCGCCGCAGATCCCCTTGCTGGAAACCCTTGATGGGCAGCGCCACCGGATCGCCCGCCCTGGCTTCGGTACCCGTGGTGACACTCATCCGGTAGACCTGGCCACCCACGTCGAAATAGATCTGCCCGCCATCCGGCGACCACTGCGGGTGCGCCCCGCCGTTCTTCGTGAGCTGGTAGCGCTTGCCCGTCACGGGCATCGGCTCGAGCCACACTTCCTGCCGGCCGGTTTCGTTGGAGACGTAGGCGATCCACTTGCCGTCCGGTGAGACCTGGCTGCTGTGTTGCTCGGAACCAGGCTGGTCGATCAGCGGTGTGGCTTTCAGCGTCCGGGTGTCGAGCATCGAGATGCCGTAGTCGCGGTTGCCCTTGAGGGTGATGAAGTTCATCTTGTGGTCGCCGAAGAAACCTTCCACGGCGCGCCCATCCACCAGATAGATGGGCTGGATGCCACTGTCGGCACGCTGCCAGAACAGGGTGTCGGATCCGTTGCCCGTTGCCAGAAAAGCGATCCACTGTCCGTCGCGGGTCCAGACCGGGGCGATGTTGGTGCGCGCGATGACCGTGGCCTGCAGCATCTTCGGCTTGTCGAACTTGTCGAGCGCGGCCACCCACACACGCACGATCTGCGCGCCGAGTTCCTTGGTGGCTTCGGCATCGACCATCTCGAATGCCACCTTCGTGCCGTCGGGAGACACGCGCGGCGCGAAGGCGACGTCCGACACATGGCCCACCACCTTCTTCTGGCCCTGCATGTCCACCACGGCCAGATCGAAGCCCGCCGGGGCCGGCGCGGCGGCATGCGCCACCGCATTCACCGCGATGCAGGCCAGCAGACTCAACGCTCTACGCATGACTCGCTCCTCATTCAATAATGCGGCGGCTTCTCCTGCTCCGCCGTGTATTCGGTCATCCGGGACTGCGCCGCCTCGATACGTGATGTCGCCTCCGCGATCTGCGCGCGCAATGCCTCGAGTTCCTGTTGCTGCCGGTAGACCATGTCGCTCAGCTGTGAATTCGCCTCTTCGAGGAATGCGACTTTCACTTCGAGTTGTTCGATTCGCTGGTGCATGGCCACCTCCGCCGGGCCGCCATGGTAGCAGCCCGTGGCGGCACCCGGCTGGCCTCGACGGGCCTGGATAGGCAACATACCTTGAACATTGTGGCGCCCGGGCTGTCAGACTCGCGGGTCTGTCTTTCGGCACCTGACTGAATGAAAGGGGAGCTGCGCTTCGAGTGATTGACCGCGATTTGATCCGCAAGGCGATGTTCGTGACCGGACTGGTCGCCTTGCAGCTGGCGGGGGCGGTTGCGCACGCCCAATCCGAGGGAATCCAGCCGCGTATCGAAGACGGCAAACGCATCTATGCCGTGGAGCAGTTCGCGCGCTTCTCGCCGCAGACCGCCGCCGACGTCGTGGACCAGATACCTGGCTTTTCGGTCACCGGTGTCAGCAATGACCGCGGCCTCGGCGAGGCCACCCAGAACGTGCTGATCAACGGCCAGCGCATTACCGGCAAGGGCAACGATGCCATGACGGTGCTGCGGCGAATCCCGGTCAGGTCAGTGGTGCGATTCGAAGTCCTCGATGGCGCCATGCTCGATATCAGCGGCCTGTCCGGCCACGTGCTGAATGTCATCACCGCGCAGGGCAACGTGCAGGGCAACTTCTCCTGGCGACCCCAATGGCGCAAGGCCGTTGGCAACTACCTGGCAGAAGGCGAGGCAAACGTATCGGGCAAGTCGGCCCTGGGCGACTTCACGGCCGGCCTGAAGTTGAATGGCTTTCGTGGCGGCGGCTGGGGCGGGACAACGGAGTACCACCCGGAAACCGGAGTCAGCTTCTTTCGTGATCAGGAGCCACGTTTTGCCCGCACCTCGCCCAGTTTCTCCGGATCGCTCAGCCGCAGGAATGCGGACGCTTCCATCTGGAACCTCAATGCAAGTGTGAGCCACAACAAGTTTCGCCGGCACGTGGTCACCAATTACCAGGAGCCGGGCGGACTGCCGTCCCTGGAGGACAGCATTGGCGAGAGTCGCCAGTGGGCCACCGAGGTCGGGGCGGACTACGAAATGGACGCGGGCGCGGGGCGCGCCAAGTTCATCGGATTATTCAGCGACCGTCACGGGCCAAACGAAAATACGCTTACCACGCTGGTGGAAGGCGACCCGATCCCCACGGGTTCGCGCTTCGGGCGCGATTCGAAGCAGGGCGAGCGCGTGGGGCGTGTGGAGTATCGCTGGAAGGCGTTGGACGCCGACTGGACCGTGTCGGGCGAGGCCGCCTACAACTTTGTCGATGCAACCGGCACGCTGGCGGTGCTCGACGACATGGGCGAGTTCCAGTCGGTGGCTCTGCCCGGCGCCAGCTCGCGGGTTTCCGAGAGGCGCGGCGAGAGCATCCTTTCCTTCAGTCGGCCGATCGCTTCGGGCTGGACACTGCAGGTCAGCGGTGGCGGCGAGTACAGCCAGTTGCGGCAGGATGGTGACGAACGCAATACGCGCAACTTCTGGCGTCCGAAGGGCTCGGTGTCGCTGGCCTGGAACCCGCCGTCGCCCTGGGAGATGAACCTGAAACTGCAACGCCGGGTGGAGCAGCTGGATTTCTTCGATTTCCTGGCGTCGGTCGATGTGAACAATGACAACTCCAATGGCAGCAATGCCGAACTGGTGCCGCCGCAGACGTGGCTGCTGCAACTGGAACTCATCCGCAGCCTCGGGGCGGCAGGCAAGATCCGCTTCAACCTGGAAGCCCAGGACATCCAGGACCTGGTTGAACAAGTGCCTCTCAGCGAGACCAGTGAGGCGCCGGGCAACATAGCCAATGCCCAGCGCGTCAACGCGTCAGTCAATGCCAGCCTGTTGCTGGATGCGATCGGCATTCATGGCGGCAAGCTCGATTCCTATTTCACCGCCAGTGACTCAAGTGTGCGTGACCCACTGACCGGCGTGCATCGCCGGCTCAACGGCAATTGCTGCTACTGGAACGTGGATTTCCGCCACGACGTGCCGGGGACCCCATGGACGTGGGGGTTGTTCGCCGAGCGGCAAAGCCGCAATCATTCCTACCGGCTGGACTACGAGAGCACGGACTGGTCATCCCGGCCCTTCGGGCTGGTGTATGTCGAACACAAGAATGTGCTGGGGTTGAAGGTGCGCGCCGAGATCGGAAACCTGTTCAGGAGCCGCGATCGCTCATATTCGGTCTCATACCTCGACCGGCGTGACGGTCCGATAGACTACACGCGGGATTTCGGACTCTCGTACGGCTGGATCTACCGGCTCAGGGTCAGCGGTACGTTCTGAACTGCACACACGGAGCAACTGGTATGAAGCTGTACTACTTCATGACTCCAAATGCGCGCAAGGCCTGCGCCACGGTCAAGCATCTGGGGTTCAAACCTGAATACAGGCTCCTGGATCTGGGCAAGGGCGAACAGCGCTCGCCGGAATTCCTGGCCATCAACCCGAACGGGCGAGTGCCCACGCTGGTGGATGAGGGCCGCGCGATCTGGGAATCCAACGCCATCATGTATCACCTGGCGCGCAAGGCAGGCTCTGACTTCTGGCCGCGCGATGCGCGCGAAGTGGACGTCATCCGCTGGCTCTCCTGGGACCTGGCGCATTTCACGCGTCACACCAACACGCTCTTCTACGAAGGCGTGGTCAAGCCGCAGATCGGCATGGGAGAGCCGAGCAAGGACATCCTTAACGATGCGCTGGCCCAGTTCCGCCACAATGCCCCGGTGCTCGAGAGGCATCTGGCCGGCCGGACGTGGGTGATCGGCGATGCCGTCACGGTGGCGGATTTCGCGCTGGCCTCCTACCTGCCAGAGGCGCCGGTCTCCGGGGTGCCGGTGGCCGAGTTTCCCAACATCGGGAAATGGCTGGCTCGGGTCATGGCGCTGCCCGCCATGGCTGATCCCTATCCGGCACATTAGGATCAGTCGCGGAGGCGCAGATGATCTTCGAGCAGGTCGCAACCGGAGGTTGTCAGTCCTACCTCGTTGGCTGCGCCGATACCTGCGCCGCGGCGCTGATCGACCCCGAGCTGAGCCAGGTCGACCGCTACCTGGCCCTGGCCTCGCGCGATGGATTGCGCATCCACTACGTGATCGACACGCATACGCATGCCGATCACTTCTCGGCCACGCGCCGGCTGGCGAAGCAGCTCGGTGTGCCGGTGGTGATGCACCGCCTGTCGCCGGCCACCGGCATCGACATGCGCGTGGACGACGGCGAGATGATCGTAGTGGGCAAGCTGCGCCTGCGCGTGCTGTACACGCCGGGCCACACGGTGGATTCCATGTGCATCGTCGCCGGAGACCGCGTGTTCACTGGCGACACATTGCTCATCGGGGCCACCGGCCGCACCGACCTGCCCACCGGCAATGCGGAGCAGCTGTATGACAGCCTGTTCGGCAAGGTCCTGAAGCTTGATCCGCAACTGCTGGTTTACCCGGCGCATGACTACAAGGGTCGCAGTCATTCAACGATCGGCGCCGAGATCGCGAACAACCCGCGCCTGCAGAAGAAGGACAAGGCTGCCTTCGTC
>CAYWDZ010000126.1:0-9266 GCA_964456255.1 uncultured Steroidobacteraceae bacterium | reverse complement strand
GAACCTGTGACCCCTGCCGTGTGAAAGCAGTGCTCTACCGCTGAGCTAACCGCCCGTTCCCGCGAGGGAGCGCAAGTCTACGCAGCCACCCGATGCCGTGCAATTCCCCGCACGGCCGACAGCGCCCCGCCTGTGTTGAGGCAGCCGGCAGGCTGTGCCAGAGTCCTGCGCGATGAATGATTCCTTGCCCAATGCACCTTCCGCCCCCGTTCCCGGCCTGACCTGGGTGTTCTCGCTGCGTGGTGAGCTGGGGCCGCCCGTGGAGCAGGGCCAGATCGATGGTGGCCTGCGGCGCTTCATTCCGGTGATCGGCGGGAAGGTCTACGGTCCGCACCTCGGCGGCAAGTTGCTGGCGGGCGGTGGCGACTGGCAGACCGTGCAGCCAGGCGGCAGGACCGAAGTGTTGGCCCGCTATTTCATCGAGGCTGATGACGGCACCGTGATCGGCGTGACCAATGCGGGCGTGCGCACCGCCACACCCGAGGTCATCGATCGCCTGACGCGCGGTATCGAAGTGCCGCCGGACCAGTACTACTTCCGCACCTCGCCGCAATTCGACGTGCGCGACGGGCCGCATGGCTGGCTGCGCCGGTTCCTGTTCGTGGCGCGCGCCATCCGCAAACCCGACCACGTGGTCGTGGATTTCTACCGCGTGGACTGAACACTGCGCGGCCGACGGCGTTCGGCTACCCTGTGCGCCCCATGACAGTCGTAACCCGCTTCGCTCCCAGCCCCACCGGCCTGCTGCACATCGGTGGTGTGCGCACCGCGCTGTTTTCCTGGCTCTATGCCCGTCGCCACGGCGGCCGGTTCATCCTGCGCGTGGAGGACACGGATCGGGAACGCTCCACCGACGACGCCGTCCGCGTGATCCTTGAGGGAATGCGCTGGCTGGGCCTGATCGAGGACGAGGGACCGTACTACCAGACGCAGCGCTACGACCGCTATCGCGCCGTGATCCTGCAACTGCTGGAGGCGGGCCTCGCGTACCACTGTTACTGCACCAAGCAGGAGCTGGATGCGATGCGCGAGGCGCAGCTGGCGCGCAAGGAGAAGCCGCGCTACGACGGCCGGTGGCGCGACAGCACGCAGCCGCCGCCGCCGGGCGTGGTGCCGGCCATTCGTTTCAAGAATCCGCAGAGCGGCGAAGTGGTGGTCGAGGACCTGGTGCATGGCCGCACGGTGTTCCAGAACGCGGAGCTCGATGACCTCATCATCCAGCGCTCCGATGGCAACCCCACCTACAACTTCTGCGTGGTGGTGGACGACTGGGACATGGGCGTGACCCATGTGATCCGCGGTGACGACCACCTGAACAACACGCCGCGGCAGATCAACATGCTGCGCGCGCTGGGCGCCACGCCACCGGTGTATGCGCATGTGCCGATGATCCTGGGCAGCGACGGCGCGAAGCTCTCCAAGCGCCATGGCGCAGTCAGCGTGCTGGAGTACCAGCGGGAGGGTTTCCTGCCCGACGCGCTGCTGAACTACCTGGTGCGCCTGGGCTGGTCGCATGGCGACCAGGAATTCTTCACGCGCGAAGAAATGATCGCGGCCTTCGACATTGCGCATGTTGGCAAGGCGGCCTCGGCCTTCAACCCGGACAAGCTGCTGTGGCTGAACCAGCAGCACATCATCAAGGCACCGCAGGCAACGCTGGTGGCCGCGCTGCGCGAGCAGCTCGCAATGCTTGGAGTCAGCGCGGATGACGATGCGCTGGTCGGCGGGGTCGTCGAGGCGTTGCGTGAGCGCGCCAAGACCATGAAGGAGATGGCTTCCTCCAGCCTGTTCTTCTTCGGCGAGCCCGTCATGGACGAGAAGGCCGTGGCGAAGCACCTCACCGTTGATGCACTGGCGATGCTGGGCGAACTGCGCGCGGCGCTGGCGGGCAGCGGTGAATGGGCTGCCCCCGCACTGCATGCATTGCTGCAGTCCTTTGCTGAAGCGCGCGCGCTGGGGCTGGGCAAGGTGGCTCAGCCGCTGCGCGTCGCCATCACCGGCGGCACGGTGTCTCCGCCCATCGACGCTACGCTGGCGCTGCTGGGGCGCGAGCGGGTGCTGGCTCGCATCGACAGAGCACTGCAGCGCGGCTGATGCGGCGCATCGCCGCATCAGCCATCACGGACTTGCCTACTTCGCCGTCTTGTCGCGCTTGGCGGTGAACTCTTCGCCGCCCTGACCACCGACATCACGCTTGAACTGGATCTCGTCGGCCGAGACGATCTTTCCCGTGTAGGTGATGTCCAGCATCATGCCCTGGTAGCTCAGGTGCTCGACGAAGGTCACCATGTCCTTGTCCACCTTGCCGTCGGTGATCGGACCTTCCCCCAGGTTCGACTTGGCATGCCCGGTGAGCTTGCCGCCTTCCACCTTGAACGTGTACGTGTACGCCTGTTCACCCACCTGACTTTCGAACTTGGTGGTCCAGGTGCCGGTGAGGTCGGGCGCGCCGGCGGCCATGGCGGCCGCAGCGACGAGGCCCATGGCGGCAATCAGCAGGCGTGTACCCGTAATCATTCGGAGTCGATTCATGAGATTCCCCTTGGTGTGATCGGCGCCTTGAAAGGGGGCGCTTGGGAGGCAAGTCTACGCTGCCGCCACGTTTCCTTGACAGTCCCGAGGGCGCCAAGTAACGTCGCGCCCCTCCCGCCGTGGGGCTATAGCTCAGCTGGGAGAGCGCTTGCATGGCATGCAAGAGGTCGACGGTTCGATCCCGTCTAGCTCCACCAATTCCCTGCCCGGTACCAGGCCGTCGCCCGTTGTCAGCCCGGAGTAATCAGGCGTCTGGCGCGAGCCGCGGCCACAGTCCCTTGAACGACTGCACCAGGAACTCGGTGGGGTCGCCGAAGCGCGCCACGTAATCCTTCGCAGGTTGCGCCGCCAGCACATCTTCCGGTCCGAAGCCGGCGCGCATCATGCGGCTGAGTTCGCCGGAGAGCTTGCTGATGACTTCGGACTCGGCCTGCAGGTCGGCCTTCGTGTAGAGCTTGTCGCCGTAGGCCGTGACCACGCGCGTGTTGTCATCGCACTGGGCGATCAGCGCGCGGTAGCCACTGACGTTGCCGGTGATGGCACCGCCGGTGACCCAGTCGGTGGTGGGCCAGCCATTGCCGTACACCACACCGCCCGTCACCAGGACATTGGCGCCGGTCAGCTTCACGTACAGGTCGCCATCGGTATGG
The DNA here is from genome assembly GCA_964456255.1 of uncultured Steroidobacteraceae bacterium. Taxonomy (GTDB): domain Bacteria; phylum Pseudomonadota; class Gammaproteobacteria; order Steroidobacterales; family Steroidobacteraceae; genus ZC4RG30. Next base: position 6,084 of record CAYWDZ010000126.1, on the reverse strand, counting down.
GCCTGCGCCATGTAGTCGTAGTGCAGGGTCTCTGCGCCAACCGCGAGTTCGCCGCCATTCCAGGTGGTCTGGTTGGGCTGGGCGATCTTCGGCAGCGGCAGGATGGGTGGATCATCCGGGTGGTAACGCACCTTCGTTGTCAGCCACAGCCGGGTCTGTTCGTGGGAGATGATCTTCGCGCCGGCCTTGCCCAGCATTTCGTTCAATCCGGTGTGCTCGGCGTGCCAGTGCGTGTTGATGATCGTGTGCGCCTTGCTCGCGCCGAGTTGCTGCTGGGCGAGCTTGAGCACTTCGGCGGCATGGGCCTTGAGTCCACCATCGATGAACACCAGGCCTGTCGCATCCTTCAGTGCCAGCACGTTCGCGCCCGCGCCGCGGATCCACAGCAGGTCCTTGCCCAGCGACTGGGCAGTGAGCTGCGCGCTTGCTGCCGCAGCCCTTGCAGGCAGCGCTTCCAGCATGCCGGGTGGCAGCAGTGCAGCTGCGGATAACGAACCCAGGAACCCCCGCCGTGACGTGCTCGGTCTCATGGGGCGCGACTCTAACCCATCAATTCCCCGCCCGGATAACCTAGAATCGCGGCCATGAAGGCGTCGGCAGCGTTCACTCTTGCGGCAGTGCTCACGGGCAGTGCCTGGGCCGGGCCGACACCCGCAACCGCGCCGGATTCCCACTGGGCCATGCTCGACAACTACTGCGTCGAGTGCCACAACACCACCGACTGGGCAGGGCAGCTGGCCCTCGACGTGCTGGAGCGCGGCGAGCAGCCCGCCGCGGCCGATACCCAGGAGTGGGAACGGGTGATCATGCGGCTGCGTGGCCGCCTGATGCCGCCGCCGGGCCAGAAGCGCCCCGAGACGGCCCAGATCGATTCCTTCATCCACTGGATGGAGGGCCGCATCGACGCCGTCGCCGCGCGCCAGATCGAGCCGGGCTACGTGGCGCTGCACCGGCTGAACCGCCGCGAATACACCTACGCCATCCGCGACCTGTTCGGGCTCGACTTCGACCCCACCGCCTTGCTGCCGCAGGATGATCTTTCAGACGGCTTCGATACCACCGCCAAGGTGCTGCAGGTCTCGCCCACCTTCCTCGACCAGTACCTGGCCGCCGCGCGCACCGTGGCCGTGCAGGCGGTTGGCAATCCGGGGCAGCGCCTGGTGGGCACGCCCTATACCAACCCGGTGCCGGGCCCGCAGCACAACCATGTCGAAGGGTTGCCGTTTGGTACCCGCGGCGGTTTTGCCGTGGACCATATCTTCCCTGCCGATGGCGAGTACGAACTGAACATCAACAACATGGCGCGCGCGCTGTGGGTCGAGGGCATGGAGTTCGAGAACCGGCTGGTGGCGCTCGTTGACGGCGTCACGGTGTACGAGACCTCCCTCGGCGGCAACGATGACCAGAAGGCCATCGACCAGAAGGGCGACGCGCCGGTCGATGCCATCAATGCGCGGCTGAAGAACATCCGCTTCCAGGCCAAGGCCGGCCAGCATCGCGTGGCGGTGACCTTCCGCGCGCGTTCGTACGCCGAGTCCGACCAGCGCCTGCAGCTGCTGGTTCCGGGCGGCGGCGAGGATCGCGTTCTCAAAGTGAACAGTTTCGAGATCCGCGGGCCGTTCAAGACCAGCGGCGTCAGCGAAACCGAGAGCCGTGACCGGATCTTCAGCTGCTATCCCGAGAAGGCAGCTGAAGAGATGCCCTGCGCACGCACCATCGCGGAGAACCTGGCGCGGCGTGCGTTCCGCCGGCCGCTGTTCGATGGTGAGGTGGATAACCTGCTGCAGGCCTACACAGCGGCGCGCGCCGGCAGGAATTTCGATGAAGGCGTGCGCGGCCTCGTCACCCGCATCCTGGCGAGCCCCGACTTCCTGTACCGCGCCGAGCCGCCGCCGGCCGACCAGAGCAAGCCCGGCGATGTGTACACGCTCACCGATCTGCAGTTGGCCTCGCGGCTTTCCTTCTTCCTGTGGAGCAGCCTGCCCGACGACGAACTGCTGAAGGTGGCCGCCGCAGGGCGCCTGCACGAAGACAAGGTGCTGGAACAGCAGGTGCTGCGCATGCTCGCCGACCAGCGCGCGAAGGCGCTGGCCAATGACTTTGCGTTCCAGTGGCTGGGGCTTTCCAAGCTCGCCGACATCGAGCCCGATCAGCTGATCTTCCCGTATGCCGCCAACCAGCGTGACCTGGAAGGCGACCTGCGCGGGGAAATGCGCCAGGAGATCCGCTACTGGGTCGATGCGATCTTCCGCGGCAACGCCAGCGTTCTGGATCTGATGAACGCGGACTACACCTACCTGAACGAGCGCCTGGCCGTGCACTACGGCATCCGCGATGTGAAGGGCTCGAACTTCCGCCGCGTGCCGCTCTCTGATCCCAATCGCTTTGGCCTCTTGGGCAAGGCCGCGGTGCTGATGGTGTCCTCGTATCCGAACCGCACCTCGCCGGTGCTGCGTGGCGCGTGGATCCTGGACAACATCACCGGCACGCCGCCCACGCCGCCGCCACCGAATGTCGAGGCGCTGAAGGATGCGCTGCCCGGCGCCAAGGTGCTGACGATGAAGGAACAGATGGCGGTGCATCGCAAGAACAAGAGCTGCTTCGCCTGCCACGGTGTGCTGGATCCGCTGGGCTTCGCGCTGGAGAACTTCGACGGCGTGGGCCAGTGGCGCGTCAAGGATCGCATCGCCGAATCGCCCATCGATGCGTCCGGCGAACTGCCCGATGGCACACCGATCACCGGACCGGTGGACCTGCGCAAGGCGCTGATGAAGACCCCTGACCAGTTCGTGCAGACGCTGGTCACCAAGCTCATGATCTACGGCGTGGGCCGGCCGATGGAGTGGCAGGACATGCCCACCATCCGCGCCATCGTGAAGCAGGGCGAGAAGGACAATTACCGCTTCGCCTCGTTGATCACCGCCATCGTGAAGAGTGCCCCGTTCCGCATGCAGCAGATTCCGGCTGAAGCCTTGCCCGACACCCGCCAGGCGGCGGCTTCGCAATAGGGAGAACGACCATGTTCATCACCAGGAAATTCATCGATCGCCGCACGGTGCTTCGCGGCGCCGGCGTCTCCATTGCGCTGCCGCTGCTGGATGCGATGATTCCCGCCGCCACCGCGCTGGCCGCTACCGCCGCTGCCCCCAAAGTGCGGATGGGTTTCGTGTACTTCCCGCACGGGGCCGTGCAGCAGCACTGGGTGCCGACGAAGACCGGCACGGACTTCGAGATCTCCAAGATCCTCGAGCCCGCCGACAAGCACCGCAAGTCGATGACCATCGTCAGTGGCCTCCGGAACAAGGGCGGCGAGAGCAACACGCCGCACGCCATCATCGCCGGCACGTGGCTGGGCTGCGTGAAGCCGACCAAGACCCATGACCCGCATGCCGGCACCACGGTTGATCAGATGGCAGCCAAGGTGCTGGGTGCAGACACCGCGTTTCCGTCGCTGGAGCTGGCCACCGAAGTCGGCGCCGTCTGCGATCCGCAGTACGGCTGCAGCTACGGTCACACGGTGGCCTTCCGGTCGCCGACGCAGCCGCTGCCGATGGAATACAACCCGCGCAAGATCTTCTATCGCCTGTTCGGCCAGGGCGATACGTCTGATGAGCGCGCGGCGATCTCGGCGGAGAACGGCAGCATTCTGGATGCCGTGACCGGTGATGCGGCGCTGCTGGGCAAGCGCCTGGGGGCGCGCGATCGCGCGCAGCTCGATGACTACCTCGACTCGGTGCGCGAGATCGAAGCGCGCCTGCAGAAGATCAAGGACGAGGGCATGGGCGGTGTGGAGCTGCCCGATGCGCCGGCCGGTGTGCCACAGACTTTCGAGGAGCATCTGAAGCTGCAGTTCGACCAGATTGCGCTGGCCTGGCAGGCCGGCCTCACGCGCGTGTCCACCTTCATGATGGCGCGCGAAGTCAGCATGCGCACCTATCCGAACCTCAGCATTTCCGACGCCTTCCATCCGCTGTCGCATCACCAGGAAAACCCCGCCAAGATCGAGAAGCTCGTCAAGGTGCAGAACTTCCACACGCAGGTGTTCACCGGGTTTCTCGACAAACTCGCCGCGACGCCCGATGGCGATGGCTCGCTGCTCGATCACTCGATCATCCTGTTCGGCAGCAACATGTCCAACAGCGACAAGCACAACAACGATCCGCTGCCGTCGGCGGTGTTCGGTCGCGCGTACGGCAAGATCAAGGGCGGCCAGCACCTGCACTACCCGCAGGACACGCCGCACGCCAACCTGCTGCTGACCCTGCTCGACCGCGCCGGCGTGCCGGCGGAGAGCGTCGGCGACAGCACCGGCACGTTCGCCGAAGTGTGAGGCTTCCCATGCGCAAACTGTGGTGCCTGGCGCTGCTTGCGCCGGTGCTGGCTATTGCGGCCAGTCGCGAGGAGGCGAACCGGCAGCTGTTCCAGGCCCTGCAGTCGCAGGATCCCGAGACGGCGCTGTACGCATTGTCCGCAGGCGCCGACCCGATGGCGCGCGAGCCCGATGGCACCACGCCGCTGCACTATGCGGCGCACTACGCAGACATCCGCCTGATCACCACGTTGCTCAAGGCCAGGGCCGACCCGAACGCGGTCAACAACTTTGGTTCGAAGCCGCTGGCCGAGGCCGCGACCACGGGCAATGCTGAGGCGATCCGGCTCCTGCTGAAGGCCGGCGCCGAGGTTGAAGCGAAGAATCCGGAAGGGCAGACCGCATTGATGGTGGTCGCGCGTACCGGCAAGGTCGATGCCGCGCAGCTCCTGATCAAGGCCGGTGCCGACGTCAATGCGCGCGAGGGCTGGGCCCGGCAGACGGCGCTGATGTGGGCCGCTGCGCATCAACAGCCGGAGATGATTCGCTTGTTGCTGAAGTCGGGTGCAAAGGTGGATGCGCGCGGCGAGATCCGCGAGTGGGCGCGGCGCGTGACTTCCGAGCCGCGTCCCAAGGGCATGAATCGTGGCGGCTTCACGCCGCTGCTGTATGCCGCGCGCGAGGGCTGCATTCCCTGCGCGAAGGAACTGCTCGATGGCGGCGCCGACATCGACCTGCCGGATCCGGACCAGACCACGCCGCTGGTCGTGGCGCTCATGAACCTGCACTTCGATTTCGCCATGTTCCTCATCGACCATGGCGCGGATGTGGACCGCTGGGATCTGTATGGCCAGACGCCGCTGTACGTGGCCCTCGACATGAACACGCTGCCGGTGGGCGGGCGGCCCGACATCCCGAGCAAGGACTTCACGACCGGCGCGCAGGTGGCAGAGCATCTGCTGGCCAAGGGCGCGAACCCCAACATTCCCCTGAAGCTCAGGCCGCCGTATCGCAATTACATCTTCGATCGTGGCGGCGACCAGGTGCTGTCGACCGGCGCCACGCCGCTGATGCGCGCAGCCAAGGGCGGCGATGCCGAGGGCATCCGCATCCTGATCAAGTACAAGACCGACCTGAACTTTCCCAACGAGCAGGGCGTAACGCCGCTGCTGGTGGCAGCCGGCAGTGGCCATGGCAACAACCCGACGCGCGGCCGGTTCAAGACCGATGAAGATGCCGCCGAGTGCGTGCGCCTGCTGGTGACTGCCGGCGTCGACGTGAACCAGGCGGACCGCTCCGGTCAGACGGCGCTGCACGCGGCCGCGCAGCATGCGTGGTTCCACACGGTGCAGGTGCTGGCCGATCTGGGCGCGGACCTGGAGCATGCCGACAGCCGCGGCATGCGTCCCTACGATGCGGCAAGCGGCGGCGGTTCGCGCGGCGGCGGTCCCGAGCCGGAGGCCCAGAAGAAGACCCAGGAGCTGCTGCGCAAGCTGATTCTCGCGAAGACCGGCCACGAACCCACCGAGTACAAGCCACCGGCCGGTGGCGCGGGCGGCGCGGGCGGCCGTGGCTTTGGTGGCGGGGGGCGGGGCGGTGGTCCACCGGGTGCAGGCGGCGCACCGGGCGGCCGCGCCGGCGGCCCGCCACCCGCGGGTCAGTGAACTAATTCGTTTGGGAACGCGGGCGGCTTGCCGTTAGAATGCCGCCCCCTCTTGAACGTCCCCATCGTCTAGAGGCCCAGGACACTGCCCTTTCACGGCGGCGACAGGGGT
>CAYWDZ010000125.1:7008-9270 GCA_964456255.1 uncultured Steroidobacteraceae bacterium | reverse complement strand
TGAGCGTGCGCGCGCTGGTGGGCTCGGCGGATTTCCACGATGCGCAGATCTTCGGGCAGGTGAATGGCGTGGCCGCCAAGCGCTCGCCGGGTTCCGCGCTCAAGCCGTTCATCTATGCACTGGCCATGGACCAGGGGCTGATCCACACGCGCACCGTGCTGAAGGATGCGCCGGCTTCCTTCGGCGTGTATTCGCCGGAAAATTTCGATGGCCATTTCATCGGCCCGGTGTCGGCGCACGACGCATTGATCGCCTCGCGCAATGTGCCGGCCGTGCAGCTCACTGCGCGGCTCTCGCAACCCGGCCTGTACCAGTTCCTGCGCTCGGCCGGTGTGTCGCGCATGGCCAGCGAGCGCCACTATGGTCTCGCGCTCGCACTGGGCGGCGGCGAAGTCACCATGGAAGAGATGGCCGGGCTGTATGGCACGCTGGCCAACAACGGCCTCTATGCACCGTTGCGCTACCGTGACGACGCGCCGCAGCCGCAGGGCACCAGGTTGCTGTCGCCGGAAGCCGCATTCATGGTGCGCAGCATCCTGGCCGATGCGCCGCGACCCGACGGCCTTACCACCCCGCAGCAGCCGGTGATGTGGAAGACCGGCACTTCATGGGGCTTTCGCGATGCCTGGACCGCGGGGTTGTTCGGCGACTGGATCCTGGTGGTGTGGGTCGGCAATTTCGACGGCAGCAGCAACCCGGCGTTCGTGGGCGTGCAGGCCGCGGCGCCATTGTTCTTCCGCATCGCCGATGCCGTGCGGCAGTCGAGTCCGCCAGACATGGACCGGTTGCTGTTGCCGCCGCCCGGTGTGCTGCAGGTGGATGTGTGCGCGGCCTCGGGTGATCTGCCCAACGCGGATTGTCCGCGTCGCAACCTCGCGTGGTTCATTCCCGGCAAGTCACCGATCCGCGTCAGCACTGTGCACCGGCGCGTGCCGGTGGACACACGCACGGGAGCGCTGGCCTGTGCGGGTACACCACAGCAGTACGTGCGCAACGAGCTGTTCGAGTTCTGGCCGTCGGATATCCAGCGCCTGTTCGCACTGGCGGGCATGCCGCGGCGCCGGCCGCCGGCAGATCATTGCGGCGATCGACCCGTGCTGGTGCGGGACGTGCCGCCGGAGATCACCTCGCCGCTGGTGGGCGGCACCTACCAGCTGCGCACCGCGCATGAGGCCGACACGCTGCACCTGAACGCCACCGCAGGTGCCGGTGTGCAGATGCTCTACTGGTTTGCCGATGGCGGATATGTCGGCGCGAGCCGCCCCAGCGTGGCGCTGCCGTGGCGGCCGGCACATGCCGGCCAGATCAGCCTCAGCGTGGTCGATGACCAGGGCGAGTCGGCCACGCGCCTGGTGCGCGTGGCCACGCTGCAGTAGGGAGTCTCCGCGCAGGTAGGTTGCGGGCAACTTCGCTATGCTGCGAGCCCGAACACGAGGCTGGATGCCGGGGAGATGTGTGCAGGCGCAGCTCGCTCAATCGACCGGAGTTCTGCCAGGGCCGGTGCACGAACGGTCCGCGCTGCTGCGCGCCCGGGCCGGCGACCGTGAGGCATTCCGCACGCTGGTGGCTCACCACCAGGCGCGCGTCTACGGCATCGCGCTGCGGCTCACCGGCCTGCCGGACCAGGCCGCCCATCTGGCCCTGGAAGTGTGCGTCGAGTTGCACGCGGCATTGCCACGCATTGCGAGCCCCGGACACCTGACACGCTGGCTGTTGCGCGAGTCCACGCGACGCGTGCTGCAGCAGGTTCGGCAGCAGGGCGCCGGGCAGGCGCTGCCTGTCGAGGATCCGTCCGATCTGCCGCCACGGCGCCTGTTGTTGCAACTGCCGCCCGATGCGCGCGCGGTGGTGCTGCTCAGTTTCCAGGAAGGTCTGGACGCCGATGAAATCGCCGCCGTGCTCGAGCTGCCCGCATCAGCCGTGCAGCACACCCTCGCGCGATCACTCGACTGGATGACCGCGCAGGGCGTGGGCAATGAGCACGAGCTCGAGTCACTGCTGCGCACGAGCCTGGTGGCGCCAGACCCTGGTCCGGAATTCACCGAGCGGGTGCTGGCGCATGTGGAACTGCACCGCTCGCATCGCCGGCGTGCGGCGTTCACGGCATCGGGTACCGGACGCCATCGCAGTCGCCTGTTGCTGGTCGGGTCGATGCTGCTGCTGGCGCTGGGTGCGACGTGGCTGGCGTTGCAACTGTCGGGCAGATCGCTGTTGCCCGAAGCCGCGCAGCCGGTTGCGCAGGAACCGGTAGCGGCGAACCCG
>CAYWDZ010000125.1:0-6908 GCA_964456255.1 uncultured Steroidobacteraceae bacterium | reverse complement strand
GTGACCAGTCTGGCAACGGCGCCACTGCCGGCCGGCGCGGAAGGCTTTCGCGTGACCGACGGCGCGCAGACCGGAACCAGCCTCGCGGCCATCGGTGAAGCCGCCACAGGTGCGGTGATGTTGCCTGCAGCGCGCATCGCTGGAATGCGGCGCTGGCCGGTGGAGATACGCGTCCTGCCCATTGCCCAGCCGCTGACGCAGAGCTATCTGTCGGTGGTTCAGGTCGGTGGCGATACCGCGCAACTGGCCGTGCAGCAGCTGCAGATCCTGCGCGCGCGCCTTCTTCCCGACGTGCTGGCCCGGCAGCGCCTGGCCACCCTCATCCGCGATACCTCGCAACCGATGGCCGAGCGCAACCGGGCGCTGGCCGAATTGCTCGGCACACTGCAGCGCGCGCACGGTGCAGGCTTTGACTCCTCCTCGGCGTCGACCATCGTCGATTACGCCGCGATGTTGCCCTCCGAGCAGCGTGCGGAAGTCTGGCGGCGATTGCGCGGTCTGCCGCATGCCGACCTGATTACCGGTCTGGTCGAATCGCTGCGCCGCGACCCGGACCAGCAGGTGCGCTTTGAAGCACTGGCAACGCTGGCCGCGGACTATCCCGATGATGTCGCGGCACGCAATGCGATCGCATCCGTCGCAGCCGATGATCGGGAAGAGATCATCCGCATGGCGGCGCGGCGGGTAACACTGGGCGAGGACGGCTGGCGTGCGTGGCTGCTGGCACGGCTGGGCAATACGGGGCTGCCGCCGGACGAACGGCTCGAGCCGCTGCTGCTGGTGTCGCGCTCGGCCACCACATCCGGCGAGCTTTCCGCTGTGCAGACACTGGTACAAGACCCGCAAGTCGTGCGGGCGTTGATGCAGATGCTGGGCGATGGCTGGTTCGACCCCATGCAGTTGGATTCGACCGCCGATGCACTCGGCCTGCTTGCGCATGCCGATCGCACCGCAGCCTACGACCTGCTGGTGCAGGTGCCGCGCGCGACTCCACCTGCGGTCATCGAACCCGGAGCGCCGCCGGAACCGGTATCGCCGCCGCCCAGGGCGGAGCCGGAACGTCCGCAGACGCTGGTATCCGCGGCGAACATGGCTTGGCTGCAGGCCCACCAGGACAACCCGCGCGTGCGGCGGATGCTGCAGGACATCGAAAGCGGGCGGATGGATCCGCGCATGAACGCGACCATCGAGCAGATGCGCCGCCTCGAGCAGCGCGGGATCCCGCAGCGGCCACCGCAGCGATAGGAGCGAGCGCCTCGCGTCAGTGCTGGTGATCGTCCGGCTGCGGTGGTGCGCCGTAGACCTGGCTCCATGCGACCACGCCGCCGGCCAGGTTGATCGCATCGCGTCCGGTTGATTGCGCGAAGAACTGCGCGGCCCGCGCGCTGCGGCCTCCCACCGCGCAGATGAATACCGGCGTCACTTCGCCCGGAATCTCACCCACCCGCTGCGGCAGTGTGCCCAGCTGGATGTGCACGGAACCGGGCAGTCGGCCGTCGGCCCACTCGTGCGGCTCGCGCACGTCCACCAGCAACAGCCGTTCCTCGCCGCCATTCTGCAGTTCACTGGCCAGTTGCTGTGGGGTCCATTCGCTGATCAAGGCGGGTTCCTCGTGGTAGCTGATGCTGGTGATGGTCGGGCGCTCGCCGCACACGGCGCAATCGGCGCGGCGCGCGAAGCGGAACTCATCGAAGGTGAGTGCGAGTGCATCGTAGACCAGCAGCCTGCCGGCCAGCGTGTCGCCGATGCCGAGCAGGATCTTGATGGCCTCGGTGGCCTGCAGGCTGCCCATCACCCCTGGCAATACGCCGAGCACGCCGGCGGTGGCGCAGTTGGGCACCAGGTCTTCGGGGCTATCCGGATACAGGCAGCGATAGCAGGGCGAGCGGCCGGGCAGGTAGGTCATGGCCTGGCCTTCGAAGCGATGGATGGCGGCGCTGACCAGTGGCTTGCCCATCAGCACGCAAGCATCGTTGATGAGATAGCGCGTGGCCAGGCGGTCGGTGCCGTCGATGATCACTTCGTAGTCACGGAAGATCCGTTCGACATTGCCGGCGAGCAGCTTCTCCTCATGGGCATTCACGCGCACCGATGGATTCAGTGCCGTGAGGCGGGCCTGCCCGGTGGCCGCCTTGCCCTGACCGATCTCGTTGGTGGCGAACATCACCTGTCGCTGCAGGTTGGAAAGCTCGATGCGGTCGTGATCCACCAGGCCAATGGTGCCGACGCCTGCCGCCGCCAGATACAATGCCGCCGGCGACCCGAGACCGCCTGCTCCCACAACCAATACCGAACCTTGCGCCAGGCGTTGCTGACCAGACGGGCCCACTTCGGCCAGCGCGAGGTGCCGCGCGTAGCGGGCCGGATCGGGTACTCTGTGTTCGGATTGCGCCATGAGCCAGCGATGATACGCCTGTGAAAAACATGCCACCTGACCCCATTCCCACCGCCACCGTGCTGGCCATGCGCCGGCTGGATCGACGGGTGGCGCTGGTGACCGGTGGCGGGTCGGGTGCCGGCGCCGCGATCGCACGACGCTGTGCCGCGCTGGGCGCCAGTGTCGTCGTGGCGGACATCGACTACGCCCTCGCGGGTGCGGTGGCGGCCGGCATCCGCGCCAGCGGCAGCGCCGCGCTGGCGCATCGCTGTGATGTGGCACAGGAGGATCAGGTCGCGGCCCTGATCGATCGCGCCACGCACGAATTCGGTGGCCTGGATCTGGTGTTCAACGTGGCCGGGCCCTGGCTGGATGATGATCCCCTGAATCACTGGACGCGCATCGTCAGCACCAACCTGCTGGGCACGATGCATGTCACGCGCCAGGCCATCGAGATCCTGAAGCGGCGCGGCGGTGCCATCATCAATGTGGCGGCGGCCTCGGCGCTGGGCTATGGCGAGGAAGCCCGTCCGGCCTGGTGCGCGGCCAAGGCCGGGATCCTGCGCTTCACCGCGGCGCTGCGTTCGCTGCAGGCACAGAAGATCCGCGTGAACTGCATTGCGCCGGAAGTGATCGGGGCGGTGGATGAGTTTGCCGCGGCGGCGGTGAACCTGACGTTTCGCGAGGACTATGCCGGCCGTGTATTCCTGTATCGCGCCGCCGATCGCATCGAGATCGTCGACTATGGTGATCCGGGTTACCGGCAGGCGCATGCGTTGGAGCTATAGGGGGCGACTGTGCGACACATCGGCCACTTGATCGGGGGCAGGAATGTGGCGGCGACCGAAACCGACCGCTGCGCGGAGGTCTTCGATCCGGCCACGGGCCAGGTGTCGGGGCTGGTCGCGCTGGGCGATGCCACGATGGTGGATGCCGCGGTGGCGAGCGCCGCGGCGGCCTTTCCCGCCTGGGCCGCCACCTCGCCGCTGCGCCGCGCGCGCGTGCTGTTCCGTTTCCGCGAGCTGCTCGAGGTGTTTCGTCCGCGGCTGGTCGAGGCCATCACCCGTGAGCATGGCAAGGTGCTGGCCGACGCCAATGGTGAGGTGACGCGGGGCATCGAAGTGGTGGAGTTCGCCTGCGGTGCGCCCAGCCTGCTTTCCGGCCGGCATTCCGACAATGTCGGCGGCGACATCGACAACTGGAACCTGCGCCAGCCACTGGGCGTGGTCGCCGGCATCACGCCGTTCAATTTCCCGGTGATGGTGCCGATGTGGATGTTTCCGCTGGCGCTGGTGGCGGGCAACACCTTCGTGCTCAAGCCCTCCGAGCGCGATCCCTCGCCGAGCCTGATCCTGGCCGAGCTGCTGCGCGAGGCCGGACTGCCCTTTGGCGTGTTCAATGTCGTGCAGGGCGACAAGGTCGCGGTGGACGCGCTGCTGACGCATCCGGAGGTGCGTGCGGTTTCCTTCGTCGGCTCCACGCCCGTTGCCCACCATGTGCAGCAGACCGCCATCGCGCACGGCAAACGCGCGCAGGCCCTGGGTGGCGCCAAGAATCATCTCGTGGCCATGCCCGATGCGGACCCTGATCTGGTGGTGGATGCGGTGATCGGCGCGGCGTTCGGGTCGGCCGGCGAGCGTTGCATGGCCATCTCCGTGCTGGTGGTGGTCGGCGACGCCGGTACGACGCTGGTGCCGAAGATCGTCGCGCGCGCGAAGTCACTGAGAATCGGCGCCGGGCGCGATCACGGCGTGGAGATGGGGCCGCTGGTCACGGCGGCCCACAAGGCGCGGGTCGAGGGCTACATCGCGCGCGGGGTGGAAGAGGGCGCGGAATTGCTCGTGGATGGACGCGGGTGCATCGTGCCGGGTCACGAGCAGGGCTTCTTTACGGGCCCGACGGTGTTCGACCAGGTGCGGCCCACGCATGCCATCTACCGCGAGGAAATCTTCGGACCGGTCCTGTGCATCGTGCACGTGCCGGATCTGGCCAGCGCCGTGCGCCTGGTCAATGAGCATCCGCTGTCCAATGGCGCGGCCTGCTTCACCGCGGATGGTGCTGCCGCGCATGCCTTCGCGCGCAGCGTGCAGGTGGGCATGGTGGGCATCAATGTGTCGATTCCAGTTCCCATGGCCTGGCATTCCTTCGGCGGCTGGAAGCAGTCGCTGTTTGGTGACCACCATGCCTATGGGGAAGAGGCGCTGCGCTTCTACACGCGCTACAAGAGCGTGATGCAGCGCTGGCCGGAGGGAACCGGCAAGGGGCCCGAGTTCTCGATGCCGGTGAATTGAACGATCCGCGACTCGCGACGACAGCGATGAGGTATTCGTGAAGGCCATCAACAGCATCGCCGACCTGCGCGAACTGGCGCGGCGGCGCGTGCCGCGTGCCTTCTTCGAATACGTGGACCGCGGCTCGTATGACGAGCTGACCCTGGCGCGCAATCGCGCGGACCTGGACGCGCTGCGCTTCCGCCAGCGCGTGCTGCAGGATGCTTCGCAGCAGAATCTCGCCACGACCATTCTGGGTCGCGAAGCGGCCATGCCGCTGGTGCTGGCGCCTGCCGGCATGGGCGGCTTCATCCGCGGCAATGGCGAGATCCTGGCCGCGCGCGCGGCCGAGGCCTTTGGGGTGCCGTTCTGTCTCAGCACCGTGTCGATCTGCTCCATCGAAGACGTACGCGCGGCAACCACGGCGCCGTTCTGGTTCCAGCTCTACATCCTGCGCGACCGCGACTACACCGACGAGCTGATGACACGCGCCGCTGCAGCGGGTTGCCCGGTGCTGATGCTGACCGTGGACATTCCGGTGGGCGCGCTGCGCCGGCGCGACGCGAAGAACGGGCTCACGGTGCCGCCGCGGCTGACGATCCGCAATGCGCTGGATTTTGCCAGCAGGCCGCGCTGGGCCTGGAGCATGCTCACGGCGAAGCGCCGCGAGTTCGGCAATCTCTCCGCCGCGATGGCGCGCGCGCACGGCCAACATTTCTCGAGCTGGGTGCAGTCGCAGATCGACCCGGCGCTGACCTGGGAGGATGTCACGCGGGTGCGCAACCGCTGGCCTGGCAAGCTGATCCTCAAGGGCATCATGGATCCGGACGACGCGCGCCGCGCCATTGACCTCGGTGCCGATGCGCTGGTGGTCTCGAATCACGGCGGGCGACAGCTCGACGGCGCCCCCTCGACGATTTCCGCGCTGCCGCACGTTGCAGAAGCCGTGCAGGGCCGCTGTGAAGTGCTGTTCGACAGCGGCGTGCGCAGTGGCCAGGACATCCTGCGTGCGCGTGCACTGGGTGCAAGCGCGGCACTCGCGGGTCGGGCCTGGCTCTATGGAGTGGGCGCGCTGGGCGAGCAGGGCGTGTCACTGGCGCTGGACATCATCCGGCGCGAACTGTCCATCACCATGGCCCTGACGGGTTGCAACGACATGCGCGCGGTGGATCGCTCTTTGCTGGTTCCGGGCACGACATGAACGCCGGGGTGCCGCCGGAAGAATTGCCGTTTGTTGCGCCCTGCCGCCGCGTGCGCGCATCCGCGCCGTGGCACTGGGTGGTGCTGGGCTGGCATGACCTCAAGGCCGCGCCGCTGCAGAGCCTGACCTATGGCCTGGCGATTGCGCTGCTCGGCGTTGGGGTCACCGGCATTGCCTGGCGCTTCGGTACCAGCTGGATGGTGTTGCTGCTGCTGCCATCCTTCGTGTTCGTGGCGCCGGTGCTGGCCCTCGGCCTGTACGCCATCAGCGCCGAGATCAGCCGCGGCGAGAAGCCCACGCTGCGGCGCTGTTTCATGGAAGAGCGGGGTCGTCTGGGCGACGCGATGATCTATTCCCTGGTGCTGCTGGTCGTGTTCCTGCTGTGGATGCGCGCCGGCACCGCGATGCAGATCCTGCATCCGCGCTCCGGGCAACCCACGCTCGGGGAGCTGGCCCGGTTCTTCGGCATCGGCAGCGCCGTAGGGGCGGTATTCGCACTGATTTCGTTTGCCGCCAGTGCGTTCTCGCTGCCCATGCTGCTGGACCGGCGCACGGATGGCATCACCGCGGCGGTCACGAGTCTCAATGCGGTGCTGCGCAACAAGCCGGCCATGTTGGTGTGGATCGGCCTGATCCTGCTGGCCGTGCTGATCGGCTTCGCCACGGCCTTCGTGGGGCTCATCGTGACCATGCCACTGATTGGTCACGCCACCTGGCATGCGTATCGCGAAACCATCGACGCGTCCGCATGGCCGAAGAATTGTTGACGGAATGCGGTAGATTCTCACTTCGTTTCGGCACAACAGTACGTACAACTACCTGTGCGGCAGCGCTCCCGTTTCGTGGCGGGTGTGAAAGAATTGCATAGGCAACAATCACTCGAATTCCAACGTCCAAGGAAGCTTCCCCTGGAGACCCACTGATGTCCGCTCCCGCGTCCGCCTTCTATAACGACAAGGTCGTCCGCCAGTTCCTGATCATGACCGTGGTCTGGGGCATCGTCGGCATGGCTGTCGGCGTGTTGATTGCCGCGCAGCTGTACTGGCCCGCGCTCAACTTC
>CAYWDZ010000124.1:0-9271 GCA_964456255.1 uncultured Steroidobacteraceae bacterium | reverse complement strand
TCGACCACCAGGTCTGGGGTTTGGGCGTCCAAGCGCGGGCACGATAGCAGAATCCCCGCAGGTGTCCCGTTACAACCAGGCTGAGGTACTCTGCGGGCTGTTGTTCGGTTTGCCATGGGGGGCATCAGCATGCGTATTTCCAGGAGTGGACTCGCGGCCTTCGCGATTGGGCTCGCGGTCATTGTTGCCGGAGTGGTGGGCCTGACGATGGCTTTGCCGTCCAGTTCCTCCGCATGGGTCGCCACCTGGGTCGCGCCGCCCCACGCGCCACTGGGCACCGAAGGGCCCTTCGCCGCCGCGTCGTATGACAACGTGACGCTGAGTCAGATCCTGCGCGTCAGCCAGGGCGGCCAGAAGCTGCGCATCCGTTTCTCCAATCGCTACGGCCCCGGCCCGCTCACCATCGGCGCGGCGCGCGTGGTGCGCATCGACGATCAGAACAACGAGATCGCCGACAGCTCACGCACGCTGAGCTTTGGCGGTGATGCGGGTGCGGTGATTCCGCGCGGTTCGCCATTCGCCAGTGATGTGGTCGACCTGGCTGTACCCAGCCTGTCGCGCCTGAAGGTGGAGTTCTATCTGCCCAACCCCACCGGCCCGTGCACCTGCCACCTCACCGGCGTGGATGAACTGGCGGTATCGCCGCCCGGCAATTTCGTGGGCAAGCCCTTCACACCGGTTTCAACCGCGCAGTTCCGTGCGTTCCTCAGCGTGGTGGAGGTCGAGTCGGCCGAGGCGCTGGGCACCATCGTCGCATTCGGTGATTCCATCACCGATGGCGTGGGCGCCGAGGCCGGCAAGAACAACCGGTGGCCGGACATCCTCGCCGACCGGTTGCAGGCCGCGGGCCAGCACTGGGCCGTGGCGAACTCGGCCATCAGTGGCAACCGCATACTCAGCCCCGGCATGGGCGAGGCCGCGCTGGCGCGCTTCGATGAGGATGTGCTGAGCCTGCCCAACGTGAAGTACATGATCGTCTTCGAGGGCGTGAACGACATCGGCAACCGCTTCGGCGTGCGCGGGCCCAACCAGCCCGTCATTCCCGGGCTCGACCAGCCGCAGTTCAATATCGAGGAGATGATCGCCGGCTACAAGCAGCTCATCGCGCGCGCGCACGAGAAGGGCATCAAGGTGATCGGGTCACCCATCGGCCCCTACAAGGGCGCGGGCTACTGGTCGGAGGAAGGCGAAGCCGCGCGGCAGAAGATCAACGACTGGATCCTGAACGGCGGCGCGTTCGATGCGACGACGCGCATCGATGTGGCGTTTGCCGATCCGGCTGATCCGCAGGCCATGCGCGAGGGGTATCACGCCGGTGACCATCTGCATGGCAGTCCGGCGGGGTTGAAGGCGGTGGGCGAGTCGATTGATCTCGCGCTGTTCAAGAAGGCGGAGTAGCTGCGAGGCTGGTGCCCCCACTCGGAATCGAACCAAGCTCTGCGGTTTACAAAACCGCTGCATCACCACAATGCTTTGGGGGCTTCGCGGGCCCGGATTATACGCGCGGGGCCCTGAATTCCCGTGCAGGGATCACGGTGCGGGGCAGGTCTCGATGGTGAGGTCCAGCAGCGGCAGGTCGAGGTCTTCGAGGCGCCCGTCGCCCAGCGCCTCGCGTGCCATGCCGGGTACGTCAAACCAGACTTCAGGCTGTTGCTTGTGGCGTTCTTCAACCACCGGCTCGAGTTTCAGGCCTTTGACCCGGGTCGCGAGATCATCAGCCCGCTTCTGGTCAGAGAGCACACTGACGGAAACACGAAATTCCGGATCATCCGGCATGGCGAACGCATCGCGCTGCCCGGCGCGACGCAGGGCATCCACCGCACGCTTTTGCCCTGCAGCGTCACTGCTTGTGACGTACACCCACCAGCCATCATTGACTTGCACGGTGGTGTCGCGGCGCAGCGCCTTCAGGCCGGCGCCGGCCAGTTGACCCTCGGCCTTTGCGGCCAGCGTTTCATCGTGGAAGGGGCCGAGTGTGGCGCAGGGCGGTGGCGGCGGGGGTTCCTGGTGGGCCGGCCTTTCGCGGATGGCCACCTCGGTGAGCACGGGCCTCTGGTCCGCACCCCAATGGGACCAGGCGAAGTACAGCAGGTTGGCAGCAACCAGCACGAGCACGACATTGCGCAGCATGGTCGCAGCCTATCAAGAGCGCCGGCGAATGGGCACCTGCCCGAGCACGGCAACGCCGCGCAGCACCAGATCCTCACAGGGTTTGCAGGCACTGCGCAGGCGCTCGGCCACCGCCTGGTGCCCGCCGCCGGTCATGAACAGCACCGGGCGCACGCCCAGGCGGCGGGTGATCTGGTTGATGGTGCGATCGATGAAGCCGGCCGTGGAGGCGAGGCACCCTTCCTCGATGGCAGCCTGCGTGGCATCGGCAAGCGGTGGCACCAGTTCGTGATCGGGCTCCGGCTTTGCGCGCCGTGGCCCCCGGGTACCCGATGCCGCGCGCGCCGCGATGTCGGCAGTGCGACCCAGCAGTGAATCCAGCATCAGCGCCGGCCCGGGCGCGATCAGACCGCCACGGTGGTAGCCGTCCTGATCGACGAGATCCAGTGTGACCGCGGTGCCGATGCTGGCCGCGCAGACGGTGCGATAGCAGCCGGCGCGATGCCAGGCCGCCACGAGTGCGGCCCAGCGGTCTGCGCCAAGTTGCAGCGGCCGTGCGTAGCCATTGGTCACGCCTGCTGCCGCGACGCTGGCCACGATGAGTTCGGGCGACGGTCGACCGGCGGCATGCAGCACGGAGCGCAGCCTGCGTTCGAAGCCTGCGCCGGCCACGTTGACGCCGACCACGCGTTCAACAGAGGGTGCGCGATCGAGCCAGGCCGCAAACCCGGCGAAGTCCCCGAACGGGCGCGCCTGCTGCTTGCCGAGACGGCCATCGCGCACCAGCGCCCACTTGAAGCGGGAGTTGCCCGCATCGAACAGCAGTGTATCCGTGGTCTTCATGCGCCCCGCACGCTCACTTCGCCGGCAATGATGCGATGAATTCTGCCCGCCTGCTCGACCTTGAGCGCGCCATCCTCATCGATGCCACGCGCCGTGCCCGTCACGGGGTCATTGCCGCCAAGGATCTGCACCGCGCGGCCGGCGAGCGCATCGGCCGCCCGGTATTCGGCCAGAAAGCTGGTCAGGCCGGTGCGGGCGAATTCATCCAGCGCGGCGACGCCGTGTTCAAGCAGCGCGGCGACGATTCGCTCGCGTGCCGGCAGCGGCGAGTTGCCAGCCAGTTCCGCGAGGTCGGTGGCGGCATTGCCCAGCTGCTCGATCCCGGCCCGCGCATCGCGGCCCAGCGCAACGTTGAGACCCAGGCCCACCACCACATGCACCGGACCTGCGGCTTCGGTGCGCATTTCGATCAGGATGCCACCGAGCTTGCCTTGCGCCGTCACCAGATCGTTGGGCCATTTCAGGCCGATGCCCGTGATGCCCTGCGAAGCCAGTGCGCGCAACGCGGCGACGCCAACCGCCAGACTCAATGCACCCAGGTGTGCGGCAAGCCCTGCAAAGTGCCACGACCACGACAGGCACACTGCGCCACCCGGTGGCGCGAGCCAGTTGCGGCCGCGCCGGCCACGGCCCGCGCTCTGGTATTCGGCGGTGAGAAAGTCGAAGTGGCTGACGGGCGGCAGGCCGCGTGCAAGCAGGGCGCTGTTGGTGGATTCGATCACCGCGGCACACTCCCCCTCGCGCAATCTGTCGCGCACCCCGGGGGGCAGGTGGCTCAGCACTCCGGCAGTGGTCAACGGACTGGTGGGTTGCACGAGCCGATAGCCGCGATGGGTGATGGCCTCGATCTCGGTGCCCATGGCGCGCAGTTGGCCCATCGCCTTCCAGATCGCACTGCGTGTGACATTGAATTCCGCAGCCAGTGCTGCGCCAGAGACATAGCCCGGTGCGCCATTCTCGGCTGCCCGCGCCGTTGCAAGCCGCTGCAGCAGTAGCGCCGGGAAGGACATCAGCCCGTTCTCGCGGCAGCGAGCGGCACTTCGGCCAGCATGCAGCGCACGCTGCCGCCGCCCAGCTGCTCGATCAACGGCACCGCAGCGACCAGTGGCTCACTGCCCACGTCGGCCAGCAGTCGCAGCTGTTCAAGATGCAGGGATTCTGCGGCGGTGGCGGACATCACCAGGTGGCGTCGACCCTGTGCGGCCACTTCGAGCATGTTGCCGGCGAAGCGGCGCAGCTGCGAACTGGTCAGCTCGATCAGCTCGCGACCCGAGCGGCGCAGATGCTGTGCGAGGGCAGTGCGCTGCGCGGCAGGTACCCAGTCGAGGCCGACGCCGGCAAGGTATTCGCCCAGCCACAACAACACATTGGTGTGATACACGGGCGTGCCATCGGCAGTGGCGGCATCGAACAGGAACGGTTCGTAGTCCATGAGCCGCGCCCACTCACGCACCAGGCCTTCATCGGTGCGCGGCGAACGGCAGGCGTAGGCCACGCGCGCACGATGGTCGAGCACCAGGCTGCCTGTGCCTTCGAGGAAGCGGCCGTGCGCTTCCTCGCCGGACAGATCGATGCGCCGTGTCTCGATGAAATCCAGGTGCGCCTTGACCGTGTCGATCACCGCTTCGCGCCGTTCGCTGCGGCGGCTGGCGGCACACATCGGATACAGCACCACGGTGCCATCGGCGTGAAAGCTGACCCAGTTGTTGGGAAACACCGCGTCGGGTTTGGGTGGCTCGGCGCTGTCGGCGGCGATGGCAATGGGTATGCCCGCGCTGCGCAGCTCCGACACCAGTGCCGCAAACTCGAGCCGCGCTGCAGCCGCGATGATGTCCGGGGCCAGTTCGGCAGGATTCTGGAAGCGGTTGGTGACTGCGGTTTCGGCGTTGAAGCCGAATGCCACTGGCTCGACCAGCAGCAGGCCGGTGGTGCCAGTACTCACGGGACTTGTCGGGGGCTGGTGCTGCGCGAGTGCGTCAGCGTGAGGCGTAGGCGTCCATCATCAGCCCGGTGCCGCCGCCCGAGACATGCGCGACGACTGCGGTACGCCGATGCAGCTTGGTGATGGCACCGAGGTTGATCGCGAAAGCCAGTTGCACCTTCTGACCCTTGCGCAGGCCCATGCCGGAGGTGCGGATGAATACGCCGGTGGCCGACAGGTTGACCGCCTTGCACAGCGAGCGACGTCCGTCGGGCATGATGATGTAGACGAGCGTACGTGCCCGGTGGCGTGTATGAAGACGGCGTTCCACTTTGTGCCCCATTTCCCCAGACCTTGAACTGGATCACATTATCCCGTGCGATGGTGCAGTGCCAACAGGCCACTGAACATAACGTGCGCAAACTATAGGCTGGCCGGGGCATTCAGGGAAACTCCTATCGGGCAGTGGTCGGATAGCAGGTAGCGGGCAGCGTCCGGCGGGCGGTAACGCAGCTGCTCGAAGGGGTGGGCCGGCAGGGCGGCGACCAGGGCCTGCCCGACCAGAATGTGATCGATGAAGTCCCTGTAGGGCGCGCCCCAGCTGCAATTGGCAAAAGGCAGCCTGCTGGAGGAAGCCTGAAATGCTGCCGGGCCAAGCATGACCCAGAAGGGGTCGGTCTCTGTGGGTGGCCCGGCACGATTGAAATCGCCCAGCACGATGAAGCGCGCGTGCCGGGCCGACTCGTGGCGGATCCATTCGCCCAGCGCGCGTGCCTGCGAAGACAGCAGGCGGCAGGCCTCGCCGGGGCTTTGCAGGGGGTCGTGTGCACAGCCGGATTTCAGGTGCACGACCAGCAATTCGATGGCGCCCAGCCCCGGTGGCCAGATGGTCAGGCGCTGACCGGCACGGCCTGCTTCACTGACGGCCAGTTCCTGCAGGGGCTGGTCGCAGTGATGCGCAAGGCCTGGCCGCAGCGCGAAGCCCACCTGCTGCAGACCCGGGCCCGCGTGCAGGCAGATCTGGTAACCGCGGAACACACGGCGCGCAATGCGCTCGTTCTGCACTTCCTGGAAGGCCACCACATCAGCATCGAGCTGGCGTGCGTAGGCGGCGAGCCTCGCCAGGTCTGCGCTGTTGCGCGGCAACTCGCGCACGACATCGCAGGGCAGTGCGGCGGCCGCACCGTCGCGGCAGGCGATGCGGGCCGCGCGCGCGGTTTGCGCATCGACCAGCCACTGCAGGTTCCAGGTGGCAATGCGCAGCGGCCTCGGGGCCGCCGGCGCAGCGCCACTGCGGGTGACCGCCACGGCGAACATCAGCAGCAGGGCGGCAACATGCGGGGGGCGGACGTCCATGACCTGCTCAAGGCTGACAGGGTCCCGCGTCGGTGCGGCAGCGCATTTCTGCCCTCTTTGCGCCCGTTTGCGTTCCAGCCCGGCAGGGATCTTGCATTGTGTTCCGGACATGAGCGCCGAGCCCCAATCCATCAGCCAGAACGAGGATGTGCGCTACCTGGGGCGCCTGCTGGGCGATGTGATCCGCACCTATGGTGGGCAGCAGCTGTTCGAGCGCACCGAGGCGATCCGCGCCAGTTCCGTGCAGCGCCACCGGGGCAAGGGTGACGCCAGCCTGTTGCACCAGAATCTGGCAGCACTGGGCCCCGACGAGACGCTCGCGTTCGTGCGCGGCTTCATGCTGTTCTCGATGCTGGCGAACCTGGCTGAGGATCGACAAGGGCGACAGGCGGCGGGCGAGGGTGGGCTCGCGGCTGCGTTGCAGGAGCTGGCCCAGGCGGGTGTGGATCGCGAGGCCGCTGCCGCACTGCTCGACAAGGCGCTGATCGTGCCGGTGCTCACCGCGCATCCCACCGAGGTGATGCGCAAGAGCATGCTGGATCATCGCGGCCGCATCGCCGAACTGATGCTGATGCGCGATGGCGGCAATACCGAAACACCCAATGGCGATGAGATCGAGCCGGCCATCGTGAGGCAGATCGCGCTGCTGTAGCAGACGCGGCCGCTGCGCCGCGAACGCATGCTGGTGCGCGACGAAGTGGAAATTGCGCTCGCCTATCTGCGCGATGTGTTCCTGCCCGTGCTGCCGCAACTGTATGCGCGCTGGGACCGGCTGTTGCCGCATCGCCCGGCAAGCTTTCTGAAGCTGGGCAGCTGGATCGGCGGCGACCGCGACGGCAATCCGAATGTGCAGGCCGACAGCCTGCGCTATACGCTGCAGGCCGCATCGCGCGTGCTGCTCACCGACTATCTCGCGCAACTGCATTCATTGGGCAAGGAGCTGTCGGTTTCAACGGAACTCAGCTCCGTGACCCCGGAGGTGCTGGCGCTGGCCGAGGCCAGCGGTGATACCTACCCGGGGCGCGCCGATGAACCGTACCGGCGTGCGGTGCTGCGCATCTATTCGCGCCTGGCAGCCACCTACCAGGAGTTCTTCGGTCAGCCACCGGCGCGATTGCCCACCGCTTCGGCTCCGCCCTACGCGACACCACAGGAACTGCGGCAGGATCTGGCATGGCTGGCGCGCAGTCTCGCAGCGCATGGGGCCGGCATCTTCACCGGCGGCGGCGCACTGGGCCGGTTGATCCGGCTGGTGGAGACCTGCGGCTTTCATCTCGCCACGGTGGATCTCAGGCAGAACTCCGATGTGCACGAACGCGTGGCCGCGGAGCTCTTCAAGGTTGCGGGTGTCGAAGCCAACTACGCCGGCCTCGATGAGGCGGCGCGCGTGGCCCTGCTGCGCAGGGAACTGGCGGGCCCAAGACCGCTGTGCAGCGCATTCGAGCAATACAGCGATGAAACGCTGTCGGAACTGGCCATCCTGCGCGAGGCGGCCGCATCGCACGAACGCTACGGCGCTGGCTGCATCACCGCCTACATCATCTCCAAGTGCGACAGCGTGTCGGACATGCTGGCGGTGAACCTGCTGCTGAAAGAGGCCGGGCTGTACCGGCCCGCCGACCCGGGCTCCGCGGCCATCATGGTGGTGCCGCTGTTCGAGACCATCGGCGACCTGGAGCGCGCGCCGCCGATCATGCGTGAGTGGCTCGCCTTGCCCGAGATCGCCGCCGCGGCTGCGCGCCGCGGCCACCAGGAAGTGATGGTCGGCTATTCGGATTCGAACAAGGACGGCGGCTATCTCACTTCCGTGTGGAGCCTGAACCAGGCCAGCCGCGCGCTGGCCGAGGTGTTCCGCGAGAGCGGCACCACCATGCAGATCTTCCATGGTCGCGGCGGCTCGGTGGGTCGCGGCGGTGGCCCGGCCCATGCGGCCATTCGCGCTCAACCGCGTGGCACGGTGCAGGGCCACATCCGCATCACCGAGCAGGGCGAGATCATTGCCGCCAAGTACGGCACGCGCGCCAGCGCAGCCTCGCATCTGGAGGCCATGGTCAGTGCCACCGTGCTGGCATCACTCGCGCCCGGCACGGCACAGGACGCCGATGAACAGCGCTTCATCGCAGCCATGTCGGGCATCTCGACGCACGCCTTCCACAGTTACCGGTCGCTGGTCTACGGTACCGAGGGCTTCAGGACCTTCTTCCGCCAGATGACGCCGCTGACCGAGATCGCTTCGCTGAAGATCGGGTCACGCCCGGCCTCGCGCACGAAGTCCGATCGCATCGAGGATCTGCGCGCGATTCCGTGGGTGTTCTCGTGGGCGCAGGCGCGGGTGATGCTGCCCGGCTGGTATGGCGCGGGGCAGGCGCTGGCTGCATTTCCCGATCGCGGGCTGCTGCGCGCGATGGCGGCCGAGTGGCCTTTCTTCCGCACCACGCTCGACAACATGGAGATGGTGCTGGCCAAGAGCGATCTGGCGATCGCGCGCCAGTATCTTGGCCTCGTGCAGGACCAGTCGATGGCACAGGAATATTTTTCGCAGATCGAGTCGGGCTGGCGGCTCACGGTCGACACGTTGCTGGACATCACCGGCCAGTCGCGGCTGCTGGAAAGGAACCCGGCGCTGGACCAGTCGATCAGGCTGCGACTGCCCTACATCGAGCCACTGAACATGCTGCAGGTGGAACTGCTGCGCCGGCATCGCGCCGGCGACGCCGATCCGCGCGTGAGCGAAGGCATCCAGCTGACCATCAACGGGGTGGCGACCGCGCTGCGCAACAGCGGCTAGGTGGATTCAAGGTCGCCAGTTACCCGCTTTGCTTCAAAGCGGAGCAGCGAGAGGCGGATTCGCCCCGGCATGGTGCGTGATCGCGTGCTGCCGGGCCGCTATGGGCGATGTTTTCCAGCACGGGAATTGCAGAGACTGGATACTGCAAGCACACCAACGGAAATCTCATGCTGAAGCCGGCCGACGCCAAGGGGGTTGCTTCCCGCGACGCGTTCAAACACGCATTCCTCGACAACCTGTTCTACACCCAGGGC
>CAYWDZ010000123.1:0-9310 GCA_964456255.1 uncultured Steroidobacteraceae bacterium | reverse complement strand
GCTGATCAAGCGCCTGCAGAGCATTGCCTACGACTGGCACAACTACGGCAACTCCACCATCGGCAATCGTTCCGACATCGAGAACGTCGACATCGCGCATCTGCAGGCCTTCTATCGCCTGTATTACCAGCCCGACAACGCGGTGCTGCTGGTGGCCGGCAAGTTCGATCCGGACAAGACGCTGCAGCTGGTGACGAAGTACTTCGGCGCGATTCCGAAACCCACCCGCGAACTGCCGAAGCTGTGGACGGTCGAGCCCACGCAGGATGGCGAGCGCAGCGTGGTGGTGCGCCGGGTCGGCGACCAGCAGGTGGTGCTGGTGGGCTACAAGGTTCCCTCGATCCTGCACCCGGACGCGCGGGCCCTGGAATACGCCAGCTATGTGCTGGGCGATGAGCCCTCGGGCCGCCTGCACAAGGCCCTGGTGGAAACCGGCAAGGCGGCATCCATTGCGACGGGCTCCCTGGGCGGTCTCGATGGTGGTCTGTTCGTCGCCCTGGCGGTAGTGAAGAAGGGCGATGCATTCGAGCCGGTGCGTGACGAGCTGATCCGGATCGTGGAGGACTTCACCAGGAATCCGCCCACCGACGAGGAGATGCAGCGCGCACGCGTGCAGATGGCCAATTCCGCCGAGCGCGTGATGACGGACCCGGAACGTATCGGGCTCGCGCTTTCCGAGTACGTGGCGCTGGGCGACTGGCGCACGTTCTTCCTGCTGCGTGATGCGGAACAGAAGGTCACGGCTGATGAAGTGAAGGCCGCATCCGGCAAGTACCTGCTGCGCGACAACCGCACCGTGGGGCTGTTTCTGCCGGAGGAGAATCCGCGGCGCGCCGAGATCCCGCAGGCCGCGAGCGCCGACGATCTGCTCAAGGGCTACGAGTCGAAGCAGGTGGTGGTGCAGGCCGAGGATTTCGACACCAGCCCCGAGAATATCGAGCGGCGCGTGAAGCGGCTCGAGGTCAAGGGCATGAAGGTCGCGCTGCTGTCCAAGAAGACCCGCGGCGAGACGGTCAACTTTGCGATGTCCATGCCGTCCGGCGATGAGAAGACCCTGTTCAACCAGAGCTTCGCCGGAACCTTTACCGCGCTGATGATGATGACGGGCACGTCCCGCTACACCCGCGCGCAGCTGGCCGACGAGTTCGAGAAGCTCAAGGTCAGTGGCGGGGTCAATGGGCCGGGCGCCAGCTTCCAGACCACGCGCCCCAACCTCATCGCGGCCATCCGCCTGGCCGCGCACACCCTGCGCGAACCATCCTTCCCGCAATCCGAATTCGACCAGCTGAAGAAGCTGCTGATCACTTCGCTGGAAGGGCAGATGTCGGATCCGTCTTCCCGGGCATCGGAGGCCCTGAGCCAGCGTTTCAACGCGTATCCCAGGGGCGATCCGCGTTACTCGTACACGATGCAGGAGCAGCTGGACGGGTACAAGGCGGTCACGCTGGACGACGTGAAGCGCTACTACAAGGCCTTCTACGCCGCGAACAATGCACTGTTCTCGGTGGTCGGCGATTTCGACGAGGCCGAGGTGATCAAGGCCATCGACGAGGGGTTCGGTGACTGGCGCAACCAGACGCCGTACCAGCGCATCACGCGTGAATATCGCGACGTGCCCGGCGGCGTGATCTCGATCGAAACGCCCGACAAGGAAAACGCGGTGCTGATCGCGCGCCTGAACCTGGATTCCAGCCAGAATGATCCGGACTATGCGGCACTGTTCCTGTCCGACTACATCCTGGGCGGTGGTGCGGGCTTCGATTCGCGCCTGACAGCACGCATCCGCGTGAAGGAGGGCCTGAGCTACTCCGTGGGTTCGTCGGCGGGTGGTGGCCTGTTCGATCGCGCCGGCAGCTGGAACATCCAGGCCATCGCCGCGCCGCAGAACATCGCCAAGGTCGAGGCGGCGCTGCGCGAGGAGTTGGACAAGGCGCTGAAGGACGGCTTCACCGACGAGGAAATCGCCAAGGCGAAATCCGGATGGGTGCCGAAGTTTGCGCAGAACCGGGTGCAGGACGGGCAGCTGGTCGGGCGGCTGCTGTCGCACCTGGACAGCGGGCGCACCTTCCTGACCTGGGACAAGCCGTTCGAGCAGCGGGTGCTCGCGGTGACGGCCGATCAGGTGCGTGCCGCGCTGAAGAAGTACCTGGATCCGGCGAAGTTCACCATCGTGAAGGCTGGTGACTTCGCCAAGGCGGCGCGGACGCCGTAGCGGATGCGCTAGCGGATGTCCTGCGGCTGGTCCGACATGCCCTGCGGGTAGGTGCTCCAGCCGGAATTGATGCCGTAGGGTGCGCGGTGAAACACCGCTTCGATGCGCCGGATCTGGCCGTTCTGGATCTTGAACAGCTCGGCGATCTGCCAGGTCCAGTTGATGTCGCGGTGGTCGAAGAAGGCGAACGCAAACACGATGCCGCGCTCCCGATCCACCGCGACGAAGCGCCGGTCGCGAACGCGTGACACCACGTTCTTCAGCGCCACCTCGAACTGCTTGCGGCAGCTGAGCACTTCGGTCTCGCCGGTCACCGGGTTGCGCGCCGGCACATTGGTGGCCTTGTTGCCGTTCTCGTAACGATCGCAGTCATCGGTGAAGGGGTAGTAGCCCTTGCCGTCGTTCTGCTGCAGGCCCGAGAAATAGTAGTTCGCGGTCCTGATCATTTCGGAGCGCGAGGCGCGCTGCGCTTCCGGAATGACCTCGCGGAACACCGCGTGCGGTGCACCCATCTTCTCCACGCGCTCACCGGTGGAAATCGGCCGCGTGGTGGGGCGCTGGCCATTGCTGGTGAGCACTCCCTCGGGGCGGATCACCAGTTGTTCGACTTCGGTGATGCGGCCGTCAACGATCCTGAGGCGCAGTGCCAGCGCGTCCACCAGGTCTTGATCGCGCTCGCGTTCGTGAACGGTGCCGATGAAGGCCACCTGCTGGGCTTCGGTATCGGGGACGTAGAACTTGTACGTTCCCTTGCCCGCCATGCGCAGCCACAGGCCATCGCCACCCAGCGGCAGCTGCACACCGTTCTCGGTGAATTTCACATCGCGGGCAAAGAGCTGCGGATCGACGCGGTCCGCGTCCATGGCGTCGAGGTATCGGTCGACGAAGCCCTCGAGGCAGGTGCGATCACAGGCAGGCCCGGGAGTTTGCTGGGCTGCGGCGGGGATGACCGCCGCAGCCAGCATGAGGCAGGCAATTCCCCGCGCCGGGACGATTCTCACCGGACGTCCTGCAGCTCCTCGGAGATGCTCTGCTCGTAGGTGCTCCAGCCGGAGGGCGTGCCGAACGGTGCGCGCTGGAACACGGCCTCGATGCGGCGGATCTGGCCGTCTTCGATCTTGAACAGCTCGGCGATCTGCCAGGTCCAGTTGATGCGGTAGTGGTCGAAGAAGCCGAACGCGAACACGATGCCGCGCTCACGGTCCACCGCGACGAAGCGCCGGTCACGGATGCGATCGACGATGCCCTTCAGCCCCGTCTCGAACTGCTTCTTGCAGGCGCCGGGAACCGGCTTGCCGTTCTCCTGCGCCGTCGCGATGATGCCGTTCTCGTAGCGCACGCAGTCGTCGGTGAACGGGTAGTAGCCCTTGCCGTCGTTGTGCGCCAGGCCCGAGAAGTAGTAGTTCCCGGTCTTGATGTATTCCTCGCGGGTCGGGCGCTTGTTCTCCGGAATGACCTCGAAGTACACGGCGTGCGGCCTGCCCATCTGCTCCACGCGATCGGCAGTCGACAGCGCGGCCGGCGCCGCGGCAGCAGGAGCGCCACCGCCCCGGCGCGCGCCGCCGCCGATCGATGAGGTGTTGTCCGGGCGGATATCCAGCTGCTCGATCTCGGTGATCTTGTTGTCCACGATCTTCAGGCGCAGCGCCAGCGCGGCCAGCGTGCCGTCGGTGGTCGTCTGCCCGCCGTAGCGCACGGTGCCGATGAAGGCGACCTGCTGCGTCTCGATGTCCGGCACGTAGAATTTGTAGTTGCCCTTGCCCGACATGTCGTACCACAGGCCCTCCTTGCCCAGCGGCAGGCGGATGCCGTTCTCGGTGAACTTCACGCTGCGTGCGAACAGGTCGTCACTGACCTTCTGGTCCTGCATCGCATCGAGGTACTTGTTGACGAAGCCTTCGAGGCAGGCGCGGTCGCAGGGGCCGGGCTTGGCCGGCGGATTGGTCACGGCAAGCGCGATGACGGGCAATGCGGCAAGGCCGAGCAGTCCGGCCAGTGTCCTGGTCTTCATCGAGAAATCCCCCCTTGGTTTCAGGTGGCCGACATTATGCTCCCGACGCAAATCGGCGGGGAGTTGCAATCGATAGCACCGGGCCCGGTGCGCTGGCTCAGGCCGCAAGCTCCTCCAGCAGCTTCATCAGCGCCTCGGGTGCCGTGA
Organism: uncultured Steroidobacteraceae bacterium; assembly: GCA_964456255.1. GTDB lineage: Bacteria > Pseudomonadota > Gammaproteobacteria > Steroidobacterales > Steroidobacteraceae > ZC4RG30. Next base: position 4,940 of record CAYWDZ010000123.1, on the reverse strand, counting down.
CATGCGGCGAATGACTGGCGTCGATGCCGCGGTAGTCCCAGCCCTCCTGCTGTGCCCGGTCAGCGAACTGCACGAAGGGGTCGCCGGGCGAGAGCTTCAGGGCCTTGATGAAGGCACGCGGGATGTTCGTCTCGCCACGGGTGAGGCGCAGCGGCTGGTCAAAGCAGTGCAGGGGCTGCGGCATGCGGAATTGTTCGATCCACTTCCGGTCCTCTTCGCTGGTGTCCGCGGGTACGGGCATGGGTGGCACCCTCCAGCCGTCGCCATCCACCAGGCCCTTGCGCAGCCGCTCGTTGGCTTCGGCTTCCGTCAGGTCGAACAGCGATTGCCCGTCGCGCGGCACGAAAGCATCCACATAGATGAGCTGCCGGATGTGCTCGGGCACACGATCGGCAACGCCCGTGGCGACCATGCCGCCATAGCTGTGCGCAACGAACACGAAATTCTCGAGCTGTTCGAACTTGATGACACCCAGCAGGTCCTGGATGTGCGTCTCGAGATTCACCGCAGGGTTTGCCAGGTGTTCGCGTTCACCCAGACCGGTATAGGTCGGCACGATCAGCCGATGACCGGCTTGCCGCATCAGCGGATGCATCTTCTTCCACGACCAACCGGCCGACCACGCGCCGTGCGCGACGAGGAAGCTGCGGCGCTTCAAAGCGGGTTGCCATCCGCGCCGTACGCGACCCATGCATGCGGTGCCAGCGAAATGGAAATCCGCTGTGCATTCTGTCCGGTACCGCGCAATGCCGTGGCGGCGACGGGTTCGTCACGGAAGTTCTCCACGATGAAGGTGCCGTTGTCATACGCAAACAGGCTGACCTTCGATGGTGCTTCGAGGCGAACCGGCAGCGATGCGCCCAGGACGCGGCGGATCTCGTTCAGCGCCGCGGCCGGATAATGGTAGAAGTCGGAGAAGTTTTCCGGCACCACCAGCACGTACAGGTGCCCCTTCGCATAGTCGGCATCGTGGAGCAGTGGCCAGCCGTTGTCGCCGTCAATCGCCGATACCAGTTCCCATGAATCGTTGGTGCGATAGACCACCTGCGGGATCAGGATGGGCTTGTCGGAAGTGGCGAGGCCGCCGCGGCCGGCGAGGAACTGCGAAACCAGTGCCACGCGGCTGGTGACCTCGATCTCCGCGACCCGATCCAGCCCGCGGGTCTGCAGCTGACGCAGCAGCCCCGAGGTGATCACCACGGAGTTGTTGGCGCGGATGTGCTTTTCGATCTTGTCGACGATCTTCGGATCGGCCGCGGCTTCTTCCGTGAGCAGCACCAGCGGGTCATCGGGAAACTCCGGCACGATTTCCATCGGCAGCCCGATCATGCCCAGGAAGCTCTGCAGGTGATCCTCGCCCACCGAGTGATAGGGCTTGTAACTGCGCAGCGCGAGCGGCTTGCCGAGCTTTCCCAGCAGCGGATCGACCGCGTCGAAGGCGCGCTTCGCGGCGGCGACCGCAGTCTCTGCGGGAGCGGCACCCGGCGCTGCGCGGCCCAGTGGCCGTGTGATGCTGCTCCAGTCGAACAATGTGACCTGCGGACCGGACTTCGCGAACAGCGTGAGCCACAGCTGCTCGGCGTAGCGGTCGAAGCTGCTGGATGCGTAGGGGTCGACCCAGCCGCCGCCATTGCGGCCCGGCGCGATGTTCTCGAAGTAACGCATGATCGAGTAGCCGTGGTACGGCTGCAGGTGCTGCGCCGAACGAACGGCATCGCGCGTCTCGGTGCCGGTGTAGATGCCATCAAAGACCTGCGGACCGGTTTCCAGGTTGAAACCCAGTGCCTGGAAGTGCTCGTACCAGTTCGGGTACTTGATGACGACCTTCACTTTCGGATTTACCTTCTTCGCCGGGCCCACCACCAGATTGCGGCCGGCCTCGGTCATGAGCTTCAGCCGATGCTGCGTCCAGTTCTCCCTGCCGCGCGCTGCGATGTCGGCTTCGGTCTTGGCGCTGGTGAAGAAGAAGTCATCGAGGATCACTTCATCGAAATGGCGTGCGGCGGTCTCCGCGATCATCTGCGCGCGCTTGCGATCCTGCGGGGTGTCGTAGGAGAAGGTCTGGAACCGGTTGCCTTCGTCGATGGTGTAGGTGATGCCGCCGGCGGTCTGCACGCCATGCGCGGCGAAGAAGGCCTTGGCTGCCTCGAGGGTGGCATCGTCGGGCATGGTGCCGTCGCGGTGCACTTCGAGGTAGATCTTGTCCACGTGCACGGCGCCTGCAATGCGCTGCCACTCGCGCTCCAGCCAGGCCGGGTCCGACATGCGCGAAACTTCCTGCGCACGAGCGTAGACCGCAACCTTGATGTGCTCGTAGGCGGCGGCGTTTGCAGCCCAGCCGATCAACAGAACCAGCAGTGCAGCGTGGCGTCCGGAAATTCTCGTCACGTTTCTCTCCCGCGGCAATCGGCCGGGCATTGTGTACTATCCGGGATACAACAACGAAGGGGGAGTCCATGGTGCAGGAAGGACGGGGTCTGTCGCTCACCCCCGGCAGCTGGCTGTCCATCGGGCTCATCTACCTCTACGGCGTGCTGTCATCCGCCTCGCTGAGCAAGGTCATTCCGATACTCGGTGATGTGGGCGGACATCTGGGCGGAACTCCGGCGCAGCTGGCGCTGTTGATCTCGCTGATGACGGTATTGCCCGCGGTGCTGGCTTCAGTTGCCGGTTCGATCATCGACCGGCTTGGCGCGCGCAGTACGCTGCAATGGGTGGCCCTCATCGGCATCGCCGTGAATGCTGCGTACCTGGCGACGGGGTCGCTCAGTGGCTTCATGGCCATTCGTGTGCTGGAGGGCCTGATCCCGGTTGGTGCCTACGCGGCTGCACCGGCGTTGATCATGGCGACCACCACGCCAGAGCGCCGCGGCCGGGCAATGGCTTTCTGGTCCACCTACACGCCGGTGGGGATCGCCACGGGCCTGGCGCTGTCCGCTGCGTTCGCAGGGACCGATCAATGGCGCAGCGGCTACCTGGTGCATATGGGGCTGTTTGCCGTGCTGGCGCTGACCAGCCCCCTGTTGCCGCGTGTACCCGATGCAGTGGCCAGGGCAGGCCGGCCCGCCGGCCTGTTCTCGGTGTGGACGCAGGCCGGTCCGTTGCGACTGTCGCTGACCTTCGCGACATTGATCGTGATGGGCTTCGGCATGACCACCGTCTATCCGGAGTGGTTCGCGACCCAGCACGACATGCCGGTGGGACATGCGTCGAACATCCTGTCCATCACTACGCTGGTGATGATTGCCGGCGGCTTCGCCGCTGGCGCACTGCTCGCGCGCGGCTGGCGCGACACCAGCCTGCTGGCGGTCATCGTGGTGGCAGCCAGCGCTGTCAGCCTGCCGCTGTTCATGCCTGGCCTGTCCGAGCTGACGCGCATCATCGCGATGATCGTATGGATGCTGGCGCAGGGCGCGGCGATTGCGGTGGTGATCGCGGCGATGCCGCGCGTGGTGGAAAACCCCATGCAGGGCGCCGCCGCAGCGGGGCTCCTGAGTCAGTTCGCCGCGCTGGTCACCTTCGTCACGCCACTCATCTGGCAGCCGATCCTGCAGGCCGGATACTGGCCGGGGTTCATCGCGGTGGTCGTCGTGGTGGCGGTCGCCGCGTGGCTGATATTTCCGCGCCGCGCCAGCGTCAATTGACTATGATGCGTGCAAAATAACAGGGGATCGTCATGGGCTTCATGGCCAATCTGGTGCCTCGCGAAGGCAAGTTCTTCGAGTACTTCGACGCACATGCCAGTCGCATGGCCGAGGCCAGCAACGAACTGACGTTGCTGCTCTCCGAGTACGCGGATGTTCCAGGTCGTCCCGTGCATGTCGAGCGCATCAATTCGCTGGAGCACGAGGCGGACCGCATCACGCACGACACCGCCACGCTGCTGCACACGATCTTCGTGACGCCGCTGGATCGCGACGACATCCACCGGCTGATCTCGCGCATGGACGACGTGCTGGACCTGATACAGGACGTGGCCGAGTCGCTGCAGCTCTATGATGTGCAGCAGGTGACCAGCCACGCGGTGGAACTGGCGCAGCTGCTGCGCGATGGTTGCGAAAACCTGCAGTCGGCCATCGGCAAGCTGGACAACATGCGCAATGCGCCGGAGATCCGCAAGCTCTGCCGCGAAGTCGACACCATGGAGTCGCGCGCCGACCGGGTGATGCGCAACGCCATTTCCAAGCTGTTTCGCGAGGAATCGGACATCCGCCAGGTCATCAAGCTCAAAGCCATCTACGAGCTGCTTGAGCTGGCGACAGACCGCTGTCAGGACGTCGCCGACATTCTCGAAAGCGTGATTCTGCAGAACGCCTGATGAATTTCGATTCGGCCTTCGTGACGCTGGCGCTGCTGGTTCTGCTGGCCGTGGCGTTCGATTTCATGAACGGGTTTCATGATGCGGCGAATTCGATCGCCACGATCGTCTCGACCCGGGTGCTGAAGCCCTACCAGGCGGTGATCTGGGCCGCGGTGTTCAATTTCGTCGCCATGTGGCTGTTCGAGCCGAAGGTTGCGGCGACGGTGGGCAAGGGCATCATCGCGCCCGGTTTCGTGGATGACGCATTGATCTTCGGCGCGCTGATCGGTGCCATCACCTGGAACGTGGTCACCTGGTACTACGGCATTCCCAGCAGCAGCTCCCATGCGCTCATCGGCGGCATGATCGGTGCAGCGATGGCCAAGGCCGGCGTGGCGCCGCTGCTGATGCCGGGCATCATCCGCACCACGGTGTTCATCTTTGTCGCGCCACTGCTGGGCATGGCCATCGGCGCGGCTCTGATGCTGGCGATCAGCTGGATGTTCTACCGCTTCCCGCCCTCGCGACTTGATCGCTGGTTCCGGTTGTCGCAACTGGTTTCAAGCGCGCTTTACAGCATCGGGCATGGCAGCAATGACGCCCAGAAGACCATGGGAATCATCTGGTTGCTGCTGATGTC
>CAYWDZ010000122.1:0-9380 GCA_964456255.1 uncultured Steroidobacteraceae bacterium | reverse complement strand
CCATGCCGGCCATCCCGAGGTCGAGGGCACGATGGGCCGCTTCGAGACCGGGCATGGCGGGTCCATTCATCTGGTCGAGAACGTGGAGCAGGCGCGCAGGCTCGTCGTGCGCAAGCCCGAATCGCTGGCCTTCGTCACGCAAACCACCTTGTCGGTGGACGACACGCAGGCGATCGTCGATGCCCTGCGTGAGCGCTTTCCGGACCTGCAGGCGCCGCGCGTGGAAGACATCTGCTACGCGACGCAGAACCGCCAGGACGCGGTGAAGAAGCTGCTGACCGAATGCGATGTGCTGGTCGTGGTGGGCTCGGCGGCCAGCTCCAATTCCAACCGGTTGCGCGAGCTGGCCGATCGCGCTGGCATTCCCGGCTATCTGGTGGATGGCCCGCAGAACCTGCGGCGCGAATGGTTCGAGGGGCGCAAGGCGGTCGGCGTGACCGCCGGGGCCTCGGCGCCGGAACTGCTGGTGCAGCAGGTGGTGCAGCAGCTCACCGCATGGGGCGGGCAAGCACCGCGCCAGGTCGTCGGGCGCGAAGAGAACGTGGTGTTCAGCCTGCCCAGGTCGCTGCGGCCGGCCGCCGCGCGCGATTAGCGCCAGCACGCCGAGGCGTTGTCGAAGCCGCTGGCATCCTTCGCGGCCCGTTGTCCGGTTTCATCGATCAGGAACTGTGCGCAGGCGTGATCCGCAGCCTGGCGGCCCTGTGGCAGCGCCCGTGCCATGGCGCTGTAGTGCTGACCGTCGTCACTGGTGCTCACGGTCAGGGCGTAACTGCCGGCGAGGCTGCGTGCGGGCAGGCCGAGACCGCCGCTGTCCGGCGGCACGGTCAGCGCCTCGGTGTAGGCATTGAAGCGCTGGTAGTGCAGTTCCTCGGCATGCTGGATGGTGAGCAGGGCAAGGCGCGCATCATTGCGCTGTGCCTTGCGGATGATGGCGCCGTAGCCGGGCCAGGCCAGTGCGGCAAGGATGGCGACGATGACCAGTGTCACCAGCAGTTCCAGCAGCGTGAAGCCCCGGTGCTTCATTCCGCGTCCTCGCGCCGCCACCAGGTGCGGCGCGGCCTCAGGTCCACATCGCATTCGGTGACCCGTGCTGCGCCGAAGGTGCACAGCGCGGTGCTCACATTGACATCGGTACCCATGGCAACGGCAAATGCAGCAGGCAGCGCCATTTCTCCGTCGAGCGGCCGGCGCCAGCCGTCGGCGAAGTGCCGGACCTGGCCTGCCGCGAGCGCGAGCGTTGCGATGCTGAAGGCTGATCGACAGCCAAGTGCATCGAGCGTGGCGGATTCGGCAATGGCGAACACGGCCCGACCGGCAACGGTCAGCGCAGCGCTCAGCACATCGCCATGGCCCAGCTCCATGAACCAGCCTGCCTGAATGGCGACGCCGGTCGGCTCTCCGGCGCCGTCGACCTGCAACAGATCGCTATCCCTTAAGGGCTGCCAGTCCACGTATTGCCGAGTGGTCCAGCTCTCGAAAGGCGCGTAGTCGCGCAATACATAGAAGCGGTTGTTCGCATCGACCTGGCCGGGCGCGGCCGTGCCGATGGCGATGTGCAGCCACGGGGCCATGCCGGGCGCGGTGGCCAGCGACACATCCGGTGGCGCAAGGAAGCCGCGGCCCGCCGCGTTGCTGAAGTCGGCGAAGATTCCGCCGCTGGCCCACGCATCTGCCGCCGCGCCGTTGTGCAGATCGAAGCGCCAGATCCGGCCGGCGAGGTCGCCTGCGTAGATGCGGTCATGCAGGCCGTCCCCGTCGGAATCCAGCGCAGTGAAGCTGCCGGAAAACGCTTCGGTCATGGCGAGGAAGCGCTGGGACGCCGTGGTGCTGGTGCCGGCGGACCACAGCGTGTCACCGGTCGCTGCATCGACGACGCGCATGGCCGGCGCACTGCCGCCGATCAGCAGCACCTGGCGCGGTGCGCCCGTGCCGATCTGCACCACCATCGGCAGCGGCGCTACGGTGAGGCAGCTGGCGGGCGCAGCCGCCAGCGCATTCGCGCACGGCCACGCGAGCAGCAGACACAGCAGGCGCTTCATGGTGTGGGCGCCGCGGGCCATATGCGGATGACTCCCTGCACCTGCACGGATCGGGCGCCGCGCGGCGCTGTGCCGGTACTGCTGATTTCGTAGCGCCGGCTGATGAAGCGCCCTGAGCTGAATCCGGCGGGCAGTGCATCTGCGCCCGTGGCGCGCAGCTCGATGGTGGCGTTGTCATTGGACCCTGCAATCGGGTGCAGCTCGCGGGTGTAGTCAGCCGGCGCCGCATTGCCGGCCAGATCCTGCACGGCGCGCTCGATGCCCAGGTCCGAAAGCGCAAAGGCGCGCTGCTGGAACACGCGAGTGCTGGCCAGCACGCGGCCGAACAGCGCGTCGTGCAGCGTGGCGGCGGTATACAGGCCGATCACCGCCAGCAGCGCCAGGACCACCAGCACGGCAAAGCCTTCAGTCTGCCGGCGCATTGCGCAACGTGAACTGGCGCGTGAAGGTGAGCCGCTGCAGCGCCTGGCGGTGCGTGTCGGCCTGGTCGGGCCGCAGCGCAAGCGTGAGGCGCAGGCTGCGCGGTGCGTCCGGCGGCAGCAGATCGGCTTGCAGGGCTTCGACACCGGGCATGACCTCCGTATCGATGAATGCCGGCGCGCCGGCGATGCTGCCCAGGGATTTCACGCGCAGCGCGGGCGTTGCGGCATCCCCATCGGCAGCGCGCGCAATGTAGTAGACGCGCAGCAACAGGTCGCGACGTTCGGTGCCCAGCGGCGCGGTGGTGGCAGTCTCGTTCCACACCAGCTGGCCCGCGGTGATGGAGCCCAGCCATTGCGCGCGGCCGGGCGTGGCCGCGGCAGGCTGTGCAGAGGCACGACGCACGATGAGTTGCATGGAGCCATTCATGGCTCCGCCGCCACGCGCCGCGCAGGGCAGGTCGTATTCTGGCGAGACCGCGATGGGACGATCGAGCTGCTGGATCAATGGCAATCCGCAGCTGCGCGCGGCAGGCGGAATGGAATCTGCCGCGAGCGGCGCCGGTGCCGGAGACTGGCCGAAGTAACCGGCCATCTGCAAATCCGGCTCCAGCGTCGCGAACACGTACTGCGCGCGTTCGTTCAGGATCTGCTCGATGCTGGCCTGCTGCCAGGCCGCGCGGCTGTGCACCCAGGTGGTGAGCCCGCCCGCGGTGAGCAGGCTGAGCAGCAGCGTGGCCACCAGCAGCTCGGCAATGGTGAAGCCGCGGCACTTCATGGTGACGGCGGAGCAGCGCTCGCCAGAAGCGGCTGTATCAGTGCTGTGGCGGTACTGCGCATTTCTTCGGGAAGCGTGCGCTGCAGCTGTTCGTCGAACGCGTCGAGCAGCGGCTGCAGCGCTGCGCCCTGTGGCTGGGCGCGGCGCGCTTCGAGCAGGTCGGCCGCCAGATCCACGGCACGTCCGGCAAGCGCGGCCTCGTGCATGGCATGCATCCCCTTGAGCAGCGCTGCCATGGCGGCCAGCAACACCACCGCGAACAGCACCAGGGCGACCAGTACGTCGATCAGTGCAAAGCCTGCATGGGCCTGATGTCGTGCCACGGGACCGGCTCATTGCTCAGGGCAGATGCCGGCGGTTTCGGTGCCGCGGACTACGCGCGGCCTGCCGGTCTGGCTGATGACGATGGAGATTCCCCGCGGCGCCGAGCGATGACAGAAGTTGAACGTGACCGTCGTCGCGGCGCCGGGCCGGGGCTGGAACGAGGCATAGCCGCGGGTGCCGGCCACGGCAACGCCGTGGGGCACGGACCAGCGCTGCAGCACTTCGTCGGCCACGTCGCGCCGGTAATCCCGGCCGCCCGATGCATTGGCAAACAGCATCCACTGGCTGGCGCCAAAGGCGCAGGTTTCGCCATCGGCGCTCGGGCAGGCGGTGATGCTCAGCCCACGGGCCAGGGCCGTGCGTCGCGCCAGTTGCAGCGCCGCCAGGGTCTGGGCCGAGGCGGTGCGCAGGGCAGCCTCGCCGCGCTGGCGCGCAAGCCCCGGCGCGGACAGAGCCAGCAGGATGCCGCTGATGGCCATGGCCACCAGCAGTTCGGGCAGTGTGAAGCCGTGTGATTTCATGGCGGCAGCGTGCCGTAACGGCCGCGCCCGGAGGCTGCGCATATCAGGTGTGATTGCCTGATTTCCCTCGCGGTGCCAGTTCCCCTAGAATGCGCGCCCCTCGCCGGAGTAGCTCAGTTGGTAGAGCACGTCATTCGTAATGATGGGGTCGTAGGTTCGATTCCTATCTCCGGCACCACTTTCCTGTCGCCTGTCGTCCACAGTTGGCCACGGTGATCGTGATGTGGTCTGCTCGGACCCATGCGCAAGGGACTCACTGCATCACTCTTCTTGACCCTGTGTTCCTGCGGCGGGGGCTCAGGCGGCAACCCGCCGGACCCGCCTGATCCGGTCGTTTCCGGCCTCGATGCGCGGCCTTCCAACACGACCTGCCTGGCTGGCGCGGCGCCAGGTGTAACGCTGGCGCTGCAACCGGCGTTTGCGGGGCTCCCCAGCTTCTCATCGCCGATATTGCTGCTGCAGGAGCCGGCCAGCAGCGCGACCTGGTATGTGGTGCAGCAGGGCGGCATCGTGTACGCCTTCGACAATCAGCCGAATGTTTCCACGCGGCGCGTGTTCATCAACCTTTCGGCAGCGATCAACAGTGCCAGTGGCGAGATGGGCCTGCTCGGCATGGCCTTTCATCCCGGATGGCCCGCCAATCCGCGTGTGTATTTCTCCTACACCGCCAACAACTCCGGGCAGCTGGTCTCGCGCATCGTCGAATACCAGACGCAGGATGGCGGCCTGAGCGCCGCGCCCGCGACGGCCAAGGTCATCCTGCAGGTGAACCAGCCCGAGTCGAACCACAATGGCGGGCACATCGCCTTCGGGCCGGATGGTTACCTCTACATTGGCTTGGGCGATGGCGGTGGCGGTGGTGACGTGCATGGCACCATCGGCAATGGTCAGCGGCTTTCGACGCTGCTGGGCAAGATGCTGCGCATCGATGTGGATGGCACCACCGGCGCAACGCAGTACGCAATTCCCGCGGGCAATCCTTACGCAGGCAATGCGGTGTGCAACAACGACGCCGGTGCATTCGCGCAGAATTGTCCCGAAATCTTTGCCTATGGTTTTCGCAACCCGTGGCGCTGGAGCTTTGATCGCGGCACGGGCGAGCTGTGGGTGGGTGACGTGGGGCAGGGCGAGTGGGAGGAAGTCGATCGCGTGGTGGCAGGCGGCAACTATGGCTGGCGCTGCCGCGAGGGTGATCATGCGTACAACGCCAGCTGTGGATCGAACGCAGCCACCGCTTTGCCGCCGGTGGCGGAGTACAGCCACTCCTATGGCATCGCCGTGACGGGCGGCTATGTGTACCGCGGCAATGCCATCCCGGAACTCGCGGGACGCTATGTGTTCGGCGACTACGGCTCCGGCACCATGTGGCAGATCGCGCGCGATACCGCTCCCACGCTGCAGGTCACCAGCGGTGTTTCGAGCGGCATCAACATCTCCTCGTTTGGCGAGGGCCGGGACGGCGAGCTGTATGCAGTCGACCTGGGCGGGACATTGCGCAAGCTGGTTGCCGGCACCTCCAGCGGGGGCAGCGTTGCCACGCAGCTTTCGGCCACTGGCTGCGTGAACCCGTCCAATGCGACGCAGCCCGCTGCCGGGCTCGTTCCCTTTGCGCCACAGGCGCCATTCTGGTCGGACGGTGCGGTCAAGACGCGCTTCCTGGCCCTGCCAGATGGCAAGAGGATCACGGTGGGCGGGGATGGAGATTTCAGCTTCCCCACCGGCTCGGTGCTGGTGAAGAACTTCCGCCTTGGCACGCGGCTGGTGGAGACGCGGCTGCTGATGCATCACGACGGTGGTGAATGGGCTGGCTACACCTACGAGTGGAACGTCGCCGGAACCGACGCGACGCGCGTGGTCGGCGGCAAGACGGCGAGCATCAACGGCCAGGACTGGCTGTTCCCAAGCGAAGCGCAGTGCCTGCTGTGTCACACCGATGCGGCCGGGCACACGCTGGGCCCGGAGATCGCGCAGCTCAACAGCCAGTTTCACTATGCCAGCACGGGCCGCGATGCGAACCAGCTGGCAACCCTCAATGCGATCGGCATGCTGACGCCGATGCTGGCGCAGGATCCGGTCAGCCTCGCATCCATGCCCGATCCCTACGGCACTGCCGGCACGCTGCAGCAGCGCGCCCGGGCGTACCTGCATACCAACTGTTCACAGTGTCATCGGCCGGGTGGCCCGACGAATGTGGACATGGATCTGCGCTACACCACCTCGCTGGCCAACACGCATGCCTGCGATGTGGCGCCGGTGAACGCGCTGGGCATCACCAATGCCCGCCGCATCGCCATCGGCTCCAACGCAGCGGCGCGCTCACTGGTGGTACAGCGGCCTGCCATGACGAATGCGAATTCGATGCCGCCATTCCAGCCGCGCCAGGTGGACGCGGCCGGTGTTCAGTTGCTGAGCGACTGGGTCAGTTCGCTGGCGAACTGCAACTAGCTGTTCAACCGCGCGGGGCCGAAGCCCTGGTTGAGCGAAGCGAGGTGCGCGATGACGCCAGCCATGTTCGGACCCGTCACCGGCCCGCCCGGCTCGTTGTTGACGGCATGGCAGGTGCCGCAACGCTGCGCAAGGATCGTCTTGCCCTTCTGAATATCAGGCTTCCCGGCGGCAAACACGGCGGGAGTGACGAATGTGGCAGCAAGAGCCGGCAGGCGGGTGGGGGTCGCGAACATGGACAGCGTTCTCCAAGCCGTGGGCCCAATGGCCCGTGTCTTGGGTAACATTTGACGACCCACCCCCTGAACACCGGCTGAAGCAATGCGCCGCCATGGCGCGTTTCAAATCGGATAGTGACGCGCCTGGGTGGCCACACTGATCCAGCGCAGGTCGGTGAATTCAGCGATGCCAGCTCTTCCGCCGAACCGACCCAGACCGCTGGCCTTGGTGCCACCGAAGGGCATCTGGGCCTCATCCTGCACCGTCGGGCTGTTGATATGACAGATGCCCGAATCGATGCGCTGGGCAACGGCCAGCGCCGTGTTGATGTTCTGGCTGAATACCGCGGCCGAAAGTCCGTATTCGCAGTCATTGGCGAGCAGAACGGCGTGGTCCACATCCTTCGCCCGGATGACCCCGACGATCGGGCCGAAGGATTCTTCGCCGTAGATGCGCATGTCCTTGGTCACGCCTTCGACGACGGTGGGTTCGAAGAACGCGCCGCCGCTGCCCTGGCCCCCGGTTGCCACCTTGCCGCCCTTGCCGACGGCATCGGCGATCAATGCCTTCACATGATCGACCGTCTTGGTGTCGACGCAGGCGCCGATCGGAAAGTTGCCCTTGGTCGGGTCGCCCACCGGCAGGCTCTTCACCTTGGCAATGAACTTCTTCATGAAGGCGTCGTACACCTGGTCCACCACGATGATGCGTTCGGTGGACATGCAGATCTGACCCTGGTGCATGAAGGCGCCAAAAGCGGCAGCCGCCACGGCCTCGTCGAGATCGGCATCCGCGAGTACCAGCAGCGGGGCCTTGCCACCCAGTTCCAGCAGGCAGGGCTTCAGGTACTTGCCCGAAAGCTCGCCGATGATGCGACCCACGCGCGAGGAACCCGTGAAGTTCACGCGCTTCGTGGACGGGTGCGAGATCAGGGCCTCGGCCACGGCCGGTGCATCGGCGGCCGCGTGGCTGATGAAGTTCACGGTGCCTGCCGGCAAGCCGGCTTCCACGAAGGCATCCACGATCAATCGGTGCGTGGCCGGGGAGAGTTCCGAGGCCTTCAGCACCACGGTGTTGCCCACCGCCAGCGGCACGGCAATGGCACGCACGCCCAGGATCACCGGCGCATTCCAGGGCGCCATGCCCACGACCACACCGGCCGGCTGGCGCAGACCCAGTGCCAGCGTTCCGGGTTGATCGGAAGGGATGGTTTCGCCACTGACCTGCGTGGTCAGCGCGGCGGCCTCCTCGAGCAGCGTTGCGGCGAAGGCGGTATTGAAGTGGCCCCACCCGGCAATGGCGCCGGTTTCCTCGATACCCAGTCGCGAGAAATCCGGGCTGTGCGCACGCAGCTTCGCTGCGGCATCCATCAGGAACTTGCGTCGCGCATTGGGCCCCAGCGCCGACCAGGCGGGGAAGGCCCTGGCGGCGGCCTCGACCGCGGCCCGTGCATCGGCGGCCGATGCGGCCGCGGCGCGCACGACCACTTCGCCAGTGATCGGGCTCTTTCGTTCAAAGGTCTTGCCGCCCGTGGCATCGACATTGGCCCCACCGATCAACAGTTTGACTTCGCTCATACCCACTTACCCCGATTGGCGTGAAGGAATTGCAGCTGGATGGGCCGGAAGCTTAGCACCTAAACTTGCGGCGTCATGAGCTCGCCCCAGGCCACTGCCGAAACCTCGCTGCCACTCTGGCTGCGCATGCTGGCGAGTCTGCCATTGCCGCTGTTGTACCTGAAATGCGGGGCACTCGCGTGGTTCACGCGCGTGGTGCTGCGCTTGCGCTGGCGCGAGGTGACGGAAAATCTGGCGGCGTGCTTTCCGGAACTGGGTGAGCGCGAGCGCCGCCGCATTGCCACCGCCAATTACCGGCATTTCGCGCAGATGATCGCCGAGCTCATCGCCAGCAGCCGCATGACGCCGCGGCAGCTCGCGGCGCGAGTGAGCATCCGCAATCCAGAGCTGCTGCGGGACATGCTGGATGCCGGCCGCCCGGTGCTGATCCTGGCTGCACACCAGTCGAACTGGGATCTGGTGCTGTATGCCGTGGCCGGGTTGATGGGCTATCCGCTGGACGTCGCCTACAAGCCACTGCATTCGGCCGCCGCGGATCGCATCCTGCAGGCGCATCGGCGGCGCTGGGGCGTGAATCTGGTGCCGGCCAAGGAGCTGCTGACCGACTTGCTGCAGAAGCGCCAGAGTGTGCGCGGCATCGCCATGCTCGCGGACCAGTGTCCGCGCACCAGCGATCACCAGCAGTGGCTCACCTTCCTCGGGCGCGACACGGCCTTCTACCTGGGGCCGGAGCAGATTGCGCGCGCCACGCGCTATGGCGCGGTGTACGTGTCCATGCGGCGGGTGCGGCGTGGCTGTTATGAAGCGGAGCTCCGGCCGCTGGCTGCCCCGGCCGAAACGCTGCCGCCGGGTGAATTCACGGCGCGCTATGCGCGGCTGGTCGAACAGGACATCCGTGCGTCCCCGTCGGAATGGACGTGGGGTCATCGAAGGTGGAAGCAGAAGCCAGGCAACCACGCTGTTTGAAACGTGGTCATCGAAGATGGAAGGGGCAGCGCAGCGTCTAGCGCTGCGCGAGTTTTCCGGCCAGGTGCGTGGCCAGTTGCGCCACGGTCGGG
>CAYWDZ010000121.1:0-9396 GCA_964456255.1 uncultured Steroidobacteraceae bacterium | reverse complement strand
AACAACTGGACTTCGCGCCCACTTTCCAGATGGGTCATCCGGCGGGCTTCGATCTGGCCAACAGGCTCAAGCGCATCGCGCCGGACGGGCTCGACCACGTGTTCTTCACCAACTCCGGTTCGGAGTCGGTCGACACGGCCCTGAAAATCGCCTTCCAGTATCAGCGCCTGAAGGGCGAAGCCACACGCACACGATTGATTGGCCGCGAGCGGGCCTATCACGGTGTGAACCTGGGCGGCACCTCACTGGGCGGCATGGTGGGCAATCGCAAGGTCTGGGGCCCGGCCATGATTCCCGGCATCGACCATCTGCCCCACACGCACAATCCGGCGAAGAATGCCTTCACCAAGGGACAGCCTGAGCACGGCGCCGAACTGGCCAACGCGCTGGAAGCGCTGGTTGCTCTGCATGATGCCTCCAGCATCGCTGCGGTCATCGTCGAGCCCATTGCAGGCTCCACGGGAGTGCTGGTTCCGCCCAAGGGTTATCTGCAGCGGCTGCGCGAGTTGTGCACGAAGCACGGCATCCTGCTGATCTTTGATGAGGTCATCACCGGCTTTGGTCGTACCGGCTCGGCGTTTGCGGCGCAGGAGTTCGGCGTGACCCCGGACATCATCACCTGCGCCAAGGCGCTCACCAACGGCAGTGTGCCAATGGGTGCGGTGCTGGTAAGAACCGAGATCTACGATGCCTTCATGAATCAGCCGGCCGGCGCCATCGAGCTGTTTCACGGCTACACCTATTCAGGGCACCCGGTGGCGTGTGCGGCGGGCCTCGCGACGCTGGAGATCTACGAGCGGGAGGGGCTCTTCGAGCGAACCAGGGAACTCGCGCCCTACTGGGCCGATGCCGTGCACAGCCTCAAGGGCCTGCCAAATGTCATCGACATCCGCACCTATGGCCTGGTGGCCTGCATCGAATACGACCCGATTCCCGGCTCACCCGGCAAGCGCGGCTATGAAACCTTCGTGCGCTGCTTCGAGGCGGGCTGCCTGGTCCGGGGAGCAGCAGATGGCACAGCCATGTCCCCACCGCTGATTGTCGAGAAGGGTCAGATCGATCAGCTGATCGATACGCTGGGCAAGGCCATCAAGGCGCAGTAGCAGCAGGGCCCGCGCCCTGCGCTACCAGGGAAGTGTCGTGCCGACCGAACCGATTAGCCGACCCTTGATCGATCTGGTGCCGTCCACATACTTGATGACCAGGTTCAATTTGCCGACCGCGTAACCGGTACCGATCGAGAAATCCCACGGCTCGCCGTAGGCCTGACCAAAGGCCTGGCCGGCATGCAGCAGCAGCGAAGCACCGCTCCCGCCCATTGGATAGTTCGCATTCAGCTCGGCATAGAACCCGCTGTTGCTGGTACTGGCCACATCGGGTGAATACCAGAGCTTGGCCGAGTAGGTTTTCCGGGAGACACCGACGAAACCTTCCACCGTATTCCAGCTGCTCAGGCCCGGATAGGTATAGACATTGAACCCGACATCGTAGGCAAAGGAGCTGGAGGCGTCGCCCCAGGAGTAGCCGCCGTACAGATCGATCTCGAAGTTGTCGCCATCCAGTGTGTCGAAGCTGTTGTCGACATTGCTGCCCCAGGCGCCCACGTACATGCCGCCATCAAAGTCATAGGTGGCACCCAGCTGGAATGCCGGTTTGCCGTCCTGACCCTGGGGATCGGTCTGCGAGACGCCGCGGAAGTCGTAATCGGTCGCAATCAACGGGGTGAGTGAATAGCTGCCCGCACGCGCCGCACCGGCAACAAGCAGTGCAGTAGCAAGGGTGACGATCCGATAGCTGCTCATGGTCTGGACACCTCTCAAGGTTGGCGCGGATTGCGCAAAGGATACGCCACTAATGAAGAAAGGCCGGACGCTTGCGCGCCCGGCCTTCTGGATGTCAGCTCTAGGGCCGAAAATCCGTTCCGGTCACTCGCTCCAGGGCAGCGTGGTGCTGACGGACAGCACCAGCTTGTCACCGGGCCAGCCGCTGATGTCCGTGTCGATGTACTTCAGGGCAACGTTGAACTTGTTGATGTCGTAGCCGACACCGACCGAGTAGTCCAGGTACTCAGAATCGGCCTGGCTGAAGGTCTTGCCGAAGCTGTAACCGACATGGGCCAGCAGCGAGAAGTTCGACGGCAGCGGATAGGCAACGTTGCCCTCGACATACACCGCAGACTTGTCGCTGTCGAAGTAGTCGTTGGTGATCCACAGCTTCCCGGAGAACGGCCCATGGCTGATGCCCGCGTAGGCTTCCACGGTGTTGATGTCCGACAGGCCCGGATACCAGTAGCTGTTGAGACCCACGTCATAGCCGATGCCGGCTTCGGAATCACCACCCGCATAACCGGCAAACACGTCAACTTCCACGCTGGGGTCACCAGGGCCGAAATCCACGTTGCTGCCCCAGGCGCCGACATAAAAGCCATTGTCGAAGCCGTAGTTCAGGCCCAGCTGGAAGGCCGGGTCACTGCCGAAATCACCATCCTGGGAAGGGTTCGTCTGGCTGACGCCGCGCCAGTCATAGTCCGACGCGATGGTCGGGGTCACCGAGAATTCGCCAGCGCTGGCGACACCGGCAGCGGCCAGAAGGGCCCCGGCAATTGCGATTCGAGACTTGATCATCTTGGGTTTCACTCCGTGTTGGATAGATGTTGGCGTTGTTGTAGGCGCCCGACGCCAAAGCGTGAAAGTGAGCCTACCAGCAACAAATTGCGAAGTAAAAGTACTTTGTTGCCGAAATGCCTTGCTTGTTGACTGATTTCCGGAACCTCAACAGGGATAGTTATATAACCCTATGTTTTACAAGGTTGATTACTGCCCTCATCAGCTGGATGAAAGATCGAAAAGAGGCCTCTTATAGGGCCTCAAGAGCCGGGACAAGGTGGAATCGCAATAGATTGCGAAAATTCTGTTGCTAGATAGCAACTTCTGATATCGAAACGTCAAGTTGCGTCCATGGCACACAATCAGAATGTGAAAGGCAAAAAAAAACCCGGCGCATGGCGCCGGGCTTTTCATGGACAGGCGGCTGGTCTTGCGACCAGGCCCGATTATTCGCCCCAGGGCAGCGTCGTCGACGCTGCAAAGACGAAACGACCCAGGTTCTTCGGAACAGCTGTTCCCAGCTTCTTGTCGCTGCCATCGACCCACTTGAAGCTCAGGTCGAAGTTGCTGACTGAATAGCCAAATCCCAAGGACCAGTCGTAGTAGTCATCCTCGCCGAGCGTGGCATCGAACTTGGAATAGCCTGCGTGGCCCAGGAAGGTGAAGTCCTCGCCCATGGGCACGGTCAGGTTGGCCTCGGTATAGACCTCGTACTTGCCGCTACCAGCCCAATCCCACGAATACCAGACCTTCAGGCCCAGCGGGCCCTTGGTGATGCCGGCATAGACTTCCGGGGAGTTGATCGTGCCCGCGTTGGGATAAGCGTAGTAGATCACGCCGAAGTCATAGCCCACGACGGCCTCGCCGGAGTAGCCCATGAACACGTCGACTTCGGTGGACGGACGGTCATAACCAGCGCAACTAAGGTCGCCGGAGCAAGGCCCCTGGAAATCGACGTCGCTGCCCCACAACCCGTAGTACATGCCGTTATCGGCAGTCCAGGTCAGACCTATCTGAGGTGTCCAGTCGTTCAGGGTCTGGGTCACGCCGCGAAAGTCATAGTCTGAAACCAGACTTACTGTGGCCGAAACGTTCCCGGCCGCCGCCGCGCCAGAAACGGCCAGCAGTGCCGCCCCTGCGGCAATTCGAAGCTTGATCATTGAGCTACTCCCCTTCTTATTAACCGAATAATGCACTTGGCGCCCCTTGGCGGGCACGGGACACAAATCCGCGCTTAGCGTACCAGCAACCGAAACTGGAGTATATGAGCCCGCCACGGGCATTTGCTCCGACGCAACTACTGCAAGCCACCAAGCCCCCCCCAGTCGCCTACGGCCAGGGCCAGGGCCGACCGGGCACGCCAGTAGTCCCTGAGGAGGACTACGCGCGTCTCCTCAGTGGACAGGACGTCCAGCCTGAGCTTGAGCCGAGCGGTGTCGTCCGGGTTACCCCCACCCGGGTCTGCCTGCCGTTGACGCTGTACGGGCTGAATCTGCTGCTCAATCTGCTCAACCAGCTGACGCCCGGCAGCCATCTCGGCGGCCCGGGTGCGAATCTCGCTGCGGGCGGCCAGACGTTTGACCTCCAGATTGCGCAGTTCCGTGCGCAGCCGGGAATCGGCGTTCAACAGGGCCGCCTTGCGCTGGTCAAACACCGGTAATTCGATGACCGCACTGGGCCCTGTGAAGCTCGTGCCGCCCGTTGCCTGGTCCCGGAACAGGCCCAGGTCCAGCTGGTTGAGCCACCGGAATCTGCGCTGGTGGGCCAGCGTCTGCAGGCGGGCGTCCACAGCCTGACTGGCAGCCTGAATGTCCAGGCGCCGTTGCATGGCCGCCGCTTCCTCAGCTGCAGGATCAGGATCCGCAGCTGGCAGATCGGGTAATGGCGGCCGGACGCTCCAGTCATCCCGCCAACCCGACAGACCAAGCTGCTCGCCCAGCGCCACGCGGGCACGCGCCGCATCCAGCTCGGCGCGGACCTCTTCCGACTTGCGATCCAGCAACGTGCGGCGCTGATTCTCGAGCACGTCGGCCGTTATCTCTGGATTGGTGGACTGATCGGCCCGCAGGTTGTCGTAGGCCACCTGATAGATCGCCACGGATTGCTGGCGCAGGCCCAGAACCTGCTGCGCAGCGCTGTAGTCGATCCAGGCCTGGGCCACATTGGACGCGAGCTTGATTACCTTGTTGGCTGCCTCCAGACGAGCCCGCTCCAGATCCAGCTTCGCGACACTTCGTCGGGCGGGGATCTTCAGCAGATCAATCACGTTCTGCAAAACGCCAAAACTGTAGCTGCGCCCTGGGTAAAAGGACGCCAGATCCCCGTTTGCCGAACGACTGCCCAGAATGGCAACGGGATTGGATGCAGTGGTGGCGGCCACCAGATCTGAGCGCCTGATCTCCAGCTCTTCGAGCGCAAGCTGCAGATCGGGGCTGGCCAGGAAGGAAACGGCAATGCTCTCCTGCAGTGTCAGCCCGTCGGCCAGCATGCTCTCGGCCCGCTGACGCGCCTCGGCATCGGCCCTGGCGTCGAGGCGCCACTCCACAGGTGCGGCCACATGCCCTGCCAGCAGCCGGGTGGCGGCGTCCAGGTTCTCGCGTTGCGTCGGAACGGAACAGCCACCCAGCACAACCAGTAGTCCCAGAGACAGTTGCGGGGCGTGGCGATACCTCTGCATGGGCGGCCACTATATAGTGCCGCGACCTGCAGGGCACCACCGGAGCCAATGAATCCACCGCCACGCATCCTGCTTACCCGCCGCTGGACCGAGGAAGTGGAACGCCATCTCGAGGCGCGCTATGACGTCACCCTCAATGAGGCCGATGTTCCCCTGACCACCGGGCAATTGCGGTTAGCCATGTGCAACTACGACGCGCTATGCCCCACGGTGACGGACAGGATCGATGCGTCGGTGCTCGATGTGCCCGGCCGACGCGTCCGGCTCATCGGCAATTTCGGCGTGGGCTTCAACCATATCGACATCGCATCGGCCAGCACTCTGGGCATCCGCGTGTCCAATACGCCCGACGTGCTGACCGACACCACGGCGGAACTTGCGATCCTGCTGCTGATGATGGCAACCCGCCGCGCCGGCGAAGGTGAACGGGAGCTGCGCAGCGGACAATGGGCCGGCTGGCGACCGACCCACATGCTGGGCACCAGCCTCGCCGGCAAGCGTCTTGGCCTTGTTGGCTTCGGGCGGATTGCCCAGGCCACTGCCCGCAAGGCGCATGCTGCATTCGGGATGGAAATTGCCTACATGGGCCGCAGACGCGCGCCGGCAGACATCGAAGCGCAGACCGGCGCAACTTTTGTTCCTTCGGTCGATGAGCTGGTAGCCACTTCGGATGTCATCTCGCTGCATTGCCCGGGCGAAGCGGAGACGTTCCATCTGATCAATGCCGAACGCCTGGCGCTCATGAAACCGACTGCGGTGCTCATCAATACCGCCCGCGGTCCGGTGGTGGACGAAGCCGCGCTGGTCGCAGCTCTCGCGCAGAAGCGCATCGCGGCGGCGGGGCTCGATGTATACGAAGAAGAGCCGCGCGTACATCCGGGTCTGATGCATCTGGAGAATGCGGTCCTGCTGCCGCATCTGGGCAGCGCCACCGTCGAAACCCGCACAGCCATGGGCATGCGGGTGGCGGCGAACCTCGATGCGTTCTTCAGCGGCCAGCCCCTGCACGATCCGGTGGCCTGAGCCGCAAGGCCTGCCGGCAATGAGCGACTGGATCGCCAACTTCCTGAAGCGCGAAGGCCTGGCGCAGGACTATCGCGCAACTATCGAATCGGTGCTGGAGCCGCTGGCCAGCAGACTGGCGGCGCGCTCGCGGCTCACCGATCACATGATGGTGGTTGGACTGTGCGGGGCGCAGGGCAGTGGCAAGACCACAGCCGCTGCTGCGCTGGTCGAGCTGCTTGCCAGCCAGGAGCTGCCCGCGATAGCCCTTTCGATCGATGACTTCTACCTTCCGCGGGCTGAGCGCGCCGGGCTTGCCGCACGCATCCACCCGCTGCTGGCCACACGCGGCGTACCAGGTACGCATGATGTGGAACTGGCGCAGGCGACCATCGATTCGCTTTCTGGCACCGACCCGGTTCTGGTTCCTGTTTTCGACAAGGCCGGCGACGATCGCCTGCCGCGCCGGGCATGGCGCGAAGCGCCTGGCCGGCAACGAATCGTGATTCTGGAGGGCTGGTGTGTCGGCGCGCGCGCCCAGCCGGCGGCCGAGCTGGCAGTGCCGGTCAACGCGCTGGAACGCAGTGAAGATCCACAGGGAGTCTGGCGCGGCTATGTCAATGCAGCGCTCGCGGGGCCGTACCGGCAGCTGTTTGATCGCCTGTCACCCCTGGTATTGCTGGCCGCCCCTTCCTTCGACGTCGTGCGGAACTGGCGCGGTGAGCAGGAACGCAAACTGCGCGAACGCACCATCGAAGCGGGCGGCGACACCAGCCGCATCATGGACGACAGGCAGCTGTTGCGATTCATCAGCCACTACGAACGCGTGACCCGCCACATACTGGCCGAAATGCCCGCACGCGCCGATCACCTCATCACTCTTGATCGGCAGCGCAACGCGCAATTCCTTCCCTGATCAGGCGCCTGGCCTCTGCGGCGTTGCCCCAGCCAGCCACCTTCACCCACTTGCCGGGCTCCAGATCCTTGTAGTGCTCGAAGAAGTGCTGGATCTGCTGGCGCGTGATCTCGGGCAGGTCGGTGTACTCGCTGACGTGTTCATAGCGGCGCGACAGCCGGGGAGCGGGCACGGCAATGACCGAACCGGGCAGCAGTCCGCGCTGGTTTGTTATCACCACATCGCAGGGATCGCCATCCTCGGACAGCGTATAGCGCATTGCCGTGTAGAGGAATCGATCCACGATGAGTGCTCCAGAAGCCTTGTGGATCTCGTACTTGATCGGCAGCAGATCAAGACGCATGTTGCACGGGCTCCGGGTGGAATTGCAGTCGGAATGTGCAAAGTATGCAGGGCTTGATGCATGATCCATTTCATGATCCCCGCTGCCAGGACTCCGCCACCGGTCTACAGGCTGGAGAATGTGCAGAAGCGCTACGGCAGCGGCGATGCTGCCGTCTTCGCACTGCGCGGAGTCGATTTCACGGTCGAACCCGGCGAGCTGATCGTGTTGCTGGGCCCTTCCGGATCCGGCAAGTCGACGCTGCTGAACATTCTGGGCGGGCTCGATCGCCCGACGGCGGGACATGCCTGGTTCGGCGACATCGACCTCGCCACTGCTGACGATGCCACGATCACCCGGTTCCGCCGCGAAAGCGTCGGCTTCGTGTTCCAGTTCTACAACCTGATAGCGAGCCTTACTGCGCGGGAGAACGTCGAGCTGGTCACTGAAGTTGCCAGCTCCCCGATGCCAGCCGAAGAGGCGCTGGCGCTGGTCGGGCTCAGCGAACGCAGCAGTCATTTCCCGTCGCAATTGTCAGGCGGTGAACAGCAACGTGTCGCCATCGCCAGGGCCATTGCCAAGCGGCCGCATGTACTGCTGTGCGACGAACCCACCGGCGCGCTGGATGTGGCCACCGGCATCCGCGTGCTCGAGGCACTGGTACAGGTCAATCGTGAGTTGAACACCACCACCCTGCTGATCACGCACAATGCCGACATCGCGCAGATCGGCGATCGGGTCGTGCACTTTGCCGATGGCGCGATTCGCGACATCCAGCGCAACAGCACGCGCCGTGATCCCAGCGAGCTGCACTGGTAACCCACGGCATGAAGAAGCTTGACCGCAAACTGTTGCGCGACCTTTCACGCATGAAGATGCAGCTGGCGGCCGTCAGTGGGGTGCTGGCCTGCGGTGTGGTGCTGTGGGTGATGGCCAATGGCATGTACGACTCGCTGCAACGCGCACGCGACGACTACTACGCGGATCGCAACATGGCCGAAATGGCGGCGAGCGTGGTTCGGGCACCGCTCGACCTGGTGCCGCAACTGCAGGCCGTGCCCGGCGTGCAGGTGCTGGAGGCGCGCGTGTCGGGCGTCGGCTTGCTGGACCTGCCACAACGCGCGGCTCCGGTTTCCGCACGCATGGTGTCCCTGCCGGTGGGGCGCGAACCAAGAGTGAACCAGATCGTGCTGCGCGCGGGGCGCCTTCCCGACCCGACGCATCACGGCGAGGTCCTGATCAACGAAGCCTTCGCCGAAGCCAATCAGCTCGAACCCGGCATGAAGCTCGGCGCAATCATGTACGGCAAGCGCATGGACGTTGCGATTGTCGGCATCGCCAGCAGTCCGGAGTTCGTGTTCGCCGTTGCTCCGGGCGCCATGCTCCCCGAGCCGGAACGCTTTGGGGTCCTGTGGATGGATCGCGAGGCACTGGCGCGCGCCTTCGATCTGTACGGCGCGTTCAACGATCTGGTACTGCGTCTCGAACCAGGCGCGAGCCAGCCCCAGGTTGCCGCGCAGATCGACCGACTGCTGGCCCGCTATGGCGGGCATGGCGCGTACGGCCGCGACCGGATGCTGTCGGCGCAGTTCATGGCCGATGAACTGACGTCGCTGCGTACCATGGCGTCCATCCTTCCACCCTTCTTCCTAGTGGTGGCTGCATTCCTGCTGAACGTTTCACTGTCGCGACTGGTGGCGACGGAACGCTCGAACATCGGCCTGATGAAATCCTTCGGCTACAGCAATGGGGTCATCGCCCTGCATTACGCGAAGTTCGCACTGACCTTCGGCCTGCTGGGCGCGGTGCTGGGCATGGCTGGCGGGCGCCTGGTGGGTGAGTTCGTCGGCGATGTCTATGCGACCGTCTATCA
>CAYWDZ010000120.1:0-9545 GCA_964456255.1 uncultured Steroidobacteraceae bacterium | reverse complement strand
CCTGCCCACTCTGGTCGCGCGCGAACTGCCGCAGGTGAGCGGTTCACTGCCCGCCGATGCGGGCACCAACCTGCTGGCCCGTCGACCGGACATCCAGGCCAGCCGCTGGCGCGTGGAAGCGGCGCTGCGCGATACCGATGCCACGCGCGCCAGCTTCTATCCGGATATCTCGCTGCGGGCGCTCGCGGGACTGTCGAGCATCGACATCGGGAATCTTCTCGAAAGCGGTTCACGCGCGCCGCAGTTCGGCATCGCCATCGACCTCCCCCTGTTCGATGCCGGCCTCAGGCACGCACGCCATGGCGCGGCACAAGCGCAACTGGACATTGCGGTCGCCGCGTACAACGACGCCGTCGTGAACGCTGCACGCGAGGCCGGCGCCGCGGCCACCCTGCTCGCCCAGGCTGGTCGGCAGCGTGCCGAACGGGAACATCAGCTGGCAGCTGCCGGAGCGCTGAGCGCAGCGGCCGCTGCGCGCCTGCGTGGCGAACTGACGCATGCGGGCCCCGGGCTCCTGGCGCAGCTCGCAACACTGAGTGAACAGCAGCAGCTGGTAAGCGTGAATCTGGCCGCCGTGCTGGCGGATGTGCAACTGAAGCAAGCGCTGGCAGGCAGTCCGGCGCCAATGGAAGAAGAGCCATGAGCGAACCCATCCCCGTGCAGGCAACCAACGGCAATGGCAATGGCAAGCGCCGCCGCATCCTGCTGGTCATCGCCAGCATCTTCATCACGCTGGGCGCGGCCTGGGTGGCGCTGGATGTGCTGGTGCTGTCCAGGCGCGAGAAGACCGATGACGCCTATGTGGCCGGCAATCAGGTTGGTGTGTCGACCGAAGTGACCGGCACCGTCGTCGAAGTATTCGTCCGCAATACATCCAGGGTCGACGCGGGACAGACACTGCTCAAGCTCGACGACACCGATGCCCGCCAGCGCCTGGCGCGCGCCGCGGCCGAGCTGGCGCAGACGGTGCGGCAGGTGCGTATGCAACAGGCGCAGGCCGTGCAATACGACGCCGGCATCGCCGAGCGTGAGTTGCAGCTGGAGCGTGCCCGCGCGGATCTTGCCCTGCGCGAGCCGCTGCTTGCCCAGCAGGCCGTGGCGGGAGAAGAAGTCCGACACGCCCGTGAAGCCGTGCAACTGGCCGAAGCCGCGCTGACGCAGGCGCGCCAGCAGGCCGCCGCGGCGCGCGCGCTGGTGGCCGGCGTTTCGCTGGAAAAGAACCCCGCGGTGCAGGCTGCCAGCACCGCCTATCAGGATGCCTGGCTGGCTGTGAAGCGCACGACCGTGGTCGCGCCGGTGGGCGGCTATGTGGCCCAGCGCAGCGTGCAGCTGGGGCAGCGCGTGGCGCCGGGCGAACGCCTGCTCAGCATCATTCCGCTTGGAGACGTCTGGCTCGACGCGAATTTCAAGGAAGGTCAGCTGCGTCATCTGCGCCTGGGCCAGCCAGCCAGGCTGGTTTCGGACCTGTACGGCGGTGACGTGGTGTTCCATGGCCGTGTCATTGGCCTTTCCGCCGGCACGGGATCGGCCTTCTCGCTGCTGCCGCCGCAGAATGCTTCGGGCAACTGGATCAAGGTCGTGCAGCGCCTGCCGGTGAAGATCGCACTGGATCCGGCCGAACTGGCCGAACATCCCTTGCGCATCGGCCTGTCGATCACCGCGACCGTGGACACCCACGACCGCAGCGGCGCCGTGCTGGCGCCAGACCCGGTATCCGACGTGCACGAGCAGACCAGCTCGTACGCACAGGATCTGGCCGTCGCGACAGCCGAGGCCGACGAGATCATCCGCGCCAACTCCGGCAAGTAGTCCACCCGGAATCCCCAATGGCGGATGACAAGACACCAGCCGTGTTGCAGCCGGGCGAGTTCCCGCCGCTGCGCGGCGCCGCGCTGGTATTCCTGACCATGGCCATCGGCCTGTCGAGCTTCATGGAAATCCTCGACATGACCATCGTCAATGTGTCGATTCCTTCCATCGCCGGGAGCCTGGCAGTGAGCCCTTCCGAAGGGACCTGGGCGATCAGCTCCTACCTGCTGGCCGCCGCGGTGGTGCAACCGCTGGCCGGCTGGATCGGGCGGCGCTTCGGCGAAGTGCGCACCTTCGTCATCTCCAACCTGCTGTTCATCGTGTTCAGCGCGCTGTGCGGCATGGCCACCACCATGCCCATGCTGATCGCCGCGCGGCTGATCCAGGGCGTGGTGTCCGGTCCGATGATGTCGGTGGCGCAGGCACTGCTGCTGCGCAATTTCCCGGTGCACCTCAGGGGCCTGGCGCTGGGTCTGTGGGCCATGGTGGTCATCGTCGCCCCCATCATCGGACCGGTGCTGGGCGGCTGGATCACCGACACCTACAGCTGGCCATGGCTGTTCTACATCAACATCCCCGGCGGCCTGTTCTCGGCCGGCGTGACCTGGCTGCTGCTGCGCAAGCGCGAATCACAGCGCGTGAAGGTGCCCGTGGACGTGGTCGGGCTCATCCTGCTGGTCATCGGCGTGGGCGCGCTGCAGTTCATGCTCGACAACGGCAACGAGAAGGACTGGTTCCACTCCGGCGAGATCATCGCCGCGGCCGTCATCGGCGTGGTGGCCATCACCTTCCTGATTCCCTGGGAGCTCACCGACAAGCACCCCATCATCGACCTGCACCTGTTCGCGCGGCGCAACTTCCGCACCGGCTGCATCGCCATCGCCATCGCCTATTTCGCCTTCATGGGCGTGAACGTGATCTTTCCGCTGTGGCTGCAGACGGCGCTGGGCTACACCAGCACCTGGGCCGGCTGGGCCATGGCACCGATCGGCATCGTGGCGCTGGTGATGGCGCCGCTGATCGGGCGCAACCTGCACCGGATCAACCTGCGCGCGGCGCCGACGGTGGCCTTTGCCATCCAGTTCGTCGCGCTGATGATGTTCGCCGCCCAGACGGCGGACGCGTCCTTCGGCCAGATGGCCTGGCCGCGCTTCATCATGGGCTTCGGGTTGCCGCTGTTCTTCCTGCCGCTGAACCAGATCATCATGTCGGGCCTGCCCGCCTCGGAGCTCGCGTCGGCAGCGGGCCTGTCGAACTTCGTGCGCACTTTTTCCGGCAGCATCGCCACCGCCGTGACCGTGCTGCTGTGGACGAATCGCAGCGAGCACCACTACGCCACCATGACCGGGCACATCACGCCGGATTCACCGGCCTGGAGCGCCTATGAGGCGCAGTTGAACTCGCTCGGCATCCACGGTGATGCGGCCATGGCCACGACCGCCCAGGTGATCAACCACCAGGCGCTGACCATGGGCGCCAACGACATCTTCCTGATGTTCGCGGCACTGTTCGTGGTGATGATCCCGGTGGTGTGGCTGGCCAAGCCGCCGTTCAAGGCAGTCGGAACAGGCAGCGCCCACTAGGGCGGCCATGCACAGGTAACGGGGACGCAGCCGCTGGAGTGCGCGGATGCGGCGGGTTGCACGGTGCCTGCCTCAGCGGCACCGTGCAACCGGAACGTCAGCTACAGCTTCGCCACCCAGGCGGCGAATTCCGTGCGCTCGGCTTCGGACAGGCCCGGCGCTGTCTTCTTGGCCTTGAGCCAGTCATTCATCGCGGTCTTGAGCGTCTGCGCATACTCGGGCATGGACTTCTGCAGCGAGGCATAGGCCTCTTTCACCAGCGCCAGCTTCCCGGTGAGCAGGTACAACTCCGCGCGGTACTCGATCGCCTCGGGATAATCCGGAGCCAGTGCCAGCGCCTTTTCGTAGGCCGCCAGCGACTCCTCATAGTCGCCCAGCTTGCGGCTGGTGTAGCCCAGCATGTTCCAGGCTTCCTTCTTGTCCGGACCGGCTTGCGCGGCAACGCGGAACCTGTCGCGGGAGCGGGTGAAGGCCGCGGTGACCGCTTCCTTGTTACGCATCGCGGCTTCGCCGGACATCGTGGCGCCAGCGTTCTCGAGTCCCGACGCCATCTGATACTCCTCGTATCCGATGGTGAAAGCCTTCTTGGCTTTTGCCGGGTCAGGCGGTGGGGGCGGCGCAGGCTGTGCAGGCCCACCGGCGCGAGCGGGGCCACCGCCAGCATCCGGAACTGCATGAGCCAACGGGGCAAGTGCAACCAGAACGACCAGCGGAAACAGATTTCTTTGCAGCATTGAAGTTCTCCTTGTGCGCGGTATCGTACTCCAACAACCCGCCGCTGGGCATCGTCAGCGCGGACCATACCTTCCACCGCATTCGCTGGACGAAGCGATTGCGCACAAGGGGTTATTTGCCGAACCCGCGACCACCTGAGATGGCCGGGCCCGTGCAAGTCCAGGGTCTTTGTGCGGGCAGGTTGCGCGGGTGCGGTCAGCCGCGGACCAGATCCGTCAGGTAGCCCGCGGCTGCGCTGTCCGGAAACACCTCGGTTTCCAGCTGCTTCTGCGGCACCTGCAGGTGATCACGCAGCACCGACTTGATCAGGCTGCGCAGGTCGGTGGTTGGCATCAGGTCGCGGCCCTGGTAGAGCTGGGCCGACTTCAGGCCAGGCCAGTCGCCAAGCACACGCCCGCCACGCACCGCACCGCCTAGCAGGAAGGCGGCCGTACCGGTGCCATGGTCCGTGCCGCGCGTGCCGTTGACGGCGACCGTGCGTCCGAATTCCGTCGCCACCAGCACGGCGGTGCGATCCCAGCTGGCGCCCAATCCGTCGCGCAAGGCCTTGAGTCCTGCATCGAGGCCACGCAGGCGCAGCGCCAGCGCTCCCTGGTCAGCGCCCTGGTTGGCATGCGTATCCCAGCCGCTGGTGTCGAACATCGCGACGCTGGGTCCATCCGGCTGCACCAGGAAATTGGCGGCGGCTCGGGCCACCTGGTCCACCTGCTGCCCGCCGCGGCCCTGCCTGTTCATGCCGTTCATCCCATCACTGGCGCCCGCCACGGCGTCGGCCCCCAGCGCTTCGGACAGGCGCTGCGACAGCAGGCTGTCAGCGCCATACATCTGGCCGATGCGATTCAACGTATCGTCGTCCAGTTCCGGCAAGGTGCCCGGCGACCAAGACGCAACCTCGGTGGCCCCACGCATGGCCAGCGGAACATTCGACCCGAGCGCAATGCCGGCATTGCGTCCGGCGCCCTGCTTCGGCAGCGCGGCCAGCGCGCGATTGAGCCAGCCGGACTGGGAGCCATGCGGAGTGGCCACACCGCTCTCCAGCACATCCTGCGCATCGAAATGCGAGCGCTCGCGATATGACGTGGCTACCGCATGCGCCACGGCCAGCTGCTTGTCCCGCCACAGGTCCGCCATGAAAGTAAGCGAAGGATGCAGCGCGAACAGGTCGTCGAGTCGATGCAGTTCCGCGGCCTGCGAAAGATCCAGTTCGCCGCGCAGCCGCGCATAGTCACGATCACCAACAGGCGGCACTGCCGCCAGACCATCCAGCGCTCCGCGCAGCAGCACGAATACGAATCGCCGCTGGCCGGCGTCCTGCCCTGCGAAGCTGATGCGCGTGGCCAGCAATCCACCGCTGGCGGCAATGCTCGCAGCCACCGCGGAGCGCAACAGATGTCTACGTCGATGATCCATTTCGATTCTCCTCAACGACGCATGAATTCAGGGGCTGCAAGCAACAGCGTCAGGGCCTGCGCACCATCCTGCGCACGTGCAATCGCCGTGCGCGTATCGGCAGAGAGCACCGGCCCAAGCGCGGCTTCGGCAAGCGCTGCGGCATTGCGCGCAGTGCCGAGCCGCTGGCCCAGTTGCTGCGCAAGTTCCAGCCGCTTGAGCAATGCGGAGGAGCCATCCCAGTCCGCGCTGCGATCGGGCCAGCCAGCGGGCGACCCCGGCTGAAAGCTGCGCTGGCCCAGCATCTCGAACAACCGCAGTTCCACCGGCCTGCCCTGGAAGGGCATCGCCAGGGCGCGAAACGCCGAGTAGATGTAGTCGGCCGGCGTCTTGTACTTGGCCAGCGGCTGCTGCCAGCTCTCGGGGGAATTGATCAGCGCGCGGTACACCGTGGGCAGGTCGCCGCGCGAATCCAGCCATGCGCGCGTCAGGCGATCCACCAGTGCGGCAGGCGGATCATCGGCAACGAAGTGTCGCGCGAGCTTGGTGCTCACATGGCGCGCGGTATGCGCATTGACGGCCAGATCGCGCAGCGCGCTGACGCCCTGGCCCAGGCCGTCCTCGCCGTAGCGCTTGCCGAGCAGTTGCTGGGCCCCCGGCTCATGGAAGGCAGCGCGAAAGAAGAAGGCGCCTGGTTCACCACCGCCGCGCAACTGCGCAGCCGGGCCGCGTGCCTCGACCGCGCCACCACCGACTGACCAGCCCGTGATCATCGTGGCCAGCGCGCGCACATCGGCCTGCGTGTAGCCCGCATCCACGCCCAGCGTATGCAGTTCCAGGATCTCGCGGCCGAGGTTTTCGTTCAGGCCCAGGTCGCGTCCGCGACGGTTGGCCAGCTGCGCGACTTGCGAATGGGGGCCGATGGACTGCTGATTGTCGAGGTACAGCAACATGCCGGGGTGCTGCTCCACGGCCAGCAGCATGTCGCCGAACTTGCCGAGCACGTGCGGCCGGATCGCCTCGCGCTCCATCGTTCCGGGCAGCCCCAGTACCGCAGCCTTGTCCACCGATATGGCGAAGTGGTTGCTCCAGAAATGCACCAGGCGCTCGAGGAAATCCCGGTCACTGGTGATGGCCGCCTGCGCGCGCGCAGCGACGTCGGCCGTGTAGGCCGGCAGGAAAACTTCCCGCAGCAGCTGACCGAGCTTGGCCGCCTGCGCGGCTTGCGGGTCCTGCTGGTTCGGTGCCGCTCCGCCAGCCCTGCCAGCCAGCGCCTGTTCGCGCTGTGCGTAGGTCTGCGCCAGCAACTGGCGGGAACCGGACAGGGCCGGATCGCTCAGCAGCGGCGGCGCACCGTCCAGTTGTGCCAGCAGGCTGTCCCGGGCCCGGGAACCCAGCCTGGCGAGGTCTCCGGGCCGGGCCCCGTAGCCGAAGCGGTTGGCAGCGATCGCGGCATCGGTTGACAAGGCGGTCTCCTGGGCTCGTTCAAGAACCGGTACGAGAACCTGCAACGCCGGAGCCGCCATGTGGTTGACGGCACACCGGCAGATTTCCGCTCAGCCGCCCTCGTCGGCCAGTCGTTTGGCCAGGTCGGTCCGCGCCTGCTGTACATATTTCCTGCAGGCCGAGTCGTCCTTGAGTTTGTCCGCATCATTGCCGGCCTGCTCGAGGCGCGCCAGTCCGCCGGACGCATCGGGGTGCGGAGTGAGCAGCAGCTGGCAGGGCACACCTTCCAGCCGTGCAAAGCTGCTCTCGAAGGACTGCAGAACATCCGGGTGATCCTTGAACCGGTACTTGCCCTCGCCATCGGCAGCCAGGCTGTCGGCATACACCGCCTGCAGGCACTTGCTGCCCTCACACGCATCCCAGCTCCAGCTGGCGCCGCCCGCGGTGTGACCCGGGGTGGCAAGGGCACGCACCCGAACATTGCCGACGCCGAGCAACTGGTCGTCCTGCACCACCCACACGCGTTCGAGTTTGGGGAAGGAGGCCGTCTTCGAACCGTACTGGGGATCATCCTTCGCCAGGACGCCCTTCTCGAGCACCTGCTGCGCGGGCCGTAATGCATACACCTTTGCACCGGTCAGCCGCTGCAGTTCGGCGATGCCGCCGACATGCTCGGAATGTGCATGCGAGACCAGAATGGCCTTCACGTCGCCCAGCTTGAAGCCGAGTGCTTCGATGTTTGCGGCCACCTGTCTGGCTGCCTCTGCCGGTCCGCCGTCGATGAGGACCGATCCATAGTCGGAAACGATGAGTATCGAGGACACACCGGCCGTACCCACGTAGTAGGTATTGCCGAGTATCTGGAATGGCTTGTGCGGCGTGGTGGCAGCCTTGCTGGAGCTGGCAGCCATTGCAGCAGTGGCTGCGCAAACCGCGGTCAGGGCGGCGACCATCGCGAACGGGCTGGCCAGTTGCCTGGATCGAATCATGCGCTTCAACCCCCGTGTCATGCTGTTGAACGCGCGTCAGTTTACCCAAACACGCGCATTGCGGAACATGCGCATCCAGCCGCTGAATTCACCGGTGACAGGGGGATACCAGGAATTCTGCACGATGCGGAACGAGCGCTCGGGATGCGGCATCGTGATCAGCACACGCCCATCGCAGCTGGTCACCGCGGCGATTCCCAGTGGCGAACCATTGGGATTGGCCGGGTAAGTGCTGGCCACAGCGCCGCGGTTGTCCACATAGCGAAAGGCAATCTGCCCTGCACCGACCAGCTCACCACGTTGACCGTCGCTGGCAAATTCGGCACGCCCCTCGCCATGCGCCACGGCGATCGGCAGGCGCGACCCGGCCATGCCTGCCAACAGGACGGAAGGTGATTCCAGGATTTCCACCAGACTGAAGCGGCCCTCGAACTGCTCGGAGCGATTGCGCACGAAGCGCGGCCAGTGCTCGGCCCCCGGCACCAGCTGCTTGAGCGCCGCCATCATCTGGCAGCCATTGCACACACCCAATGTGAAGGTGTCGCTGCGTTCGAAGAAGCGCGCGAACTCCGCGCGCGTGCGCTCGTGGAACAGGATGGACTTGGCCCACCCCTCGCCCGCCCCCAGCACATCGCCGTACGAAAAGCCGCCGCAGGCCACCAGGCCACGGAACTGCTGCAGGTTGCGGCTGCCCGCGAGCAGGTCGCTCATGTGGATGTCATGGGCTTCGAACCCGGCCAGATCCAGCACGGCGGCCATTTCCGACTGGCTGTTCACACCCTGCTCGCGCAGCACGGCCACGGCCGGCCGCGCGCCACGATGGATGAACGGCGCCGCAATGTCAGCCTGCGCATCGAAATCCAGCTGCACCTGAAGCCCCGGGTCGGAAGCATCCAGTTGCGCGGCAAATTCCTCGGCTGCGCTGGCCGGATCATCGCGCTGCAGACGCATGCGATGCGAAGTCTCGCTCCAGGCGCGGCGCGCCTCGACCCAGTCCAGAGTCACTTGTTCACCGCCGCCCGTGAAATGCAGCTGCATGGCTGCAGTGGGCGCGCCGACATCGTGGACGCAATCGGCAAGGCCGCCGGAGGCAAAGACGTGCAGCACCGTCGGCACATCCGCAGCGCGCACCTGGATCACCG
Organism: uncultured Steroidobacteraceae bacterium; assembly: GCA_964456255.1. Taxonomy (GTDB): domain Bacteria; phylum Pseudomonadota; class Gammaproteobacteria; order Steroidobacterales; family Steroidobacteraceae; genus ZC4RG30. The sequence goes on along the minus strand of CAYWDZ010000120.1, from coordinate 452 downwards.
CGCCCGCCTCCTCGGCAAACAGCCGCGCGGCCAGGCCCTCGGGGCCGACGGGCAATGCCGCCTCGACGCCGCAGCGGCTGGCAAAGGCCATCTCGGTCAGCGTGGCAAACACGCCGCCGTCCGACACATCGTGATACGCCAGCAACAGACCGCGTTGGCGCGCGGCACGCAGTGCCTGGGCAAAACCCTTCAACAGCTGGGGCGAATCCAGGTCAGGCGGCACGGCGCCAAGCGCGCCGTACACCTGCGCCAGGATCGATGCACCCAGTCGCGCCTGCCCGGCTCCCAGGTCGATCCACAACAACCGCGTGGCCCCCGCATCGGTAACCAGCTGCGGCGTCAGCGTGCGCCGCACATCCGCCACCGGAGCAAAGGCCGACACGATCAACGACACCGGCGCGACCACTGACTTGCGCTGCCCCCCTTCCTGCCAGGCGGTCTTCATCGACAGC
>CAYWDZ010000119.1:0-9563 GCA_964456255.1 uncultured Steroidobacteraceae bacterium | reverse complement strand
CGACGAAGATCTCAGCCGCGGACGTCGAGCAGGCTGCCGATCATCTCGTTGGCGGCACTGATGACCTTTGCGCCCGCCTTGGTGTAGAGCACCTGTTGTCTTGCGTCGACCAGCGCCATGAGCACATCAGTGAAATCGGCCGAGTCAGCATTGGCAACGATGTGGGCGTCCTGGGCCAGCGCGGCCACTGACTTGCGAATGGTGCCGACTGCACTCTGATAGACCCCGGGAGTGGCGGTGATCTCGTTCATGGTGCAAAGGTTATGGCGCGGCGCGCGATCCAACCGTGATCCGGCTCTCCGTCGCGGCAGTCCGGGCATCAGCGAATCGTGGCTGCGGACGGTTATGGAAAGTTGGCATGGATTAAGTCCGGGTTCAGCCAGTACAGCAAATGCGCCGACGACCCGGCATGAGCAGGTACAGGGTTATCATCTGGCGACTACTGCAAGGGGGTCTCGTGAAACGCCAACTTCTGCCTGACGCAATCTTCGTGTTCGCGCGTGCGCTGCTGTTGATCCTGCCGGTTGCCGCGCTCGGCCAGCAGCAACTGCCGGCGCCGCTGGCCGGCGGGCCGCCCAGCGAAGTGCCCGTGGCCGTGCAGATCCTGCGCTGGCACATGCTCGACAGTGACTTCAGTTCGCTGGCTTTCCGCAGCATGGACACCTTGTTCACCACGCGCACGGTGCCGCGCAGCGGTCCGGTGTGGGCGCTGCCGCGCGAGGATCATCCGCTTGAAGTGAGCTATACATGGCGCGGGCAGCGGTACAGCGCCGACCAGTTCCTGGAGCGCACCTACACCAATGCGCTGCTGGTGATGAAGAACGGCCGGATCGTCAGCGAGATCTACCGCAACAATTCGAACGAGCGCTCGCGATTCATCGCCTGGTCCATGACCAAGTCCGTCACTTCGCTGCTGGTCGGCTGCGCGCTGGCCGACGGGAAAATCGACTCGCTGGATACGCCCATTTCGCGCTACCTGCCGGAACTGAATGGCGGGGGCTATGAAGGGGTGTCCATCCGTCATGTGATGCAGATGCGTTCGGGTGTCGATTACCCGGAGCGCTACGACTTCGGGAACCCGGGTACCGCGGCCACCAATCACATCCTGGCGCTGGTGAAGAATGTGGCGCGCTTCGCCGATGTGGCGCGCACGTTGAAGCGAATCCACGAGCCCGGCACCTTCTTCCAGTACAAGACCATCGATACGGCCGTGCTGGGCTGGCTCATCGAGCGCGTAACCCAGGGCACGGTAGCCGCCTACACGGCGCGCTGTGTCTGGGAGCCGCTGGGCGCCGAAGCCGATGGGTTCTACATCATGGATGGCGAGCCGGGCGTTGGCCGCGAATTCAGTGGTGCCGGCTTCAATGCCACGTTGCGCGATTTCGCGCGTGTGGGTCAGATGGTGCTGAATGGCGGTGTGGCCAATGGGCGGCGCATCGTTTCCGCGGACTGGATTCACGCCTCCACGCAACCCACCGGGCCCGAGGACAATCAGCGCGGTGGCTATGGCCTGCAGTGGTGGACGTTCGCCAACACGGATGCCTTCGCGGCCATTGGTCTGCAGGGGCAGTACATCTATATCGATCCAGCCACGCAGACCGTGGTGGTGAAGCTCAGCCATTTTCCGCCAGGCGACAACACCGCAGAGGAAGGCGAGACGATGGCATTCATGGCCGCGGCCTCGGCCTGGAAGCCGCGCTAGAACTCCGGGTGCACCGGACACCTGAACCAGGGGGCGAAGCCCGCGCCGCGTCGCCCTCAGACCTTCTTCACGAACTGCGACTTCAGCCCCATGGCACCGATGCCTTCGATGCGGCAGTCGATGTCGTGGTCGCCCTCGACCAGGCGGATGTTCTTCACCTTGGTGCCCACCTTCACCACCGACGAGGCACCTTTGACCTTCAGATCCTTGATGACCGTGACGGTGTCGCCGTCCTGCAGTTCATTGCCGACTGCATCACGCCAGACGCGTGCCGCCGGCGCGGCTTCGGCGGCAGCGCCTGCCGGCCACTCATGGCCGCATTCGGGGCACACGTAATTCGCCCCGTCTTCGTAAGTCAGCCCGGACTGGCATTGCGGGCAGGGTGGAAGTGCGCTCACAGGCCCGCCTCGACCGGCCCCATGAACTTGGTGGCAAACACCACGCGGTAGTTGCCGGTGAGGTTGGGGCGCATCTCGCGCTTCAGGGTATCCCACACTTCGTCGTAGTCACCCTGTACCTGGGTGCTCATCGTGTTGGAAATGACGGTGAGGCGCGGGTTGGCGCGCAGCCGTGCGATGAAGTCGCGGATCGGCGGCTTGAAGTCCGGCGTCAGCGGATAGAGGCTGATTTCAACTGAAACGAGGTTGCTCATGGCCGGCCATGATACTGGTCTGGCCGGCCAGAGGGACTCCTCGCAAGGTTACTTCTCTTCCTTCTCTGCCTTCTCTTCCTTGACTTTCTCGTGACGCTTGCCCTTCGGCGGCGGCTCGCTCTTGACCAGGCTCTTGAGTGCGCAGCGGCCGTAATGCGGGACGATGATTTCGCTGAAGCGGTCCAGCGTATTCAGCGTTCCGGGCCGCAGTCCCAGCTCTATGGCGAAATCCAGACCTTCGCAGCGGCCGAACGTGGTGGCGTAGTACCACTGCTTGCGCTGGTCCTGGAACCAGACTCCCTGCTCGCCGTCTGCCTGCCAGGTGCTGATGGTGGATTTCAGGTTGACGAACGGGATCCTGGCCTCTTCCTTCTGCAGTCCCGACGGGCTGGCGTCCTTTGGCGCATCAGCCGCCCACGCCTGGCTCACGGCCGCCAGGGCCACAAGTCCCGCAGTGCTTGCCCATTTCATGGTGTTCTCCTCAACTTCGTGGTCTGTCAGATGCCCATAGTGTGACGCCGCCAACCTGTACGCCAGCTGACCGGGATTTTGCGAGCCCGTCTGGAATCCGCGATTGACAGTATCGCGTGGGCCTCCGTAGCCTTGCAGCGTTGAAGGTGACCTGCCGTGGCAACGCGGCAGGTTGAAACGGGAAGCCGGTGCGCGCGCAAGCGCCATGCCGGCACTGCCCCCGCAACGGTAGATGGGTTTTGTTCGCTGGCGAGACGCCACTGGGGCACCCCCCGGGAAGGCATGCCAGCCGAACGTGCCGCGGCCCCAGTCAGGATTGGGGCCGGTGGTTACGAATCCATGAGTCCGGAGACCGGCCTTCACAGGGAGCCATTGTTTCAACTCATGGCCGTGCGGGGACGCACGGTGGAGCACCACATTCCATGCGCATCCATTTCGTCTGCCTGTGCGGCCTTGTTGCTGCCTGCTCAGTTCCCGTCGCGGCCGCTGCTGCCCTCGATGAGGTCATCGTCACCGCCAACCGCCTGCCGGAGCCGCAATACACCGCGCTGGCTGCAACCACGGTGCTCACCCGCGCCGACATCGAATCGCGGCAGGCCCGTTCGCTGGAGGATCTGCTGGCCGGTGTCGACGGCGTCGTCATCAGCAACAGCGGCGGGCCCGGCAAGCTCACCTCGATCTTCGTGCGCGGTGCCGAGGCCGACCAGTTGCTGGTGCTGGTGGACGGTGTGCGCGTGGGTTCGGCCACGGCCGGCACGGCCGCGGTGCAGAACCTGCCGGTGGAGCTGATCGACCGGGTCGAATTCGTGCGCGGCCCGCGCTCCAGCCTGTATGGCGCGGACGCAATCGGCGGCGTGCTGCAGGTGTTCACGCGTCATGACCGCAGCCCGTGGCAGCCGGATTTCAGCGTGAGCGGTGGCAGCTTTGACACGCGCCAGGCGCGCGCGCATTTCGGCGGCGGCAACGAGCAGGTGTGGATGCACGTGGAAGGCAGCTGGCAGGACACCGCCGGCATCGATGCCTGCCGCGGAAGCAGCTCGGAGTTTGCGGGTTGCTACACCGAGCAGCCCGACCGCGACGGTTACCGCTACCGTTCGGTGAGCCTGCGCGCCGGTGGCCAGCCCGCGACCAACACCAGCATCGAAGCCAGCCTGCTGCGCGCGGCCAGCCATGTGCAGTACGACGGTACCTTCGCCGACAACAGTGCCTTGTTGCAGCAGGTTGTCGGGGCCACGCTCGCGCAGACGTTTGGCAATGCCGGGCATCTCACGCTGCGGCTGGGTCGCGCCTGGGATCGCTCGCGTGACTATCTGCAAGAGTCCTTCACCGGCCGGTTCAGCACACGCCGCGACAGCGCCGGCCTGCAGTGGGATGTGGCGCCTGCGGCGAACCAGACCGTCACGCTGGGCGCGGATTTCCTGCGCGACCATGTCGACAGCACCACCGCATACACGGTGGGTTCACGCGACAACACCGGGCTGTATGCCCAGTATGTGGCCGACCTGCATCGCTGGCGCGTCGAGACCAGCCTGCGCGGCGACGACAACCAGCAGTTTGGTCGCCATGCCACCGGGTCAGCCGCGGTCGGTTACTCGGTGAGCAATGCATTGCAGGTCCTGGCGCAGTACGGCACGGGCTTCAAGGCGCCAACCTTCAACGATCTGTACTACCCGCCGGATCCGTTCTACGGTGCGGCCAGCAATCCGGATCTGAAGCCCGAGCGATCGCGGAGCCTGGAGTTCGCGCTGCGCGGCAGGGTGGATGCAGCCGGCTGGCGGGTGTCGCTGTACCACACACGGATCCGCGATCTCATCGGGTTCGACAGCAACTTTCTGCCTGCCAATATCGACGCCGCACGCATCCGTGGAGTGGAGGCCAGCGGCACGCTGTCCTGGCGCCAGTGGCATTTCGAGGCCGGCGTCACGGTGCAGGATGCCGAGAACCGCAGTGATGGCGCGAATCGTGGCCGGCAACTGCCGCGCCGTCCCCGCGTCGCGGCGCATGCGGATGTGCAGCGCAGCCTTGGATGGATGACGCTGGGTGCGCGCTGGATGGGCGAGGGGCATCGCTTTGACGATGCCGCCGGCAGCCAGAGGCTGGGCGGCTTCGGCACGCTCGACCTGCGCGCAGAAGCGCGCGTGGCCACCGACTGGCAATTGCAGCTGCGCGCCGCGAACCTGCTGGACAGGCGCTACGAGACCATCGCCTGGTACAACGAGCCTGGCAGGGCCGTGTATCTGACGCTGCGGTACACGCCGGCCCGCTAGTGCTGCGCAGACTAGCGCCTGGCGCGCGGCTTGATCTGCAATTCGCGCCGGCGATAGTCGATCACCAGCTGATCCACCAGCCCGATGATGTCCATGCCGATCACCATCGCCGGTTCATCACTCAGCTTCCAGTGATGGAAGATCTGCAGGTCGGCGAAGGTCACGTAGGCATTGCGCACAATCAGGTCGCCGAGCTCCAGCGATGAGAGGTTTGCGCCCACGCCGGTCTGCCAGTCGCCGGTGGCGCCCTGGACGCGATCCTCACTTCCGGAACTGCTGCTGCGCAGATGCCTGCGCAGCGCAGTCTGCAATGCCGGGTTGCCGACGGTGGCCTGTGAACCGGTGTCGATGATGGCGCGCACACCAACACCGCCCACGCGCGCACGCACCGCAATCAGCCGGTCGGCATCCGGCAGGAACCGCAGCGTGCCGAAGCCCGCGGCTGCACTGCGGTTCTCCGAGCGCGCGATGACGATGTTGTCGTGGCGAAAGTCGATGAAGATGCGGTGGTTCTGCATGCCTTCGGTGCCCAGCAGGCCATCGGCGCCACCAAAGACCTCCGCGACAATGGGGATGGACGAGGGCTCCAGCATCAGATCGCCCAACACAAGGCTGCCGAGCTGGATGGTCGGCGACACGGAACTGCCGGTGGTGCCGTGCACGATCACGTTTTTTGACTCGTCGATCGGCGCGCCGATTCGTTCGGCGGTTGCAGCCGTGACGGCCGAGTGCTGTGCGCCTGTGTCGAGCACCAGCCTGAACACACCCCTGCCGTCCATCTGTACCGGCACCCACACGCGACCGATGCGATCGCGCGTGGTGGGTGCGACGTAGCGCGGCTCCGGTGCGATGACCACCACCTCGGTGAGCTCGTCGTCCGGCGCGCCATCGGCCGCCGCCGCGACCAGGCGCAGCGGAGCCAGTGCCATTGCCAGTGCTTTTGCCAGGACGTTCATTGCAATCACGCTCCGGGCGATGCCCGAGAGCCCATGATTACCACACCAGGTCGTCGGGTACGACGTAGTCCTTGTACGGATCGTCATCGGCGGGTGGATCACCCGGCCTGTTCAGATGCAGCAAGGCCTTTTCGACGCGGGCGCCGACCTGCTCGCCGATGGCTGCCGGCACGAAGGCAAAGCGGCCTTCCGCGCGCACGATGGCCAGCGCGCCGGCCACGAGTTGCGCACGCAACTCAGGGGTCACCGCGATGCGGTGGATTTCGGTCCCGCTCTGGAAGTTGTAGAAATCCTCGGTTTCGACCCGCGGAATCTGGTGCGCCGCGACCAGCTGCCTGATCTCGGCGTACTTCGCGCGCCGCTCGAGCTTGGCCTGCTTGCGGGCATTGAGCTCGGCATCGTGCGCGGCCTTTGCCGCGGCCGCCTTCTGGGCAGCGATCTGCTGGGGCGTGGGGCCAGGTGGCTTCTTCTTGCTGCGCGGCGCGGCAAACTGCTTCTGGTTCTGCTCGCGCTCGGCGCGCTGGACCTGTTGTTCGGAGACCAGCCCGGCCTTCAGTAGTTGTTCGCGCAGCGACAGACTCATGGCACACATTCTAGCCTCGCGCCTCGCTGGGGTACGATAGCCGTCCGAGGAGAAATCACCATGCAGCGCCTGCCCCTGATCACCGCGATTGCGTTTCTGACCGTTGCACCGGCTGCATTCGCCATACCCGATGCAGATGGCAACCTGGTGTCCGAGCCGGCGCCGGATATTTCGCAGGATGCGGCGATGACGGCGCGCATCAACTACAACCTCGGCTACGAGGGCGTGCAGAACATGGCGAAGCTGGAGCTGGAAGGCGCATCGCTGAAGGGCGCCAGGGCACAGCAGAACCATGAGGCGGTGCTGGCAGGCTTTGCCAGGGCGCGCGACAACTTCCGCACCGCCGTGGGCGCAGACCCGAACATGAAAGAGGGCTGGAACCTGCTGGGCTACACCAGCCGCAGGCTGGGTGATTACGAAGAGTCGCTCAAGGCATACGAAAAGGCGCTGGCGTTGTCGCCCGATTATCCCGAGGCGATCGAATACCGGGCCGAGCTGTTCCTGCTGACCGGGCGCCTCACGCAGACGAAGGAAGCCTATGCCAGGCTGCTGAAGCTCGAGCCCTCGTACGCGGGGGTGCTGAAGTCTTCGATGAAGGATTTCCTGAAGAGCAAGCAGTCTTTCCCGGCCAGCGTCACTGCGGCCGAAAGCGATGCCTTCGCAAAGTGGGTCAAGTCCCTGTAGCCCACTCGGCGGCGCGGGTGCCGGAGCCCCACGCGCCGTGCAGCGTGCCGTAGTAGTTCGCCGAAGCGGCTTCGCCCGCGAACTGCAATCGTGGTGAAACGGGCGTCGCCAGTACCGCGCGGCTGTCCGCACAACCCGGCCTGGCCGCCGAGTAGGAGCCCAGCGCATACGGATCCTCGCCCCAGCCGGTGGCGATCGCAGGGCCCAGTTCATCCAGGACGTCCGCACCGAACACGCGGGTGAGTTCCGCGCGCGCGAATGCGATGAGCTCGCCGCGCTGTTCCAGTTCGCGCGACAGATCGCCGCCGAGGTAGGCCAGCAACAGCGGCTGGTCGGCCACGTTGGCCAGCCAGGTCGCTGTGCGTGAAGTGGTGATCGAACCCAGGAAATGGCGCGGCAGGCCATTGGCGAAGCGGCCGCGCTCGATGCGGAAGAACACCTTGTTGGCTACGCCGAGCTGCAGGCTCGCGAAGGCGGCCTCGTATTCCGGCGGCAAGGCCGGAGTGAAGCGGATGGCCCCGCGCGCCAGCACGGAGGGTGGCACCGTGACGATGACCTTGCTGGCTTCCACGGTTCCCTGTTTCGATGCAATGCGCACGGATGCGCCGCCCCAGTCGATGCTGGTGACGGCGGCGTCCAGGGTGACCGGCAGCTCGCGCGCCGTGGCGGCAACCACCGCACCCAGCCCCTCGTGCACGGCCCAGTCATGTTCGGATTCGGCATAGCGGCAGAAATCCACGGTGGATGCCTGGCTGCTTTCCACACCGACTGCCCAGGTCATCACGGCATCGAAGCGCGGGCGGTATTCGTCGTGCGGCAAGACGTCGGCCACGGCCACATCGCGCCCGGCTTCGGCCGCCTCTTCAATGATGCGCTGGTAGCGCTCGTAGCCCGCAATGGCCGCGGCCTGTTCCGGTTCGGTCGGCGCACGATTGCCGACGTGGGCACTCGGGCCCCAGCCCGGCTTGCGTCGCAGTACCGTGAATCCGAGCCGCTCCGCATGCTGGGTCCAGGCATTGGATTGGGCAAAGTGCAGCCAGGCCGCGCCCAGGTCCGCCGGCACACCCAGCGAGGAATCCACCACGGCGCGTCCGCCGACACGGTTGCGCGCTTCCAGCACGACGACCCGTCGGCCGGCGCTGGTCAGCCGGCGTGCCGCGGCAATGCCGGCCGCGCCTGCCCCGATGATGGCGACGTCGAACACGCTCATATGCGCCGCAGTCTACATTGCTAACATGGCAGCTCATGAAGGCACTGGAAAAGCTGCTGGCCAACAATCGGCAATGGGCCAAGGAGGCCACGCGGCGCGACCCCGAATTCTTTTCGCGCCTGGTGGCGCAGCAGGCGCCGCGCTACCTGTGGATCGGTTGCGCCGACAGCCGCGTGCCGGCCAACGAGATCGTGGGCCTGGCGCCGGGCGAGATGTTCGTGCATCGCAATGTCGCGAACCTGGTGGTGCATACCGACCTGAACTGCCTGTCGGTGATCCAGTACGCGGTGGATGTGCTGAAGGTCGAGGACATCATCGTCACCGGCCATTACGGTTGCGGCGGCATTGCCGCTGCGATGGGTTCGGCCTCGTTCGGTCTCATCGACAACTGGCTGCGTCATGTGCAGGACATCCGCGACCGGCACCCCGAGAAGCTGGCCGCGGCGGGCAAGGCTGCCGCCGATCGGCTGTGCGAACTGAACGTGCTGGAGCAGGCGCTGAACGTGTGCCGTACCACGGTCGTGAAGGACGCGTGGAACCGCGGCCAGAATGTGGCCGTGCATGGGCTCATCTATTCGGTGGCCGATGGCCTGTTGAAGGACCTGGATTTCCTGGCCAGCGGCGCAACCGACAGCACGGAAGTGTTCGAGGAAGCACTGGCGGGGCTGGCCCCGCGCTGAAGCTGCTAGTGCGCCGCGCCGGTCGCGACAGCCGGCGTCTTTTCCGATCGCCCCAGAATTCGCCGCACCCACTGCTCGAAGTTGTCCATGTTGGTGTAGACCACCGGCACCACGAACAGCGAGAGCGCGGTCGAGGCGATCAGCCCTCCGATCACTGCCGCGCCCATCGGCGCGCGGAAGGCATTGCCACCATGCAGGTTGATGGTGATGGGAATCATGCCGGCAATCATCGCGATGGTGGTCATCACGATCGGGCGCACGCGCTTGCTGCAGGCATCGATGATGGCGTCATGACGCGACAGGCCATGTTCACGCCGCGCCATCACGATGTATTCGACCAGCAGGATCGAGTTCTTGG
>CAYWDZ010000118.1:0-9572 GCA_964456255.1 uncultured Steroidobacteraceae bacterium | reverse complement strand
TGCGCCAGGGGCTGTCGGCCGGTCGCGTGCAGAGCCCGGCGCTGCGCATGATCGTCGAGCGCGACGAGGCCATCGACGCGTTCAAGCCGCAGGAATACTGGACCATCGAGGCCGAAGGCACCCACAGCGAAGTCAGATTCCCGCTGAAGCTGGTTGAATTCGCGGGCAGGAAGGTGGAGCAGTTCAGTTTCACCAACGAGGTTCAGGCGCGCAGCGCCGAGGCCACGCTGAACGCCGCGGCCGGTGGCAGGCTCACGGTCGACACCATCGACCGCAAGCAGCGCCGGCGCAATCCGGCCCCGCCGTTCACCACCTCGACGCTGCAGCAGGAGGCGGCGCGCAAGCTGGGCTTCTCGGCGCAGCGCACGATGCGGCTCGCGCAGCAGCTCTACGAAGGCGTGGATTTCGGCGAGGGCGCGGTCGGCCTCATCACCTATATGCGTACCGACTCGGTCAATCTCGCGGCCGATGCGGTCACCGAGATTCGTGCCGTGATCGAGAAACTGTACGGCAAGGAAGGCCTCGCCGAAGAGCCGCGCGTCTTCAAGACCAAGTCGAAGAATGCACAGGAGGCCCATGAGGCCGTGCGCCCCACTTCGGCTTCGATCACGCCGCAGCAACTGGAAGGCAGGATCGACGCCGATCAATTCAAGCTCTACGCGCTCATATGGAAGCGCGCGGTGGCCTGCCAGATGGCGCATGCGGTGTTCGACACCGTTGCCGTTGATCTGATCGCCGGTACGCGCGATTCCGGACACGTGCTGCGCGCCAATGGCTCGACGCTGGTCAAGCCTGGTTACATCGCGGTCTACCAGGAAGGCCAGGACGACAAGGTGGACGACGACACCGACCACGTGCTGCCGGCCATGAACGAGGGCGAGCTGGTGATGCTCTCGAACCTGCACGGCGAACAGCACTTCACCGAACCGCCGCCGCGCTTTTCGGAAGCCTCGCTGGTCAAGGCGCTGGAGGAGTATGGCATCGGCCGTCCTTCCACCTATGCGTCCATCATCTCCACGCTGCGCGATCGCGGCTACGTCGACATGGACGCCCGGCGCTTCATCGCCACCGACATCGGCAAGATCGTCAGCCGTTTCCTGACGAAGTTCTTCACCCGCTATGTCGAGTACGGCTACACCGCGGACATGGAAGACGAGCTCGACGCCGTGTCGCGCGGCGAGGAACCCTGGACCACGCCGCTGGAAAAATTCTGGCAGCCCTTCATCGATCAGGTCGAGGACGTCGAGGCCAACGTCAGCCGCGAGGAAGTGGCGATGGCGCGCGAGCTGGGCACTGATCCGGTCTCTCGCCGTCCCGTTTCGGTGCGCATGGGCCGCTTCGGGCCGTTTGTGCAGGCCGGCACCAAGGACGACGAGGAGAAGCCCAAATTCGCCGGCCTGCGCCCGGGTCAGAAGATGGACACCATCACGCTGGCCGATGCGCTGGTGCTGTTCCAGCTGCCGCGCAAGCTGGGTGAAACCGCCGACGGCGAGCCGGTCACGGTGGCCATCGGCCGTTTCGGGCCCTATGTGAAGTACGGCAGCAAGTATGTGTCGCTGAAGGAACCCGACGATCCGTACACCGTGACGCTCGCACGGGCCATCGAGGTGATCGAAGCCAAGAAGGTCGCCGACGCCAATCGCATCATTCAGGACTTCGGTGTCGACGACATCCAGGTGCTCAACGGCCGCTATGGTCCCTACATCACCGACAAGCAGCGCAATGCGCGCATTCCGAAGGAACGGGATCCGAAGACGCTGGCTCTCGAAGAATGCCGGGAGCTGCTGGCAGCGGCGCCACTGCGTCCGGCGCGCGGACGCTTTGGTCGCCGCGGGGCCCCGGCCAGGGCGAAGACATCGCCGCCACCAGCCGGTGAAGCCGCGGCCGCGAAGCCTCCCGCCAAGGCAAAGGCCAAGGCCAAGGTGAAGGCCAAGACCGGAGCCAGGGCCAGTACCGCAAAGAAGTCCCGGGCCAAGTCGAAGTCCGCGTCGAAGAAGACAGCCTCGACGGCCTGAACCGCCCGGTCCAGGCAAGGCCGTCGGCGCCGGCGGTCGTTTCGCGATGCAATGCTAGGATGCCGCCCCGATGCAGTACCGCCACAGCTTTCACGCCGGCAACTTCGCGGACCTGCACAAGCACATCGCGCTGCTGCAGCTGGTCACAGCGCTGCAGAAGAAGGCCAAAGGCTTCCTGTACCTGGATACCCATGCCGGCGAAGGCATCTATGACCTGAACAGCCAGGATGCGCGCCACAGCGCCGAAAGTGACTCGGGAATCCGCCGGCTCGAAGATCGGCTTGCCAGCGATGGCGCCGCGACTCACCCGGCCATCGATCACTACATCGATGTGGTGCGGCGCATTCGTGGCACGCATGCCGGCAACATGTACCCGGGCTCACCGCTGCTGGCAGCCGCGCAGCTGCGACATGTGGACCAGGCCATCTGCGTGGAATCCCAACCGCAGGTCGCGCGCGCCCTGCAACGCACATTCGAACGCAGTGCCACCCTGCTGCAAGTGAATCCACGCGTCATCGGGGGCGACGGGTACCACGAGATCAGCAGCCAGCTGCCACCACCGTCGCGGCGCGGTCTAATTCTCGTTGATCCACCCTATGAATCCGCGGACGAGGAGCATCGGATCTCTGCTGCCCTGGCCGCCGGCCTCGAGCGCTTTGAAACCGGGGTGTTCGCCGTCTGGTATCCGATCAAGAAGCAGTACGACAGCGATCTGTGGCTGGCGCGGGTCACGCGCGGCATCGAGCGTCCCGCCCTGGCAGCCGAGCTGTGCATCAGCGCACCCGATCACGCTGCCGGGCTCAACGGCTCCGGCATGCTCGTGATCAATCCGCCATGGCAGTTCGACAGCGATGCGGCTCAATGGCAGAGCGCCCTGCACGACCTGCTCCGTGGAAGTGCGGGCAGCACGGTAAGATGGCTGGTGCATGAATAAGGATCGCTACGCGGTCATCGGCTATCCGGTCGCGCACAGCCGCTCGCCCTTCATACACGAGCGCTTTGCTGCCCAGACCGGACAGGCGCTGGAATACGGGACAATCGAAGCCTCACCCGCGGAGTTCGAGTCGGTCGTGCGCGGTTTCTTCGCCGCAGGCGGCAAGGGCCTGAATGTCACCGTGCCTCACAAGGAAGCTGCATTTCATCTGGCCGACGAACTCACGCCGCGCGCCCGTCGGGCGCAGGCCGTCAACACGCTGGCCCTGAAGGGGGACGGTGGTCTGCTGGGCGACAACACCGATGGCGCGGGCCTGGCACGCGACCTCCTGAACAATCAGCGCGTCACGATTGCCGGCCGCCGGCTGCTGCTGCTCGGAGCCGGCGGTGCGGCGCGCGGTGTGCTGGCGCCGCTGCTGGGCCTGAGGCCAAGCGAATTCACCATTGCCAATCGCAATGTCAGGCGCGCCCAGGATCTGGTCACACAGTTCGCTGACCTCGGTGCACTGCGCGCCGTGGGTTACGAGACCCTTGGCGAGGAGCCGTACGACATCGTGATCAATGCCACCGCTGCCAGTCTCGCCGGCGAATTGCCACCTCTGCCACCAGGCGTCGTGAATACGCGCAGCATCTGCTATGACATGGCCTATGCGCGCCAGGACACACCCTTTGTGCGCTGGGCGCATGAGCGCGGGGTTGCCCGTGCAGTCATGGGGCTGGGCATGCTGGTGGAACAGGCAGCCGAGTCGTTCTATCTGTGGCGCGGCGTGCGGCCGGACACGGCCTCGGTACTCGGCGCACTGTCGGCGCAATTGCAGGGCTAGTAGCGGCTGGGCTTGAAGACGCGGAGCACGATCAGATCCGCCAGCCGCGAAACTCCGTACCACAGCGCGGCAAAGAGCAGCCAGCAGCCAAGACCAAATGCGCCCGCAACCATCAGGCTTGCCAGATCCAGATTGAACGACGGCACATAGCTTTGCCAGGTGGCCACACCGATCTCGCGATCGAAGTGACCCGCCAGATACGCGATCTGATGCCATGCAGAGCCAGCGAGCCCTTCAACCATGGCCTGCAGATAGGCAAGGCTGTCGAGCATGTCCTGGATCGCATGCCCCTCGGCCTGAAAGCTCTTGTCGGGGCTGGCGAGATGATGCGTGACCAGCGCATTGATATCCCCGCCGTGATAGCGGCGCGCGATCTCCTGAAACGGCAGCAGGTCCTGCCCGACCTGATCCAGGCGTCCACCAACACGCTGCTGGTATTGCGCGATGAATCCCGGTACGCAGCCGCCGACCAGTACACCGACAACAAGTACCAGCCTGTCGAGCAGGCCACGGAGCAGGGTCATCGCAACTCGCCGGCGATCAGAAGAAGTGCTTGGAGAATCCGACCGACAGCAGTGAAGGCTTGCTGCCTTCGGCCTTGAACCGCTCGTACTCGCCGCGGATCGAGAACGAGGCAAACTTCAGCTGCAGCCCTGCTCCATAAGCGAACTTGGTGTCTTTGGCGCTGATGCCGCCGCTGGTCGCCGTGCCGTCATACTTGACGCGCGCCAGGCCGCCCTTGAGGTAGACATCCAGAACCGGGAGCGGAATCGGAAGATAGAACAGCCCGTACCCGGCCAGACCCTTGTACTTGAGTTCGGCATTGCCGCCACTGGGCTTGCCGAAATCAATGTAGTCCAGCTCGGCGCCCGCGAACTTCAGGAAGCGCCCGCCAAAGAACACCTTCCAGGCAGTGTCCTTCTTGTCGAATTCGAGCTCACCCAGATCGGCTGCGCTGACATCAGCGTTGCTCCGGCCAATGCCGACACCCAGGTAAAGATCCGCTCCGGGCACACCCGCCTGCGCGGGGCCAGCAGCCAGTGCCAATGCTCCGGTCGCACATAATGCGACGGCAATGTGACGCAGGACGAATCGACTTGGATTGCGCTTGGTGAACATGGTTGCTTCCTCGCTGTCTTGCGAACTTCGCGAGGTACTGTAGCAGCCGGAGTACCGGCGATGACTGTCGGTACCTTCACACTTCCGGCGGTCTGCGCCAAATAAAGAAAAAGGCCCGCAAAAGCGGGCCTTCTTCATCACGGTCTTGAGGACGCTCAGGCGCCGCCGGGAGGACCACCGGGGCCGCCGGGACCACCAGGACCGCCGGGACCACCAGGACCACCAAAGCCACCGCCGCCGGGACCACCACCGCCACGGCGCTGCTGCTGGGCGGCATCAAAGGTCTTGTTCTGTTCCGGCGTCAGAACCTTGTGCACCTCATCGATGAGTTTCGTGCGCGGAGCCTGGCGTGCCTGCATGGCAGCCTGGTCAGGCTGCTGGCCCTGCTGCATCGGCGGCAGCTTCGCCATGTCTGCCAGATACGCATCGGCCAGCTTGTCGATCTGAGCCTTCTGCGCATCGGTGAGCTTCAGCTCCGGAGCGCCCAGACCAAAACGCTGGATCACACCAGCGCGATCGGTCGGCTGACCAAAGCCACCGCCACCAGCACGGCCACCACCCGGCGGGCCACCGCCCGGAGGACCACCACCTGGCGCTTGCGCGGAAGCGCCCATCGAAACTACAGCCAATGCGCCAGCGGCCGCGACCACCAGCATGCTTCTCAACGTCTTGCTGAACATATGCCCCCCGGGGCGGTTGATGACTGACGGAATCATAGACCCACATTGTGCAAACAAGTGCGGTGCCCAAAACGCTGGTCGTGCAGGCTTACAGCGAATTCACGAGTTGGTTTGAGGTGTCGCTGCGCCGGCAGTGAATTGTTCGATGCCGGCCTTGGCCAGCGCCGGAAAGTCCGTGAACAAACCATCCACGCCGGCTGCCAGGTGATAGCGAATCTCAACAGCAAGATCACCATGCGCAGCCAGCCCTTCACCCCGCTGCAAGACCTTGGGCAGGAAGTAGTTCTCTGCCCTGAAGGTCCAGACATGCACGGCGAGACCCACCGCATGTGCGTTGGCCACCAACTGCGTTGGGCATGGCTGACCATTGGCATCCGCGCCAATCACCATGGCTTTGTGCACACCCACTGCCTGCGCATAGCCAGCCACCTGCCGCAACCCTTCGGCAGTGGCCATCCGCGCGTAGTCCATGCGGCCTGCCTGATCCCACGGACCACCATGGTCTTCCATCAGCTGCACCAGCGGGTAGTCGCACTGGCTGCGCAACCTGCGCAGGTTGTCGACCTCGAAACTCTGGATGAATGCCGGTGCGCTGCCGAGGTGAGACTTCAGCGTATCGAGCAGCAATGGCTCCAGCGCCAGTCCGATCGAGGCGAAATGCGACGGGTGCTTGGTCTCCGCATAGACACCCACTGGCGCAAGACCCGCCTGCGCGCGGGTGGCATTCACCTGCGACAGAAGGCCCAGAATCTCCTCCAGCGTGGGCACCTCCAGTTGTCCGTCGTACTGTGCATTGCCCGGGCGCAGTTGCGGAATGCGCTCGCGCGCGCGCAATGTCTTCAGTTCTGCCAGCGTGAAGTCTTCGGTGAACCAGCCGCTGATCTCGACTCCATCGATGCGCTGGCTGCGGCGGCGCTCATTGAACTCGGGGTGTGCGGCCACATCCGTGGTACCGCTGATTTCATTCTCGTGGCGCGCCACCAGCACACCGTCGCGGGTTGCCACCAGGTCAGGCTCGATATAGTCGGCACCCTGCAGGATCCCCAGGGCATAGGTTGCCAGCGTGTGCTCGGGGAGGCAGCCGCTGGCGCCGCGATGGGCGATCAGGATGGGCCGCTTGCCGGTGGTCATCAGCGCATCGTCACCAGTTCTTCCGCCGCGGTGGGATGAATCGCCACCGTGTCATCAAAGTCGCGCTTGGTCGCGCCCATGCGTACCGCCACCGCGAATCCCTGCAGCATCTCGTCGACACCGCGGCCAGCCAGATGCAGTCCGACGATGCGTTCCTCGGCACCCACGGTCACCAGCTTCATGCGGGTCTTCGGTCGGGCTTCGGTGAGTGCGTGATACATCGGCACGAAAGCGGTGGAGTAGCACTTCACCGCGTCGCCGAAACGCGCCCTGGCTTCAGGCTCGGATAAACCCACCGTACCCAGTGGTGGATGGCCAAAGAGCACTGTGGGAATGTTGTCGTAGGAGAGCTTGCGATCAGCCTGCCCGCCCCACAGTCGATCAGCCAGCCGCCGTCCCGCCGCGATCGCCACCGGTGTCAGTGTGACCTTGCCGGTCACATCGCCAATGGCAAACACTCCCGGCACGCTGGTCTGCTGGTACTCATCCACCTCAATGTAGCCATTTGCGTCACAGGCAATTCCGAGCCCGGGATCGATGTAGCTGGTGACCGGGTCACGACCAATGGCCCAGATCACCGTGTCCTGACCCGCGATGCGTTCGCCATTGTCCAGCTGCACATCGATGCGCCCATGTGCGGCACGCGCAAGAGCAGAGGGCATGGTCTGCGGACGCAGCACGACACCGGCTGCAGCCAGACCTTCATGCGTCGCCTCACTCAGCATGGGATCAAAGTCGCGCAGCAAGGTGCCTCCGCGCCAGACCACGGTCACCTTGCTGCCCAATGCCGCCAGCACGCCGGCAAATTCCACCGCGACATACCCCGATCCAACCAGCGTCACCTGCGCCGGACGTTCTGCCAGAGCAAAGAATCCATCCGAATCGATGCCAAGTTCTGCACCCGGAATTCCGGCGGCACGCGGCCTGCCGCCGGTGGCCAGCACGATGTGCCTGCCGCTGATGCGGCGGCCCTCGACCAGGACGGTGTGCGCATCAACCACCCGCGCATGGCCGCGCACCAGCTCGACCTTCGACTTCGACAGGTTGGCCTCATAGATGCCATTGAGCCTGGCCACATAGGCATCGCGCCCGGCCCGCAGCGCCGCCCAGTCATGACGCGGGCGCGCGAGGTCGAACCCGTAGCCACGGGCCTCCTGCAATGCCCCGGCCAGTTCGGCAGCGGTCCACATGATCTTCTTGGGCACGCAACCCACGTTGACGCAGGTGCCGCCCAGCCTGCCGGCCTCCACCAGGACCACCTGGGCGCCGTACTGGGCCGCGCGGCGCGCCGTGGCGATGCCCCCGCTTCCGCCTCCCACAACGATCAGGTCGACAATTTCGCTCATCGGGGCATGTTACCCGGGCCCGCGCAAGGTCGTGGCTAGTTGCATCCTCATCTCATTATCATGCGGACGAATGAGTGACCAGAATCCCCTGTTGAACGGCGGCCCGCTGCCGGCGTTCGACCGCATCCTCCCCGACCATGTCGAAACCGGCATCCGGCAGCTGCTGGAAGACAACCGCGCCCGGATCAGTGAACTGGAGGCGACCGATTCACCCAGCTTCGACACGCTGGTCGAACCTCTGGAGGAACTGCATCACCGCCTGTCGCGCACCTGGTCGCCGGTGGGTCATCTCAACGGGGTGATGAACAACGAGGCGCTGCGCGAACGCTACAACGCCTGCCTGCCGCTGCTGTCCGAATACGGCACCGACCTCAGCCAGAACGAGCGCCTGTTCCACGCGTTCAAGACGGTGCGTGAACACGAAGGCGCCAGTCTCGACGCGGAACAGCTTGCCGTGCTTGACCATGCACTGAATGAATTCCGCCTGGCCGGTGTGGCGCTGGACGGCGCGAAGAAGGACCGGTTCAAGGCCGTGATGCTCGAGCTGTCGCGGCTGGCCGCGAAGTTCGAAGAGAACGTGCTCGATGCAACCAATGCGTTCACCCACGAGGTGACCGACGAGTCCGAACTCGCCGGCCTGAATGCCATGATCAAGGAGCGGGCCCGCGATCGCGCGGTGGCCGCCGGCAAGTCGGGATGGCTGCTTGGGCTGGACCAGCCCACCTATGTCGCCGTGGTCACCGATGCGCAATCGGCCAGCCTGCGACAGGTCTTCTATCGTGCGTGGTGCACACGCGCCGCGACCACGGGCCCCAGCCCGGCCAGCTTCGACAACACCCAGGTGATGGAAGACCTGCTGCGCTATCGGCATGAAGCCGCGCAGCTGCTCGGCTTCGACAACTATGCGGCTTATGCGCTGGCCAGGCGCATGGCGCGCAGCGTCGAGGAAGTGATCAGGTTTCTGCACGACATGGCCATCGCCGCGCGACCTGCCGCGCAGCGCGAACTGGCGGAGCTGGAGGCCTTCGCCGGCCGCAAGCTGGACGCCTGGGACATCACCTATTACTCCGAGCGCCTGCAGGAACAGCGCTACAGCATCTCGCAGGAGGAACTTCGCCCCTGGTTCCCGCTGCCGCACGTGCTGGACGGCCTGTTCAGCGTGGTGCAGCGACTGTTCCAGGTGAACTTCCGTCAGCGCCACGACGTGGCCCTGTGGCATGCCGATGCGCGTTACTACGACCTGCTCGATGCGAATGGCGCGGTGATCGGCGGGTTCTATCTCGACCCTTACGCGCGGCCGAACAAGCGCAGCGGCGCCTGGATGGATGACTGCGTGGGCCGCAAGGATCTTTCCACCGGCCATGCTCTGCCGATCGCCTATCTGGTGTGCAACGCCCTGCCCGGCGCAGCAGGCAAGCCCGCACAGCTGTCGCACGACGACGTGATCACGCTGTTCCACGAGTTCGGCCACGGCCTGCATCACCTGCTGACGAGCGTGCGTTATCCGTCGATTTCGTGCATCTA
>CAYWDZ010000117.1:0-9637 GCA_964456255.1 uncultured Steroidobacteraceae bacterium | reverse complement strand
TTTCGGTGACGACAAAGGTCATGCAGGCTCCTCGAACGGTCAGGCGCGGATTGTAGGGAACATGCGTGGGGATTTCAGCCCGGATCGCGTCGCCGCAGGGTGGTGACGTGGATGCCGTCGGTGCCGGCCGCGCGGTCGGCCAGGTACTGCGTGAGCGCATAGCGTGTCGACGGAAACGCGATGTCGTCCCACGGTATGGCCGCCGGCTCGACCAGTTTTGCCTCCAGGCTTTCCTCGCCGGCGCCATGCGCATCCGAACTCATGCGGGCGCGAAAGAACACATGCACCTGCCCGGCCTCCGGAACATTCACCAGCGCCAGCGGCGAGCCGATGTCCACCTGTGCCAGTGCCTCTTCCAGGCACTCGCGCGCGGCGCCGTCTTCCAGTGATTCGTTCAGTTCCATGAAACCGGCCGGTACGGTCCAGTACCCGCGCCGCGGTTCGATGGCACGGCGACAGATCAGGATCCGCCCCTCGTACTCCGGTACGCAGCCGACCACGATCAACGGATTCTCGTAGTGCACGGCCTGGCAGCCCGGGCACACGCGGCGCGGATGGCTGTCGCCGGCCGGCACGCCGATCACCGTGGGCTGACCGCAATATGTACAAAAGCGCTTCTGCATCAGGCTGTTAGGAACGGTTTGCTGCGACAGGCTTCACATCCCGTCCAGCCGGCCCCAGTCCATCATGGCTATGGAAAATCAACGGTCGAAAGTCGAGTGGATTCAAAGGATACCAGCGCCACAGGCAGGCACGGCCCTGACCTGTCCCTGATGCGGCTCGGGCGCGAAATGCGCCGCCGCATAAGTCCGCGTGCGTCGCTGGTTGGCGCGCTGCGCGATGCGGCGGCGCGCATGCAGGCCGATGCGGTGCTGCTGTGGATCCCGGCCTGCGGCCTGCGTGTGTCGCTGGCAACTCTGGAAGAGCTGGTTCCGAGCCAGATGCAGGCTGAATTCGACCGCCTGCCCGAGCGACTGGCCAATCAAATGGATTCCTCCGACGGTGCGGCTCGCATCGTGCAAGGCGACGGTCCCGGTGGCATCTGTCGCCTGCTGATCGTCGCAGCCGACACGGGTACCTCGCGCGCGCCTGCGTGGCTGGTGTTTGCGCGTTCACTGGACGCACCGCGCTTCGATACCTGGACTGCCGTGCTCGGGCAGGTGCAGGCCATGCGGCTGGTCAGCCGCCTGATGTACGAAGTGGATTCCCACACCGGGCACCTGTCGCAGATGGGATTGCGGACCGCGATCGCGAATCGCCAGCGGACCCCAGGTTCGCTGCTGCTTGCCGAGCTGGATGGCCTGCGCACTCTGCATCACACTGCCGGAGCCGCCGGCGGCGACGAAGCCGTTGCGGCTTTCGGGCGCCTGCTTGCCGAGCCGCTGCTCCCGGAGGGGGCGTTGGTAGCGCACCTCGGCGCCGGCAAGTTTGCAGTGGCCGTGCCCGAATTCGATTCGGCCGGCGCGGTGCGCATCGTCGAACGCATCCAGCACGCACTGGGCAGGATCGTCATTGAACACAAGGGCAGCGCAACGCGCCTGTCCTGCACCAGCGGCATCGTGGACTTCGACTTCAGTGCCGACTCGCTCGAACCGGCGCTGGTGGCCGCCGACCGGGTGCTCGAGCTGGCCGAAGAACATGGCCGCGCGCGCATCGAGACCCGCCAGCACGACGACGCCACGATGATCCGGCGGCAGGGCGAGGACATGGCCGTCAACGACCTGCTGGAAGCCATCGCCTCGGGCGAGCTGCAGTTGCACGCGCAGCCCATCGTCTCCCTGCGCGACAGCCGGCACCCGATGGGCTTCGAGCTGCTGCTCAAGTCCCGCGACACGTCCGAAGTGGTGCAGGGCGCGTATCCGATCAAGCTGATCGAAGTGGCGCAGCGCTACCAGCTGCTGTCCCTGCTCGACCGCTACGTGGTGGACCAGGCATTCACCATCCTCGCGCCGCATCGGGACCTGCTGGCACGCCAGCGCACCACCGTTTCCATCATCGTGTGCGGTCAGTCGCTGTGCGACGCCGAATTCACCACACATTTCATCGAGCAGCTGCGCCGCTCGCGCATCGACCCCGCCTGCATCGTGGTGGAGGTCATCGAGCAGATGGCGCTGGCCGACCTGGAGCGTGCCGGCGAGGCGATGCGCCGCCTGCGCGCGGCGGGCGTCGGCATTGCCATCGACGATTTCGGCACGGGCGCCAACTCGCTGGCCTATGTGCACCAGCTGCCGGTAACACGGCTGAAGATCGATGGCAGCTTTGTCCGGGACATCACCACCAACAAGCGATCGGAAGCAGCCGTGAAGGGCATCGTGCAGCTGGCGCGCGATTTCGTGCTGCAGGTGGTGGGGGAGCATGTCGAAACGACCGACCAGTCGGAGATGCTTCGCAGGCTCGGGGTGGATTTCGGCCAGGGATATCTGTTCGGCAAGGCCGAGCCGCTGGATGCCGCCATCGCCACGCTGACAGAGCGTGAGGCGGCATCGATCACGGGCATTGTCCAGGTAGGCTGACCCACCGGTGCCTTCCGGCCAGCCAGAAACATCTGCTTGACGATACGACAATCCTCGAAATATCGTAGCGTCCCATGAACCAGGCCCAGGCCGCCGCGGCATTCGCCGCCATTGCACACGCGAATCGCCTCGCGCTGTACCGGCTGCTGGTCAAGCGCGGTCCGGGCGGCCTGCCGGCTGGCGTGATCGCCGAGCGACTGGGAGTGGCGCCGTCCTCTCTCACCTTCCATCTGCAGGCGCTGTTGCGCGCGGGGCTGTTGCAGCGCCGACGCGAGGGCCGCCAGCTGATCTACAGCGCCGACTTCAGCACCATGAATGCGCTGGTTGGCTTTCTGACCGACCACTGCTGCGTCGAGAGTGGTGCCGCTGCGGCCTGCTGCGCCCCCGCGCAGGCGGTGGCACCGCCGCGGCGCCGGCGGCTTGCATGACGCAGCGTCCTTTC
This sequence comes from uncultured Steroidobacteraceae bacterium, assembly GCA_964456255.1. Lineage (GTDB taxonomy): Bacteria > Pseudomonadota > Gammaproteobacteria > Steroidobacterales > Steroidobacteraceae > ZC4RG30. The sequence goes on along the minus strand of CAYWDZ010000117.1, from coordinate 6,682 downwards.
CACGTGCTGTTCCTGTGCACCGGCAACACCGCGCGCAGCATCCTGGCCGAAAGCCTGCTGAATCATTGGGGCCGGGGCGAGTTCGTGGCACACAGCGCCGGCAGCCATCCGAAAGGTCAGGTGAATCCGCTCGCCATCCAGCTGCTGCAGCAGATGAACATGCCCACCGCAGGTCTGCGCAGCAAGAGCTGGGACGAATTCGCGCAGGCCGGTGCACCGTCGCTCGATTTCGTGTTCACCGTCTGTGACAACGCGGCCGGTGAACTCTGTCCGGTGTGGCCGGGGCAGCCCATCACCGCGCATTGGGGCGTAGCCGATCCGGCTGCCGTGGAGGGCAGCGACACTGACAAGTGGCTGGCCTTCCGCATTGCCTTCCGCGAACTTGAAAGCCGCATCCGGCTGTTCACCAGCCTGCCGATCCGTTCGCTGGATCGCGTGAAGTTGCAGCAGCGCGTGCGCGCCATCGGCACACCGGCCGCACAGCAAGAGCAGCAATAGGCGTGTTGCGCCGACTGCTGGCCGAAGCGCTTGGCGCATTGCTGCTGACGGCCGCGGTGATCGGCTCGGGCATCATGGCGCAGCAGCTTGCGCAGGGTAATGATGCACTGGCGCTGCTGGCCAATACCGCGGCGACGGTTGCCGTGCTGGCAGTGTTGATCGCAACGCTCGCGCCCATCAGCGGAGCCCATTTCAATCCGGCCGTCACGCTGGCGGCCATCGTGCAGCGGCAGATGGGGCTGCGTGAGCTGCTGCCCTATGCGGCCGTGCAGGTGCTGGGCTGTTGCGCCGGCGCGCTGCTGGCGCATGCGATGTTCGATCTGCCGCTGCTGCAGACCTCCATGCATGCGCGCAGCGGTCCGGGCCAGTGGCTGGCGGAGTTCGTCGCCACTGCGGGGCTCATCCTCGTGATCGCGTTCTGTCGCAAGCCCGGCGATGCCGCATGGCGCGTGTCACTGTGGATCGGTGCGGCCTACTGGTTCACCGCTTCCACTTCGTTCGCGAATCCAGCCATCACCGTGGCGCGCGCACTGACCGGAAGTTTCGCCGGAATCCGCCGCGTCGACGTGCCGGCCTTCATCGTGGCGCAGCTAGCCGGCGCGATGTGCGGTGTGGCGCTTGCAAGAATCCTGAAGGGCCCCGAGCCCACCAGGATGGCGGGTAGCTGAGCGAGCTGGCCTTGAGTTGGTGCCCGTGGTCCGAATCGAACGGACACGTTCTTGCGAACGGCAGATTTTGAGTCTGCTGCGTCTACCAGTTCCGCCACACGGGCATGCGGGGGCGCAAATGGTATCCGAATCTTAATCGCCCTGGCCTGCGACCTTTTGCGGGGCTGGCGCATCCTAGGGGGCATGAGCCGGTTCCTCGAGATCGCGCCCACTGAGGAGTGCCTGCGCCGTGCGGCGGCAGGTGACCGGGTCGCGCAGCGCCAGGTCTATGAGGAATCCGCCGGCGCGGTGTTCGCGCTGATCCGCCGCATCGTGCGCAGCCAGGCGGCTGCCGAGGATGTGTTCCAGGACTGCATGGTCGGTGTGCTTGGGCGCCTGCCACAGTTCCGCGGCGAGGCGCCGTTCGGGGCCTGGGTGCGCCAGATCGCCCTGCGCCATTGCCTGATGCATCTGCGATCCCCGTGGCAGCGCGCGCGGCAAACGCTCGAAGCCATGCTGCCCGGCGAGGAAGCCCCGGGACTGCTGGCCGCGGAACCGCCGCTGGCCGAGCGCATCGACCTGGAGCGTGCCCTGGCGCGCCTGCCCGATCCGGCGCGCGCCATCGTGTGGTTGCATGACGTCGAGGGGCTCAGCCATGAGGAGATCGCCGGGTTGTTCGGCCGCAGCATCAGCTTTTCCAAATCGCAGTTGTCGCGTGCGCACGCGCTGCTGCGGGCACAACTGTCCGATCACCGCGCCACCGATCCCGCGGCTTCCAGCGCGGGCATTACGGCGCCGAGGGTGCTGTCATGACCAACACGATCAGTCCTGCCGATCTGTCTGACGCGCGCCCGATCGAGCCCCCATTCGGCTTCGAGGAATTCGAGCGCCGCCGTGCTGCCGCGGAAGCCCGTCGCCGCGCGGGGGTGTGGAGTGCCGCGGCCTCGGTGGCGGTTCTGGGCCTGGTGGCGATGCTGGCGCTGGTCACGCAGTCACCGCAGCCCGTGGCGGAGCTGTCCGGCGCGGTGCCGTACCAGCCTGCGCTGGTGGATGTCGGCCAGTTTGACGTGACCAGCGAACTGCAGGATCACATCGCCCTGCTCGACGCGCAGATCTCGGCCGCACGCGTGTACCAGGCGCCACCGGAACGGCTGCACCAGATGGAATACGCGCGCGAGCAACTGAATGATTCCCTGCAGCGCGTCAGCTACGCGCAGACCCTGCTTGATCTGTGATGAACGAAGGAGCCTCCAACATGTACGCATTCCGTCAAATGCTGATCGCCACCTGTCTCGCGGTGGGCACCATGCCTGCACTGTGTGCTGCGGCGGAACCAGCGCCTGCGCCACCACCGGCGCAGGGGCAGGACCTGCAGCGACGCCTGGAAGAGGCGCGCAGGCGACTGGAGATGGCAACCAGTGAAGTGGCGCAGCTCTCCCGGGAACTGGGGCAGAACTTCGCCTTTCGCTTCAGCGCCGATGGCGGCGCGCCCTTGCCGCGCGCGCTGCTTGGCATCTCGGTGGACACGGGTGAACCGCATCGGGGCGGCGCCCGGGTCAGCGAGGTCAGCCCCGGTGGCGCAGCCGCCGAGGCGGGCATCAAGCCGGGCGATGTCATCACCAGTCTGGGCGGCAAGGACCTGACCAGCGAGGCCAACCCGGGCCGCGCACTGGTCGACACCATGGCGCAGGTCGAGCCCAATCTGAAGCTGCAGGTCGATGTGCTGCGCGATGGCAAGAAGATGAGTTTCGATGTCACGCCACGGCCCGCGCCGGTGGCCGCCATGGGCCAGGTCCAGATCATGCCCCGCATGCCTGAAGGGCCAGGCGCGCGCACCTTTCAGCTGCAGCCGGTGCCTGGTCAGCCAGGAGTCCAGATCGCACCAGGCGAGCGTCGCATCGAGATCCGCACTCTGGGCAACGGGCCGGATGATGGCACGCGCTTCCGTGGCGTCGAGTTCGCCACGCTGTCGGAGAAGCTGGGCAGCTACTTCGGCGTGAAATCCGGTGTGCTGGTGGTGCGTGCCGGATCCAACCCCGCCTTCAAGCTGCAGGATGGCGACGTGATCCTGGCCATCGACGGGCGCGAGCCGAGCAGTGCCCAGCATGCGGCGCGCATCCTGCGCTCCTACACCGATGGCGAGAAGTTCACGCTGCGCATACAGCGCGATCGCAAGGCCCAGACCATCGAGGTGACCATGCCCAGGGGTGGTCCGGAGGACGTGCAGCGCTGAGGCCGGCCGGGCCGTGCATGGGATACCATGCGCGGCCCCATGCGCCGCGCCGATTTCCACTACGAGCTGCCGCCGGAACTCATCGCCCAGGCGCCTCTGCCCGAGCGGTCGGCCAGCCGGCTGCTGATTCTGGATGGCGCCACGGGGGCGCTGGCCGACCGGCGCTTCGCCGACCTCCCGGAACTGCTGCGACCCGAAGACCTGCTGGTCTTCAATGACACGCGTGTGGTGGCGGCGCGGCTGTTCGGTACCAAGCCCTCGGGCGGCCGCGTCGAGATCTTTCTCGAACGCGTGGTCGATGCCGGGTGCGCCTGGGTGCAGATGCGTGCGAGCAAGGCCATCCGTCCTGGACTCGTCATCACGACTGCAGGTGGTGAGGTGCGCGTGGTGGAGCGCGTGCCGGGCGAGGCGGGCGACCTGTGGGAGATCGCGACGCCCGGCGACGTGCTCGCGTTCTTCGAGGCGCATGGCAGCGTGCCGCTGCCGCCCTACATCGAACGCAGCGCTTCGGCCGCGGACCGCGAGCGTTACCAGAGCATCTTCGCGCGCCAGCCTGGCGCGGTGGCCGCGCCGACTGCCAGCCTGCATTTCGACGCGCCGCTGGTGGCGCGGATCGATGCGCTGGGCGTGCGGCGCGCCGTGGTCACGTTGCACGTGGGGGCGGGGACGTTCCAGCCGCTGCGCGTGGAGGATGTCTCGCAGCATGTGATGCATGGGGAGTTGTTCACGGTCTCGCCCGCGCTGGTCGAGTCCGTCGCCGCCACCCGTGCCGCCGGAGGGCGTGTGATTGCCGTCGGCACCACCGTGGCGCGGGCGCTCGAGGCCGCAGCCGCCGGGGGAGAACTGGCTGCCGGTCATGGCGAAACGCGGCTGTTCATCACGCCGGGCTATGCTTTCCGCGTCGTGGACGCCCTGATCACCAATTTCCACCTGCCGGAATCAACGCTGCTGATGCTGGTCGCGGCCTATGCCGGCCTGGCGAACGTGCTGGCCGCCTATCGGCATGCCGTGCACGAGTGCTATCGCTTCTTCAGTTACGGCGATGCCATGTGGATCACGCCCGCACCCGGCGTGCGCGCATGATCGCTTTCGAACTGCAGAAGACCGAGGGCAGCGCGCGGCGTGGGCGTCTGACACTGGCGCACGGCACGGTGCAGACGCCGGCCTTCATGCCGGTGGGCACCTACGGCACGGTCAAGGCGATGACGCCGGAAGAGCTCAAGGACCTCGGGGCCCAGATCATCCTCGGCAATACCTTCCACCTGATGCTGCGGCCCGGCACCGATGTCATCGGCGCGCACGGTGGACTGCATGGCTTCATGCACTGGGACGGGCCCATCCTGACCGACTCCGGTGGCTTCCAGGTGTTCAGCCTCGCCGAGCTGCGCAAGATCAGCGAAGAGGGCGTGCGTTTTGCATCGCCCATCGACGGCAGCCAGGTGCGGCTCACGCCTGAAGATTCCATGGACGTGCAGCGCGCGCTGGGTTCGGACATTGCCATGTGCTTCGATGACTGCACCGCCTGGCCGGCCACCGAAGCGCAGGCGCGCGAGTCGATGGAGCGCTCGATGCGTTGGGCCGAAAGATCGAAGGCACACTACTACCGCGATGGCGCGGCCCCCGGTGAATTGTTCGGCATCATCCAGGGCGGCATGTACCAGCCGCTCAGGCAGGCTTCGCTCGAAGCGCTCACCCGTATCGACTTTCCGGGGCTTGCCATCGGTGGCCTGGCCGTGGGTGAGCCCGAAGAGGTGCGGCTGGCCGTGCTGGAGGGCATCACGCCGCTGATCCCGGCCGACCGGCCCCGCTATCTGATGGGAGTCGGGCGGCCGGAGGACCTGATCGCCTCGGTGGCCCGCGGGGTGGACATGTTCGACTGCGTGATGCCCACCCGGCATGCCCGCAATGGCCATCTGTTCACGCATGCCGGCGTCCTGAACATTCGCAATGCGGCCAATACCGCCGACACCGGCCCCATCGACCCCGAATGTGGCTGCTACACCTGCCGGAACTACTCCCGCGCGTACCTCAGGCACCTGGACAAGTGCAACGAGATCCTTGGCGCCCGCCTGAACACCATCCACAACCTCCATTTCTACCTGGACCTGATGCAGCGGGTCCGGCAGGCCCTGGATGAGGGCCGGTTTGCGGCTTTTGCCAGGGATTTCATGGCCCGGCGGACGCCGGGCGCCCCTGTGGCATAATCCCCGGCCGTTTTTGGCTACCCAAGGCCCGCAATACAACCATGAGCTTCCTGATTTCCGATGCCCACGCGCAGGCCGCGGGCAATGCCGCCCAGCAACCCAGCATGCTGAACATGTTGCTGATCCCCCTGATGCTGGTTGCCATGTATTTCCTGCTGATCCGTCCGCAGCAGAAGCGCGCCAAGGAACACCAGGCGCTGCTTGCGAAGCTGGCTGCGGGCGATGAGGTGGTTACCGCCGGTGGCATCCTCGGCAAGGTGACCGAAGTCGGCGACGCCTTCGTCACCGTCGAGATCGCCGACGGCGTGCGCGTGAAGCTGCAGAAGTCGCAGATCACGCAGCTGGTCCCGAAGGGAACCTACAAGAGCGCCTGAAGGACCTGACCTCCCATGCTTGAGTTCCCCCGCTGGAAATACATCCTGGTCGCCTGCGTGATGCTGGTCGCGCTGGTCTTCGCCGCGCCGAATTTCTTCGGCGATGACCTGGCAGTGCAGGTCGCCAACCGCGATCGCAGTCCGATTGACGCGACGGCACAGCAGACCATCGAAGCGCAACTGCAGGCCAGCGGCACGAAGTTCAAGCGCGCCTATGTCGACGAAGGCCGCATGATGGTGCTCTTCGATGACGTGAGCCAGCAGCTGGCCGGTCGTGATGCCATCAATGCCATCGGCCCCAATCTGGTCTCGGCACTGGCGAACGCACCGCGTGCGCCCAACATCTTCAGGAAGCTGGGCTTAAGGCCCATGCCGCTGGGCCTGGACCTGCGTGGCGGCCTGTACCTGCTTTACGAAGTGGATGTGAACGGCGCGATCGCGCAGCTGGTCGAAAGCTACGAGCAGGATTTCCGGCGCGCGCTGACCACGGCCAACATCAACTTCTCCGACACCGCGCGGCATGAATCCGAAGGGATCCTGGATGGCGTGCGTGTGACCTTTGCTGCAGGCACCGACCTGGATGCGGCCCGTGACGCAATGCGCAAGGCCGTTCCGGATGCCGCCTTCGTCGTCGAGAGCAGCGGACCCGTGCCCTACGTGGACGCCACGCTGACCGATGCGCAGATCAAGGAACGTCAGCGCCTGGCGATCGAGCAGAACATGATC
>CAYWDZ010000116.1:0-9683 GCA_964456255.1 uncultured Steroidobacteraceae bacterium | reverse complement strand
TCACTTGACGCCCATGGCCCCTTTGATCAGCGCAACCATTTCGGGCGTGCTGGGGGAGTCGCGTCCGCCGCCGCGTGAAATCTGCTCGCCCTGCTCCAGGCCCACCAGCGCATCGATCAGCGTCCGGCCGCGCGCGTCCTTGATGTCGAGACGCGCGCCGTTGTCGATCAGGAACTGCGTGAGCTTGAGCCAGTTGCGCGGCGGGGCCGTTTCATTGACGGTGCCGGCGCCGATGGCGCCGAAGATGGCCGTCTGACCCTGGCGCAGACTCATCGAACTCGGGCGCGCGATGATCGCCGTGTGGCTGCTGGTGTCGGTGATGCGCGCATTGATGTCCGCGCCGGCCGCCAGCAGCACCTTGAGCACTTCGATGGCCTCGTCCTCCAGGTTGGGCCGTGGCCGGTTGCCGTAGAAGATCGGACTCTGCCCGGGGCCCGAACCACCAACACCGCCCCAGCCGATGCCGGCTGCCGCCATGAATGGCGTCACGCCCATCACGTTGGGCAGGTCGACGATGGCGCCGTGCTTCAGCAGCAGTTCCACCGCCGGCTTGTCGAAGCCCACTGCCGCGCGCAGCAGCGGCGTGCAGCCGGTGGTCAGCAGGTCATCGACGAAGCGGCCCAGGAACGGCCGGTGCATGTCGAGCTGCGTGTTGGGATCCACGCCCATCTGCAGCAGACGTTCGGCAAGCTGGAAAGCACTGGCAGGTGGCGCCGATGGTGCGGCCGCAGGCCCGCCGGCCGGCGGCCCACCACCACGCGGCGCAAAACCGCCGGGTGGTCCACCGGCGCGCGCCGGCCCGCCACCGCGCGCGCCACCACCACGCGCACCACCGCGGCCACCGCCCGCGCCCTCGATGGCTCCGCCACGGCTGTGCATGTCGATCGCGATGTACAGCGCCGTGCGGCCCCACCAGTCCTGCAGATTGGGATTGGCGCCTTCGTCCAGCAGGAAGTTCGCGACGGCGTAGCTGCCGGCATCGATGGCGTTCATCAGCGGCGACACACCGTCGGGTGTCGGGCGGTTGATGTCCACCCCGGCCCGCACCAGCAACTTGGCGCACTCCAGGCAGCCGGAACGCGTTGCATACAGCAGCGGCGTCAACCCGCCCGTCGGGCGGTACTGCGCGCGCGGTTCGCCGGTGATCTGGTTGCCCCAGTCGTTGGCGGCCGCGCGGAATTCCACCTCGGCGCCGTGCTTGATCAGGAAATCGGTCACCGCGGCGGCACCGGCACTGTTGGTGCCAACCGCCCACATCAGCGCCGACTGGCCGCGGAACTTCTCGCGCGTGTTGATCTTTGCGCCAGCCTTCACCAGTGCCTCGACCATCGGCATGGAGCCCGCACGCGCGGCCAGCATCAGCGGCATCTGGTCGTCATCGTTGCCCGCGTTCGGATCCGCGCCAGCCTGCAGCAACTGGATCACGAGCGCGCTGTCGCTGGTATCGATGGCTTCGGTCAGCGCCGTTGCGCCGAGCACATTGCGGCCGTTGGGCCTGGCGCCGCGCTTGAGTAGCTCGTTGACCAGTTCGTGGTCGATGCGTTGCACCGCCCACATGAGTGGGGTGGTGCCATCGGGCTGCGCGGCATTCACGTCGGCGCCGCCGGCGATCGCGGCCAGCGCGTCCTTGCGTTCACCGCCCTGGATCAGGTCCGCAAGACCGGTGGCCGAGGCCAGCATCGGCAGCAGCGCGGCAGTAAGTGTCAGCAGGATTCGCGATGTGCGCATATGGCTAGACGACGGTGTGCGAAATCTTGTTGTAGTGGGCCCAGACACCCTTGTGCGCGGCGTAGAGGAACTTGTCGGGATCCGCCCACTTGCGCGGCAGCCCGTCCAGCAGCTTCGCCTGCTGCATGTCCTCGGTGGTGAAACCCTTCAGGAAGGCCTGCGTAACGCGGTCGTAGGCACCCACCATGGCCTCGTGTTCAGTCTTGACCTCGGTGCGCGAGATCACGCCGCCGGTGGAGGCGATGATGCGCGTCTGCGGATTGCCGATCGCCAGCAGCTTCGCCAGCGAATCGACGCGGCCACCCACCCAGCCACCCTCGAACCACGCGAGCTCCGGATCCAGCTGCGGCGACACGGCGTCACCGGCCAGCAGCACATTGGATTCGGTGAGGTACACGTAGATGTCGCCATCGGTGTGCGGCTGCTGCAGGTAGCCGTACTCGATGTGCTCCTTGCCGAACTGCAATGTCTTGCTGCCGTTGTAGAAGATTTCCTTCGGCACGGCTGCCTTGCTGCGTGCCTTGAGGTAGCGGTCCTCCCAGGGCACGTACTGGTCGTTGGCCATGCGCTGGGCGGCCTTGGCATGGGCGATCAGCTTCGCGCCGGCCGCGCCGAAGACATCGTTGCCGCCGGTCTCGTCGGCGTGCCAGTGCGTGTTGATGATGGTGTGCACCTTCGCCCCGCGCGCGAACTTGCCGAGTTCGGCGACCAGCAGGTCGGTGGTGCCAGGCGCGCCGGAATCCACCAGCAGCAGACCCTCCTCGCCGCGCAGCGCCACCAGGTTGCCGCCGAGACCGCTGACGAGCAGCAGCCGGTCATGCAACTTCGTGGTGGAAACCGCGGTGCTGCCGGCAGCACGCAGTGCGCGCGGCAGGGCCATGCTGGCCACTGCGGCCATGCCTGCGCCAAGGACCGAGCGTCTGGTGGGGAATTGCTGCACGCCTGCTCTCACGTCAGCAGGCCGGTGCTGTTGCTGAACTTTTCCTGCGGGATGCCCAGCATGTCCAGCACGGTCAGATGCAGGTTGGCCACCGGGGTCTTCTCCGGCGGCACGATGTGCCTGCCGCCCTTCAACCTGCCATTGGCGCCACCCACCAGGATGATCGGCAGCGGGTAGTTGTTGTGCCGGTCGCTGTTGCTCATGTTCGAGCCGTACATGAGCAGCGAGTGATCCAGCAGCGAGCCGTCGCCGTCGGGCGTTGCCGCCAGGCGGTCGACGAAGCGCGCGAACTGCTGCATGTGCCAGGTCTGGATGTTCGTCAGCTTCACCAGGCGATCGGGATTGTTCGCGTGATGCGAAACGGCGTGGAAGCCGTCCGACACACCGAGGTGGGTGTAGGCGCGGGCGGTGCCCTCGGCCACCATCATGTACGTGGCAACGCGCGTGAGGTTGGCCTGGTAGGCCAGCGCGATCAGGTCGAACATCATGTTGACCTGCTCGCCGAAGTTGTCGAGCTCGCCGGCCGGCGCATCGGGCAGCTTGATGGAGGAAATGTCGCGCTCCTTGGCCTTCTCCAGCCGCCGCTCGATTTCGCGGATGGTCGTCAGGTAGTTGTCCATCACGCGCTGGTCGGCAGCGCCCACCTGGCTGCGCAGCGCCTGGGTGCGATCGCTGATCAGGTCCAGGATGCTGCTGCTCTGGCGCGCAATGAGCGCGCGTTCGGCATCGGTATCGCCTTCACCGAACAGCTGCAGGAACACCTTGCGCGGGTTGTATTCCATCGGCAGCGGCGTGTGCTCGTCGCGGAAGGAAAGCGTGGTGCTGTAGTAGCCGCCGCCCGAGGCCGACTGGATGGTGGTCTCGGACGCCAGCTCCATCGAGGGCAGTGTGGTGTCCTGGCCCAGCCTGGCTGCGATGACCTGATCCAGCGTGGTCGCCATCTGCGCGCCTGACCCGACGCCCTCGGGGGGCCGCACGGCCGACAGCCAGGTAGCCGGCTGCAGCGTGTGCACCGAGCCCGCACTGGCCGCGTTCTCCAGGTTCGCGTACGAGATCAGCTGCTGCTTGTACTTGTCCAGCGGCTGCATGATCTTGTTCAGCTTGAAACTGGCGCCCTCGCCACTGGGCGTCCACGCATCCACTTCCTTGCCCAGCGGCGTGTTGTCCATGATTGCGCCATGCGGGATGTAGAAGAATCCCGTGCGGATCCTGGGTGCCGCAGCCGTGGCGGCCAGCGCGGTCGCCGCGGGGATCATCGCGTCGAGAAGTGGCAGCGCCACCGAAACGCCCAGGCCCTTCAGGGTCGCGCGCCGGGACAAGTGCTTCTTGGTGATGAACATGAGGATTGCCTCGCTTGAAACCTATTTGGCGCTCGCCACGGTGGCCTTGGGCAGATCTTGCGCCTCATGCGGCGGTGCCTGCAGGCGGAAAGCATCGGATTTCACGACGGCCATCACGAGATCAAAGAAACGGTAACCACCGGCCTTCGTGTCACGCACCATCTGGCGCACCTGCGGCATGTCGGCCGGCTCCAGCTCACGGCCGGTGCCGTACATCAGAAGGCGCTGCACGATGGTCTGCACGACCTGATCAGGCCGCGCCAGCAGTGCCTCGCGCAGCCCCGCCGGACCATTGATTGCAACACCAGTCGGCAGCACGGTGTGGGCATCCACGTCGATGCCGTTATCCTTCGTGCGATACGCGCCGATCACGTCGAAGTTCTCCATGGCAAGGCCGATCGGATCGATCACGCCATGGCACTGCTTGCAGGTCGGGGATGCGCGATGCTGTTCGAGCCGTTCGCGCAGCGTGGTGGGTGCGGCGCCTTCCTTCGGAGTGAGGTTGGTCTCGACCCCCGGGGGCGGCGGGCTGGTCATGGTGTTCAGCAGCTTTTCCAGCACCCACGCGCCACGCAGCACCGGCGAGGTGCGATCAGGATAGGAAGTGCGCAGCAACACGGCGGCCTTGCCCAGCAGGCCGAAGCGATTGGGATCAGAGAGCGGCACGCGGCGGAACGTATTGCCCTGCACGTCGCGGATGCCGTAGTGCCGCGCCAGGTTGCTGTTCACGTAGGTGTAGTCCGCCGACAGCAGCTCCAGCACGCTCTTGTTCTCGAGCAGCACTTCAGACAGAAACATCTGCATCTCGGTCGAGAAATCGCTCCGCAACCCCGCGTTGAAGCCGGCATAGAGCTGCGGATCCGGGTCGACCGCGGTCAGGTCGTCCACATTCAGCCAGCGCATGGCGAAGATGTTGACCAGCGCCGACGCGCGCTTGTCCCGCAGCATGCGATTGACCTGCTTTTCATACTCGGCCGGCTTCGTGAGCTTGCCGCTGATCGCGGACTGCAGCAGCTCGTCATCCGGCAGGTCGCTCCACAGGAAGAAGGAGAGGCGCGAAGCGAGCTCCAGCGCGGTGAGCGGCTGCGGGCCCTTCTTGTGCGCCTTGGGCTGGATGCTGCGATACAGGAAGTCGGGGCTCGCAATCACGCCCATGACGATTTCCTGCACGCCACCAGTGAAATTGCCGATCTCTTCCCGGCCCTTGTCGTAGAAGCCCATCAGCAGCCGTACATCCGCGTCGGTTGCCGGGCGGCGATAGGCGCGGGTGGCCAGATGGCGCGCAATCTGTTCTGCACAGGGCTTCTCTTCGGCCGCGTTCTTCGGGTTGCAGACGAAGATCAGATCGCGGGTGGTGCCGGCACTGAAACTGGTCGCGCCATACGGACCGCTGACCTCCACGCTGGATGGTCCACCGCCGCCGCCGCGCCCGCCGCCGCCAATACCACCACCGGTGTTGGCATCGGACAGCACCTGCGCACGATCCACATTGGTGAACACGATCTCATGAACGCCGAAGGTGACCTTCACCGGGATATCGCGGAACCGCGCCATCACCTTGGCGCCACCAGCCACGCCCTGGCGATCGGCAAGACCCAGGTCCTCCTTGCCGCCGAATTGGTTCCGGAACACTTCCTTGCCGTCCAGGAACATCACCACGGTCTGGCGGAACAGGGACGGCGTCGTGTTCGCGCTGCTGCCGGTCATGTCGTTGACGACGCTGAAGTGGTACTCGCCATCGGCCGGGAAGAAGTGCTTGAACCGGACGCCGCCGCGGCTGCCGAGCGGCATGACGCCACCCTGGTTGCCGTAGGTGGTCTTGCCCATCTTCGGTACTTCGCTGCCCACGGCACGTGCCGAGATGAAGCGCGCCGCGGAGATGTACTGGTCCAGGAACGACGGCGAGATGGTCAGCGAGGCGGCGATATTGTCGAAGCCCTCCAGCTCGACCTCGGGGGGCAGCATGTCCTCGGCTTTGACCTCGACACCGAGCAGCGAGCGCACGGCGTTGGCGTATTCGGTCCGGGTCAGGCGCTGGGCCGAGACATGGCCGGCGCGGGGCGTCTTCTTGCGCTTGTCCAGGCTCGTCTCGAGCCACTTCACCAGCTCGTCTTTCTGGGCCTGGGTCGGCTGCTTGTTGCCCGGCGGGGGCATCAGGCTGCCCCTGAGCTTGCGGACCGTGGACTCCCAGATATCGATTTCGTGCGGCACGTCTGCGGAAGTCAGGGTGTCGAAGGCCAGCCCGCCGGCCCAATCGGTGGCGTTGTGGCACTCGTTGCAATAGCTGTCGAGGAAAGCCCAGTGCGCGTCCTTGTTGGCGCCGCCGGCAGCCTGGGCCAGTATCGGGCTGGCCGGCAGCAGGCTGGCCAGCAGCAGCATGGGTTTGATCAAGCTTCTCATTACCCCTCGAATTCCGGGCCGTCCCAAACCCTTGGACTGCCCTGCCACGAACAGTTCCCTGCCGTGACACCAATGAGGACCTTCCGGGCTATAATTCCGCGCCTGACGACCCACCTGACCGGACCCCCACGTGAGCAAACACGATTCCCACTTCTTCAACATCTTCAGCGTCGTGCTCGGCCTGCTGGTGGCCTTCGCCATTGGCGTTTTCGCCTTCGCACACTACATCGGCAAGCACCATCAGGTCGCGCATGTTCTCACCGATCCGCGCGCGCAGCAAAGCATCGAGGAACGGGTCGCGAGCCCTGCACGCGTGGCCGTGGCTGGCCAGGACAACAGCGCGCTGACCATCGCTCCGGTAACAACCGCCGCGACCGCGACTGTCGCGGCCACCCTCAGCAACGGCACCGACGTTTACCAGAATGTCTGCAAGGTCTGCCACGAGGCTGGTCTGGCCGGCGCGCCCAAGACCGGCGACAAGGCGGCCTGGGGACCGCGCATTGCGCAGGGCAAGGCGAAGCTGTACGAACACGCGGTCAAGGGCTACACGGGCAAGGCCGGTGTGATGCCTGCCAAGGGCGGTCGCCCGGATATCAGCGACGACCTGATCCATCAGGCCGTCGATCACCTGACAGCACTCTAGCCTTCCGGAGCGGGCGCTCCGGACTCGGGCTCGCAATGCGCCCGCTCACGTGTGGGCGGGTGGGATGACAGGAACGATGGCATCCCGTTGCTGTTAATGCGGCTTTCCAGCCGGCACATGATGTCATCGAAGTGCCTGGTGGCGATGCCGTTTGCCTCCAGCCACTGCCGCGAAAATTCATCCGCCTCGGCTTCAAGATCGCGGCTGTTCTTGGCCTGCAACAACGCCGGCGCGGCCGTGACCAGTGAAGAGATGGTGCTGACGTCGCCCAGCAGCACCAGCGCCATCGCCGATACACCTGCGGCCTGGATGATCTGCCGCAGCGCGTGGCGCCCGCGCACATGGCCGATCTCGTGGGCCAGCACTGCCATCAGCTCGTCATCGTTGTGCGCAAGTTTCACCATGTCGTCGGTGATCACGATGATTCCGGACGGCAGCGCGAACGCGTTCGGTCCCATTGGACCGGAGCGGAATTCCAGCTGGTATTGATGGCCATCATCAAGACCCGCGGTCATGCGCAGGAACAGGTTGTCCACGCGTGACTGCTGCTGAGGTGAAAGCCCGGTTGGCTGCAGCAAGCCGTTGTCGAGGATCTGCAGGGTCTGTGCGCCGATGCGCTGATCGACCGAGGCAGGCAGATGCGTTGCAGTCCAGCCGGCCAGTGCCGGCACGCCGTACTTCACGAACGCAAAGGTGACCAGCGCCACGCCGGCGAGCGCGGCCAGCGCCACACCCCAGCGCCGTTCCAGCGCGTGCACCAGCGTGCCGCGCTGCTCGCCACGTTCGGCGAGCAGCGCGTCGATGCCGTCGTTGTCCGTGGTCTCGAATTCGGTGCCGTCATCGAAACGGATCCGGCGCGGGATGCTGCCGAGGCGATCGGAGATCTGCGCCTTGGTCGGGTCGAATACCAGCACACGACCGGCACCTGACAGGCGCCATGGCCCGCCCGTGGACTCCAGGGCAGCCTCGTGGGCCTGTGCAGAATTCGCGTCGAAATAGCGTCCGTGGATCGCCATCGGCTTGCTACAGGCCGAAGTCGATGTCGAAGAAGTCGGCCGCCTCTTCGCCCACCGCGCTGGGGCTTGCCTCCTGGTCCGCCACAAACTTCCCGAGATCGCCCGCTGCAATCACGCTGGTGTTGGCCAGCTGGTAACGCAGCATGCGCACCTTCGCCCATGGGTAGAACAGGCCCAGCGTCACGACCATGCCCAGCAGGTTCGTGACATAGATGCCCAGCAGCGGACCGAACCTGAGGCGCGAGGAAACCTTGTGCGGACCGACCGACACGCCGCCTACACTGGCGTTGACGAAGGCCGCGCGGTAGTAGGCGCCGACCAGCAGACCCACGACCAGATAGAACGGAATCACCATCGCTACCAGGCGCGCCACCTTTGCCAGGTCCGGCGGTGCCGGAGTAGTTCCAGGTGCGGGCAACCCGCCGGACACCACTGTTGCGGCGGCAAATATCCCGAAGATGATGCCGACAATGAAAGCCGCCCCGATCGCGATACCCAGCGAAACCAGGCAGAACTCGTAGAACTTGCCGATGGTGGTGTGAAACTTGAATCGCTCGGCACCAAAGGCGGTCCTGGTGATGAAGAACTTCACCTGCTGCCACAGCGCCAGCGGGTACAGGATCATGAGCGTGACGACGGCGAGCAGCGTCCAGCCGATGAAGACGCCAAAGGCCCCGCCGTAGCGGCCGTGGAAGTTGAAGCGCAGCCCGCGCCAGGAGGTCATGCGCATCTGGAACAGGCGCGAACGCACGATGATCCAGGGCAGGCCAAAGATGAACAGCGGAATCATCACGAACTGCACCAGGGGCCACAGCTTGGTGGCTGCGATGAATACCAGATACGTGCCAACGACGATGATGCGGCCCTTGAGGATCGCAATCGGCCGGCCGTGGTATTCGAAACTATTGCCCTCGAGCAAGGTGCTGCCATAGAAATAGCGCAACCGGCGCACTTTTGCCCACGCCGAATAGATGCCCAGCGTGATGATCGACAGCAGCAGGTTCACGATCCAGATGCGGAAGTACTCGGTACCGGTTGCGCGGAACTCGATGGGCAACTCGCGTGTGGCCGGAACGGCCGGCGCGGCTTCTGACGCTTCGGTCATATAGAGAGCATCTCCCTGCTTGTTGTGATGTCCTGGCGGCCCGGCTGCCAGTATAGGTGAGCCGGGAGAGATGGTTCAGCCGTGGTTATCGGTCATCCCAGCGCAGTGACAATGCCTCGCCTACGTCGCTGGCCGTCACGGCATCGCGATCGTCCAGGTCAGCAATGCTGCGTGCCACGCGCAGGATGCGGTGCTGACTGCGCGCCGAATGGCCGTGCTTTGCGGTACTGCGGCGCAAGAGCTGCAGCGCTGGGGCTTCGGCCCTGCAACAGCGACTGGTTTCGGCCGCAGGCAGGTGGGCGTTGAGCACACCCTGCCGCGCCTGCTGCCGTTGCCGCGCGCGGCAGACCAGGTCGCGCGCCTGGGAAGTGGTCATCCCTGGAACGGCACTCACCGCGCCATCCAGCAGGGTTGCGGCGTCCACTGCGGCGAGCCGCAACTGCAGATCGATGCGATCGAGCAGCGGGCCGGATACGCGTGCCCGGTAGCGGTCAATCTGCGCGGGCTGGCA